>DASTSM010000352.1:0-26713 GCA_035760685.1 Gammaproteobacteria bacterium | reverse complement strand
GCGTCGTCGCGGATGATGCCGAGCCGCACGTCCTTGAGGCGCTCGTTGAGGCGAGCGACGACGCGGCGGACGGCATCCGAGATCTCGATCGTGTTCGACTGGGCCTGCCGCACGACGCCCATGCCGATCACGGATCGGCCGTCGAGCTGCACCGTCGTGCGCGCGTCCTCGGGACCGAAGTAGACGTTCGCGATGTCGCCGACGTGCACGTTGTCCCGGATGATGATGGACTTGATCTGGTCGGCCGTGACCGTCGAGGCGTCGGCCCGCACGATGAGGTCCTGGAGGTCGGAGTGGAAGCTGCCCGCCGGCACGTCGAACGGCGCGTTGCGGAGCACCGCGGCCACGTCGCCGACGGCGAGGCCGTAGCTCGTGAGGCGCAGCGGATCGACGGCGACGTGCAGCATGCGCCGGCGATTGCCGAACATGTTGACGTCGGCGACGCCGTCGATCGAGATGATCTCGGGGACGATGTCCTGCTCGACGACGCGTGCGAGCTCCTCGGCCGTCAACTTGTCGCTGATCGCCGAGATGTTGATGATCGCGCCCGCGTCGTCGTCGGCCTTGACGACGTTGACCTCCTCGACACGGTCGGGCAGCTGCCGCTCGACCCGGCTCACGGCCTCGCGCACGTCGGCCGCCGCCGTATCGAGGTCGACGCCGGGCGCGAACTCGATGCGCACCCGGCCGTTGCCCTCCTCGCTCGAGGAGCGGAGCTCCCGCACGCCCGACACGCGCGCGACGGCGCCCTCGATGACGCTCGTGACCTCGGAGTCCATCGTCTCGGGCGAGGCGCCCGGGAAGTTCGCCCGGACCATGACCACGGGCCGGTCGACGTCCGGCAGCTCGCGCACCTCGACGGCGAGCAGCGCCGCGGCGCCCGCGAGCGCCACGAGCAGATTCATGACGAGCACGAGGACCGGCCGCCGGATGCCGAGCTCGGGGAGGCCGCCGGCGCCGATCATGACGTCGCGTCGGTCTTCGCGAGCCCGTCTGGGCCTACGGTCTCGACGTCGAGCTCCAAGATCGTCATGCCGTCGCGCATGCGCTGCACGCCCTCGACGACGATGCGGGCCCCGGCGGCGAGGTCGGCGTCGATGAGCACGCGGCCCTCGTCGCGCTGCACGATCGTCGCAGGCACGCGCAGCGCGCGGCCGTTCTCGAGCGCCCAGACGTAGGCCCCGTCGCTGCCCCACTGGAGGGCGACCTCGGGCACGGCGGGCCACGTCGCGCCGACCATGTCGAGCTTGACGCGGAAGCTCATGCCGGGGCGGAGGCGATCGTTGCCGTTGTCGACTTTCGCGCGCACCACGAAGCTCCGATTCGCGGGATCGACGCGGCTGTCGATCGCGACGATCTCGCCCTCGGTCGTGAGGGCGCTGCGGTCCCAGGTGGAGATCTCGATCTTATGGCCGACCGAGAGATCGTCGATCATGAGCTCGGGCGCCTCGAACGTGACCAAGAGCTCCTTGCGCGCGTCGAGCGTCGTGATCGCCGTGTCGGGCCCGATGCGGTCGCCCGCGTCGACGTCGGTCACTCCGACGTAGCCCGCGAACGGCGCCTCGATCGTGCGGTCCGCGAGCGCGATCTCGGCGCTCTCGAGCTCGAGCCGCGCCTTCTCGAGGGCGGCGCGCGCGGCGTCGAGCGTGGCGGGCACGACGGCGCCGCTGCCTTCCATGCGGCTGTAGCGGTCGTATTGGCGCTCGGCGTCCGCGAGCGCGACCTTCGCGAGCTTGACCGCGACGCGCTCGTTACGCGCATCGAGCTCGACGAGGACGGCGCCTTGCCCGACGTACTGTCCGGGGCGGAAATGCACGACGACGACCTCGCCGGCCGCGGCGGGATAGATCGTCGCGGAGCGCTCGGCGCGCGAGGTGCCGACGGCCTCGAGACGCGTGCGCTGCGGCACGAACTCGACGTCGTGGACGACGACGGGCGCCGTTTCGACGCGCTCGGCGTCGCCGGATCCCGCCGCCTCGGGGCTGCAGCCCGTCACGGCGAGCGGCACGACCGCGGCGACGGCAAGGGCAATCGCAACGGTTCCGCGCCGCGAGCGGCTCAGTGTCGGTCTCGGATGCATCGTACCCCGTTGATTTCGGCCGTCTTCCGCCGCCGGCTCTCGGCCGTCCCCGAAGCTTAGCAAGATTGGGCGAGGAGTGCCGCGACGAGCGCCGCGCCGCCGACGGAGTCAGTTGACGGCGTTCGGGCCGTGGGCCGAGGGATCCCTGACGCGCTCGTTGAAGTCCTGCTCGTCGATCGGCGCGAAGATCTGCTCGAGGGGCTCGCCGCCCGCCGAGCCTTTCGGCTGAAGTGCGTAGGTCTTGACGGCGCTCGTCCAGGGACGTGAATAGATCTCGGGGTCGGTGACCGTGATCGTGAGCTCGAGCCGGTTGTCGGCGACCCGCCGCCAGCGCTCCTCGACTTTCGCGTCGAACTCGCTGATCGGCGTGCCCCACTCGTCGAACCAGGCGCGGCCGTCGAGGTTGTTCGTCGTCACGACGAGCGTGTCGCCCTGCCAGCGCCCCACCGAGTACCCGTACCAGAACGGTCCCGACACGATCTCGTCCGGCACCTCGCGGCCGTCGGTCCAGATCGTGCGCCAATGCTTGCCCCACTCGAAGATCTGCACGACGCGGTCGGGCAGCTGGATGAATTCCCACGGCCGGGGATAGACGAGCGTGCGGTAAAGTCCGGGCGGATTCGCGGTGCCGATGGGATCGTTGCCGTTGGCGGGCAGAGTCTGACGCGGGCCCTTGCCCGGAATATTGGCATCGAATGCGGCGCGGCCTTGCGGGGTGAAGGGAAGCTCGTCGGGCGACCACTGCGACATCGGGTAGCCGCGCGTCGAGGACGACGGCAGCCAGACGCCGGAGAGATCGCCCTTCGCGCTCTCTGCGCTTTTCGCGCTCTGTTCGCTCTTCGCGGCCGCCTCGGTCGAAGCCGCGTCGGCCCGTTGAGCGTGGGCGTTCCCGGAAAAGCCCGCGGCGGCGGCCAAGGAAACGACCGCGGCGAGCGCGGCGAGAATGTTCATTGTGCGCATGGGATCCTTCGCCTCCAGCTGGGGGGCCGCGCTCGGCTGCGGGCGGCCGGCCGCACCGGCCCGCGCGATCAATACTCTTTCTTCGGCGGTTTGCCGTTGACCAGCACCTCGCACGTCCTCGTGCAGCCGCCGTCGGCGACCGGGGCGCCCGTACGCGACGGATGCACCTTGAATACGACGTGATCGCCGGGCTTGAACGTGTGACGGGTCCAGCCGAGCTCGCCGCGCGACAGCAGCGTCGGGCTCGGCAGCTCGATCGCATAGTTCACGACTTTGCCGTGCTCGTCCGTGACGTCGAGAAACAGCGCCGAGTGCGGGTTTCGCCAGCGGAATTCCGTGACGGTGCCCTCGAGCGTGATGGTCTTGCTCGCGTCGTAATTGACCGCCGTGCCGTGGTGCGCGAGCGCGGGAGCCGCGGCGAGCGTAGCAAGGATCGCCGACGCGAAGAGGATGGTGCTCGGAGCCGAGATCATGGAAATTTCCCTCCTGCGTCGTCCGTTGCGATGACCCGGGAGGTTAGACGTCGCGAAAAGTCACTGTCAAATCCGCGGGGCTGCGGGCGCTTGGCGGGCGGCATGGCGCCTCGCATCCTCGCCGTCGCCGACTGCCCGGCCGGGGCCGACGGCGGATGCTCGCGATCACGGTCTTTGTGTGCGCCGGATTGCGGACGATCTCGGGCCGCGGACGATCTTGCGGCACTGGGGCAAGTGATTTAGGCTCAGCCGTGAGCCGACCGAACAACACGAAGAAGCCCTACGCGACGACGACGCAAGATCGTAGCGCGACTCCTTAGAAGAAATCTAAACACCGAAGGTGCCGCAGTGCCGTGGCCCCGGGATCGTCACGCGTCGCTATGGCCGACACCGATCGTCGGGGAAGCACGTCCATCCCTTCGAGGAGGACCTATGCCCGCGAGCCGTCTTTTGAGCCCTCTCCTCGTTCTTACGTCCATCGCGTTCGCCGGCGCCGCCCACGCGCAGTTCGGCGGCCTCAAGCACGCGCTCGACAAGGCCAAGCACGAAGCCGAGGCCATTAAGCAGAAGCTGCCGGCGCAGGAGCATGCTCAGCAGGCCGCGCCCGAAGCCCAGCAGCAGCCGGCGCCCGAACAGACCCAACAGCCCGCAACCGCTGCGGCCGCGCAGCCGCAGGCTCACCAGGCGGCGCCGCCGGCGGCGCCCGCAAACGCGGCACAGAACGCCGCGGCGCAGGCGCCCGCCGCGGCAAGCGCGCCGGCGCAACCGGGCGCGGGCTCTGCGAAGCCGGATCTCGGCGGCAGCCTCCAGTTTACGCGGCAGATATACGCGCTCATGGAGCTGCGCGACATGCCGCAGCTGATGGACGACAAGTACATCGTGCCGTTCGCGGCGACGCAAATTTCCAAGGAGCAGTCGGCCTGGCAGACCTTGGCGCCGCAGGAAATCGGTCATGGGGTCAGTCAAAGGCCCTCGATCACTTACGAGTGGCAGACGCTCATCGACACCGATCCGGCCTTGGCCGGCGGACCGCTGCTCGACGTGTTCGTGCGGACGGATCCCGATTGGTCGTTTCTCGACAAGAATCCCAAATGGGACCCGAACGCGAATCTGCAGATGAAGCCCATCATCGACGTGTTTCTGTTCTCGAAAGACAAGGTCGAGGGCCGGGATCCCAATTTCGCGGCGCGCGAGCTCGCGCCCGTCGCCAAGAAGCAATTGCAGCTTGCAACGAAGCGAATCCCCACGCATTTCTATTTCGGCGAGGACCTGCCGGTCTGGAAGTACGACTTCGACGCACACGCCTTCAAGTTCGACGGCACGCAGCAGATGCCCGGCAAGATCAACTTGATGTTGCCGATCTACGATCCGGAGGCGAAGGTCGGCGCGAAGGATTTCTACGACAGGCTTCCCGCCGACGTGAAGCAGAGGGTCCCCTACGTTCTGGGGCCGGCGCTGCAACACACGATGCCGCAGGAGAAGAATCCCGGGCAACCGGCCCCATACGGATGGACGCCGCAATCCGCGTGGAAAGAGAGTTTCATCTCGACCGACATCCCCGAGCCCGTCGTGTTCGCGATCGACCGGCAGCTCCGGCTTTCATCCGTGCCCGTCGACATGAAGCGCGCCGAGGAAGTTTCGAAGCTCGGCGGAGTAGCGAAAGCAAAAGTCTTCTTCACGGCCGAGCGCATCGAGCCCGAAAACCCGGCGGCCGCGATCGAGCGCGGCAGCCGAACCGTGCTGCTCGCGAAGCTCGAGAAAGTGGATATTCTCGACCGCAACGACAAGCTCATCGTCACGCTCAAGCCCGAGTCTTTCCCTGCGGCGAGCGCCGCGGCCGCTGCGCTGAATCCGCCGGCTCCGACGACCGCCGCCGGCAAGAAGGACGCGCAATGCCAGGCCATGGCGCAGCAGCTGGCGCCGGGCAACCCGAGCGCGTACCAGAAGGCGTATCAGGAGTGCATGGCGCGCCAGTAGCGCGTGCGCAGCGACGACGCTTCATCAGCGGAGATTGCCGGATGCGTGTCGAGATTCTAGCGCTCACGATGCTCGGAGCCTCGCTCCTTGTTCCCGTCGCGGGTTGGTCGCAATCGAGCCAAGCGCAAACGCAGCAGCAAGCGATCAAGGAGATGCAGGAGCGGGCCCGGCAGGCGGCCGAGGCGCGGCGCAAGCAGCTCCAACAGCAGCAACAGCTCCGCCAACAGCAACGGCAACAGCTCCAGCAACAGCAGCTGCAGCAGCTGCAACAGCTCCAGCAACAGCAAATCGGCCGGCAACCGCCGCAAGCCGCCTCGCAAACGGCCGTTTCGCCGAGCGCAGCCGCGGCAGGCGGGCCGCCGGGGGCCGCGCCGGCGGAGCCCCTGACTGCCAAAGTCGATCAAGCGGTCATGGGCCCGCGCATCAGCAACGGCCAGATGACCCCGCTCGCCGTGAGCGACGACGGCGATCACATCGCGATCGTTGCTCCGAAGGGCAGCCGCCAAGTCGTGCTCGTCGACGGCGTCGAGGGCCCGATCTTCGACGACGTCCCGAGAGGCTGGGGAGCGATGCCCGGCGCAATTCGCCTGAGTCCGACCGGGGGGCACAGCGCCTACGTCGGCCGCCGCGGTCAGGACTACATCGCGGTCATAGACGGCAAGGAAGCGGGCAAGGTCGCCACGCAGCAGGCCTCGGGCGCGTTCCCTTTCAACGGCGCCCCGTTCGACTTCTACTTCAATCGGGACGGCTCGCACCTCGTCTATCCGGTCGTCAACGACACGGGCTCGGTGGCGATGGTCATCGACGGCGTGAAGGGCCAGACATGGCCCGCGTTGGATCTCGCTCAGACGTCCGTCAAGGGCAACCGCATCGCGTACGTCGCACAGACGAACGACCAGATGTGGCACTTCGTCGTGGACGGCAAGCCGGGACCGGGGCGCGCCAAGATCTCGTCAGTCATGATGACGGCGGACGGCAAGCATTACGTCTACGTCGCACAGACGCCGAGCGGGACCGTCGTCGTCGCCGACGGCGTCGAAGGAAAGGCTTACCAGAACGTCTCGGATCTCGAGATGGCGCCCGACGGCCGCATCGCCTACATCGGCTGGCCGAACGTGTTGGTCTTACCCGGCGGCCAGGAAGTCCAGGGCGCCGTCGCGTTCGCCCAAACGGCACCGACGGCGGGTGCGGCGCCGCAGCACTACGTGGCGCTCGGCGGCGACGGTAAGAGTATCGCCTACGTCAAGCGCAATACGCCGTCGCCCGGCGTCGTCGCCGTCATCAACGGCAAGGCGGGCTTGGAGTACAACGGGATCAGCGGTCTGCAGTTCAGCCCCGACGGCCGGCGGTACTTCTACATGGCCGCGACGAATGCGGGAAACTTCCCGGTCGTCGACGGCGAGGAGATGGCCGCCGTCACCGGCGTGACGGATTTTCAGTTCAGCCCGGACAGCAAACGCTACGTCTACAAGATCTGGAGCGCGTCGCAGGGATTCTCGGTGATGGTCGACGGCAAGGAGAGCCCACATTACCGCCAAGACGTCATGGGCATCCGCTTCAGCCCGGACAGCAAGCACATCGCCTACGGGGCGATGGCCGACAACAGCCTGACCGCGGACCAGGCCGTCATCGACGGCGAGGTACGGCCGGGCTACGTGGTCGCCTGGGTGAACCCGAATCAGACGAACCCACCCGTGATTTTCCCGCCGTTCTTCTACAGCCCGGACGGCAACCACGTGGCGTACGTAGGGCAAAGGCCGGACGGGACGGGCCGGCAGCAAGCCGTCGTGATCGACGGCGTGGCGCACGACGGCGCCAGCCTCAGCTTCGGATTCCCGGATTTCAGCCCGGACAGCAAGCACTTCGCCTGGATCAACACGACGAGCGAGGGCTGGGTGGTCTTCATCGACGAAAAAATCGGACCGGCCTACGACGGCATCGTTCAGAGCAAGGCCGGCGCGCGTTTCATCGACGACCACACCTACCGGTACTACGGTGTGAAGGACAACCAGGTCTATCGCGTGACGATCGATCTCGGCGGGTAAACGCTCGCGGATCGCCTGGGTCCAGCGGGTAGAGGTAGGGCGCCGAGCGGTTCTCGGCGCCCCTTGAGGACTAGCGTGAAGTCCAGTCGACCGGCATCGGCTCGATGTCGGCCATCAGTGCCTTCTCCTGCTCCGCCTGCAGCGCCTTCACGGCGGAAGCCGCGTCGAAGGTGCTGGGGTCGATGGTCGGCGCCGCCTGGGCCGAAGCGGCGCTGCGCGCATCGGCGGCCGTCGAAGGCGGGGCCTTCGCGAGCACGATGAACTCCGGGATGTCGGTGGTCGCCGGCGTCGCGGGCGCCTGCGCACCTGCGGCGACGGCCGACAGCAGTATCGCAAACAGGCTCGCACCCAATCCGTTCCGAAATTTCATGGCACTGCTCCTAGTTGAGGAATGCACTTTCGACGGAACGGATTGTGCTCCTTGGAGGCTCAAGCAACGTGGAGACGGTATCGAGAAGGCTGGAGAATGCGATAGTTACTTGAGCCAAAGGGAGGACGTGCGGGCCAGGATTCGGCGCTGTTGCCTGCCGCTTCTCTGCAGCACGCCGCGACCGCTCAGAACGACCCCTTGGTCTCGATGTTGAGCTGAGCCGACTGGATCGACCCGTTGCGATTCAGGGGGAACGCGAGGTCGATGTGCACGACCGTGCCCGAGCTCGCGCGCGGCGAGCTGAGCCGCAGCCCGACTCCGATGTCGTGCAAAGTGCCGAGGCTTTCCGTGCCGCGCGGGTCCCGCCCCCAGGTGCGGCCCGAGTCGAAGAAGGCCGCATAGCCGACGCGCACGAGCTTCCACGGATACCAATCGGTGAAGACGCGCTCCTCGAACGTGAGGACGGCCCTCGCCGTGCCGCTTTGATAGCGGAGCGGATAGCCGCGCAGACCGCTGTCGCCGCCGACGAGCACCTGCCGATCGAGGTCGAGGGCGTTCGTAGTCGTGCCGCTCAAGCTCACGAAGAACAGCTTGTTGCCGAAATTGCGCCGGTAGTAGCGCGCGCCCGCGCTCACGATCGTATTTTCCGAGCGGCCGTCCTCGAAGCGCGAGGAGGCGGCGAAGTCCACGAAGACGAGCTTGCCCGGCTCGGGCTCCCAGCCCTTCTGCCCCAACATATCGAAGATCCAGGCGTCGCGGTCCGCGCCGAAACCCGTGGATGAATAGCCGAGCCTCGCATTGACGCTCAGGCCGAGATTTACGTCCTCGGTGCGGCCGATGTCGTTGAGCTCCTCGACCGCGCGGAAGTCGTCGGTTACGAGCGAGTAGCCGATCCAGGGATAGACGAGCTTGCGGTCCTCGGGCAGCACGAGCGGATTCGGAACGTCGCTGCTCGGCCGAAATTCGTTCTGGTCGTACGTGACACCCGCGAGCCAGCGCCGCGTGCGGCCATCGACGAGACCGTGCGACCAGCCGCCGCTGACCGTGACTTGCTCCTGGCGATGCTGAAATTCGTCGACGACCTCGCCGAGGTCGTACATTTGATCGACACGACGCTCATCGAGCAACGAGCCGGTCAACGACCAGTGCGTGTCGAGCGCAAAGAACGGCCGGCCCACGTCCAACGCCCGGCGCACACCATCGCTCGTGTCGGCATACTGCCCGGCAAGACGTACGCGCGTGCCGCGTACGTTGTCGTCCCCGTAGCCGAGAATGTTCTGGTCGCGGTCTACGTTGCTCTTGTGCGAGACGAGTATCTTTTGGCCGGTGCCGAGCAAATTTTTCTCCTCGACGCCGAAGCCGAAGTCGTTCTTGCCGCCGCTGCGGCCGAACTTGAGATCGGCTGAGAGCGACCACGAATCGCGCGTATTGACGAGCACGTCGACGGTATTCGTGTCGGCGTTGTAGGCCGTCGGCACGACGACGGCTTCGGATATGCCGGCCTCCTGACGCAGCAAGCGCGCGGATTCTTCGAGCAGGCGCGAATCGAACATATCGCCCGAGTGAAACAAGATCACGTCCTCGATCACGCTATCCCGCGTTTCGACGTGCACCTTGTTGGCGAAACGATAGAGGCGCTTATTCTCTTTGGGCTTTGCAGGGTCGAAGACGTCGTCGGTCACGATCTCGACGCGTCCGATGCGCGCGCCGCGATCGACGGCCTCCTTGAGAATGTCGGCATCGAGGCGCGCGAAGCGCTCTTTTGCAGCCGACTCATCGAGCGCAGGTTCGGGACCTTCATGCGTCGCCGCGACGCGCTCGTCGCTCTCCGCTGAATCCGTCTGCGCAAACGCCGTAACGCTCGGCGCGAGCGGAGCGAAGAGCCAGGCGATTGCGAGCCTTCCGATCGCGAGCCGAGCGCTTTGCCTAACGAGGCTCACTGGAGCTGATCCGGGCAGCGGCCCGCAACGACGATGCGATCATAACTCGGGACGATTCCATTCGTTCTCCGTCCCCGTAGCTCTTGATTCGCGGCTCTCCAAAAGCGCGCCGCTTACGAAGTGTATAACCCGGATGCAGCCGCAAGGCCACTCGAAAAATCATTCGAAAAAAATGAGGACGACGCCGCGAATGATTTCGACGCCGAGAGACGTCCAACTTCGATCGAGGTCGGGCGGCCCGCACCGCGTCGGCGCGGAAGCGGGCCCAAAGCAGGCCGCGCAACGGCTGCCGCGGCAGGGAGACGGAGACGCGCGCTAGCCGGTAGAGGCTCCCCGCGTGCTCGATACGAGCAACCCGCCCGAGATGACGATGTCGACCCTGCGATTGCGTGCGCGTCCGTCGGCCGTCGAGTTGTCGCCGACCGGCCGCGACGACCCGAAGCCTTCGACGTCGATTTTCGAAGCGGCGACCCCTTGGCCGATCAAGTAGTCGCGCACGGCAATGGCGCGCCGCAGCGAAAGCTCTTTGTTCGTCGCATCGGATCCGACGTTGTCGGTGTGTCCTTCGACCACGAACTTGAGATCGGGGTAGGACGCGACGATCCCCGAGAATCTCGCGAGGCGCTCGCGCGCCCCGGAGCTCAAGTCCGCGGTGCCTGTCGCGAACTGCACACCGCCGATCTCGGAGACGAGCCCGCGATCGGACTCGTGGGTCGGCAGCGCAGAATTGAGGCGGTTCAGCAGGTCGGCGCGCGCCGCCTCCGCCGCCCTCTGCTGCGCGGCCGCCGCCGCAGCCTCGGCAGCGGCCTGCGCCGCCGCCGCCGAGCGCTCGCGCTCCGCTTCCGCCTCGGCTTCTGCGCGTTTTCGCTCCGCCGCCGCGGCCGCTTCCGCCGCCGCCTGGCGGCTCGCCTCCTCCTCGGCCGCGGCCCGCGCCACCATCGCCGCACGCCGCGCGTCCTCGCCCGCAACGACGGCCTCTCGCGCTAGGCTTGGAGCACTCTTGCGATCGGATCTTTTCCCGCTCCATGCGGAGCGGGCCGCCGCGAGCTTTGTCTCCGCCGTGCCGAAGAGCCGCGTCGCATATTGCGCGGCGCCGACCGCCCGTGCGATTTCCACGGCATATTCGGCCTGGACGAGCTCGGCGGGCCGCGTCTTCGCATCGATCGCGATGCGCTTCAGGCCGGAATAATCCGCTCGCTCCGTCAGCGAAGTCACCTTCGACTCATCGCCTTTGACGCCGTCTGCAACGTTGTAGAGCACGATCATCGTACTCGGCGCGCTCACGGCGAAGTGAGGCTCCGCCGTGACGATGAGCGCAAACTGCGATGCGCCGTACTGGGTCTCGATCTCGCCCTTATCGCCGTCGGCGCCGGCGAGCACGCCCGCGTTAGCGGCGCGGCCGTCGGGGGTCAGCGCCCACAGCACATAAGTCGTATAGGGCCCGAGCGTCGCCGGCGGCGGCAACCGCTCGACTTGCGCGGAGATCCTCGCGTTCCCGTTCTCGTATTCGACTTGAACCCTGCCTTCTCCGCTCGCGACGATCGGCGTAGGGCGAAGCCGCAGCGCCGACTTGCGCCCGGCTCGATAGTTGAACATCGAAATCTGGCTCAGCACGTCCGAGCTCGCGATCGCGGCCGAGCGTTGTACGCCCTGCCCGGGCGCGACTTGCGGCGCCACGGCCGCTACGGCCGCTGCAACCGTCAGGACTCTCACGACCGTTCGCGTTATCGACCTGCGCATCTCGAGGTCCTCCCTGCGGTTCGGCGCGATTATCCGGGGCGGCCGCCGACGCCAAGTGCGCACTCGGTCACATTCTTCGTATCGCGGACATAATTCTTCTCGCGGATCTGCACGACGGTGTATTTTCGACTGATCAGGCGGCGCTCCGTCCTCGCGGTGTCCTCCGTCGTGAGCACGGCGGCTTCGGCCCAGCCGCCTGCGGACGGCGCTCCGTCCAAACCGGCATGAGGCGAACGAAGCCGCCGAGCTGCTCGTCGGGTTCGAGGGCACGGTATCCGTGCACCGGACGAGCCGCATCGTGCCTTGAGTCGATCTGCCGCAGTGCTACAGTTAGGTCATGGCGAAGAAGACCTATCACGGCAGCTGTCATTGCGGGAGAGTCAGGTTCCAGGCGGACATCGACCTCTCGGCAGGCACCGGCAAATGCAACTGCACGTACTGCACGAAGGTCCGCAACTGGAACGTCATCCTCAAGCCGGATGCGCTTCACGACGTGCAGGGCGAAGAGCACCTCACGGCCTACTGGGACTCGCGGCGGCCCGAGACGTTCGGCAAGCACATGTTCTGCAAGCACTGCGGCGTGCGCACGTTCGATCGAGGCCATCTGGAGGAAATCGGCGGCGACTATGTGAGCATTGCGCTCGCGAGTCTCGACGATGCGAGCATCGACGAGCTCGTCGGGGGACCCGTTCGCTTCGCCGACGGCCGTAGCGACAACTGGCTGAATCCGCCGGCCGATACTCGCAATCTGTAGACGCAGGGCTTCCCGGCGTCGTTCGTCCCGAAATCGACACACGCGGCGCGCTCGCGAGACGAGACGGCCGGCGGCGCCATGCGCGTCGCCGCCTCGCATCGCTGCAAATCAACGACTTGCCCCGCGCGACACGTTGGCATCCGAATTGCGTGTGAGCGCGCGAGACAACGAGGAACGAAACCATGCATGCCTTGCTCACGAACGCCCGGTACACGATGCGCACGCTCGCGAAGCGCCCCGGCTATGCCGCGATCACGATCGCCGTGCTCGCCATCGCGATCGGCGCCAACGCGACCGTATTCAGCGTGCTCGATGCGTTCCTGCTGCGGCCGCTGCCCTATCCCGACAGCGACCGGCTCGTCATGGTCTACAACTCGTATCCGAAGCTCGGGCTCGAGGTGGCCGGCACGTCGATTCCCGACTATCTCGACCGCAAAAAGCAGGCGTCGTCGCTCGAGGATCTCGCCATCGTGACGACGGACTCGCGCGCGTTTCGCGGCGACGGCGGCACGCCCGAGCAGGTGACGGTCGAACGCGCGTCGCCGTCGCTGTTCGACGTGCTGCGCGTGCGGCCGGCGCTCGGCCGCGCGTTCGACGAGAGCGAGGCGGCGATCGGCAACGATCGCGTCGTCGTGCTGAGCCACGACTTCTGGACGACGCGCTTCGGCGGGCGGCCCGACGCCGTCGGCAGCGACATTCGTCTCGACGGCGAGACGCGGCGCATCATCGGCGTGATGCCGACGGGCTTCAGGTTCGGCGGCAACGTGGCCGCGTGGGTGCCGTTCGCGTTCACTCCGCAGCAGACGAGCGATGCCGAGCGGGGCCGAGAGTTCTCGTTCAGCATAGGGCGCCTCAAGCGCGGCGCCACGCTCGAGGGCCTGAACAGCGAGCTCGCGGCAATCGTGCGCCGCAACGTCGAGGCCGGGATCGTCGAGCGCGACGCGCTCGATTCCGCGGGATTCACGGGCAAGGCGAAGCCGCTGCACGAGTTTCAAGTCGGCGATCTCGGCGCGATGCTGCTGACCCTCCAAGCCACCGTGCTCGCCGTGCTGCTCATCGCGTGCGCGAACGTCGCGAATCTCGCGCTCGCGCGCGCGGCCGGCCGGCGCAAGGAGCTCGCGGTGCGCGCGGCGCTCGGCGCCGGCGCCGGCCGGCTCGTACGGCTCGTGCTGACCGAAAGCCTGCTGCTCGCCCTGATCGGCGCGGGCCTCGGGCTCGCGCTCGCATCGGGCGGTCTCGATCTCGTGCGCGCCCTCGGACTCGAGCGCCCAGGCTTCCCCTTCCAGCTCAATCTGCCCGTGCTCGCATTCACGCTCGGCGCGGCCGTGTTCGCGGCGCTCGTCTCGGGCCTTCCGCCCGTGATCGCGCTTTCGCGCGGCGACCTCGCACGCACCGTTCACGAGGCCGGCCGTCTCGGCGGCGGCGACCGCCGCATGCAGGCCATGCGCGGCGCGCTCGTAGTCGCGCAAATCGGCATCAGCGTCGCCCTGCTCGCGGGCGCCGGGATGCTCGTCAAGAGCTTCATCGAGCTCCAGCAGGAAGGCACGGGCTTCAACCCGCGCAGCCTGTGGACCGCGCAAATCTCGTTGCCGAGCACGCGCTATGCACGGCCGGAGGATTGGGCGCGCATCGAAGAGCAGGCGCTCGCGGCGCTGCGCGCCCTGCCGGGTGTCAGCGCGGCGGGCTTCACGGCGTCGCTGCCGTTCTCCGGCGACAACAATCAGGGCTCGATCGTCATCGACGGATACGTTCCGGCGCCCGGCGCTCCCGCGCCCCATGCGCAGAGCTGGACCGTCGACGACGAGTACTTCACGGCGCTCGACATCCCGCTCGTCGCCGGGCGCGGCTTCGCCGCCGTCGAGACCGAGCGCGTCGCGATCGTCGACGAGAATCTCGCGCGCAAGTACTGGCCCGGCGGCAGCGCGCTCGGCCATCGCCTGCGGTCCGCGAGGGATCGCGCCGACGAGTGGTACACGATCGTCGGCGTCGTGCCGGCCGTGAAGCAGGGCAGCCTCGCGGACAATCCGCGCAAGGAGACCGTCTACTGGCACTATCGCGAGCGTCCCGTGTCGAGCGGGGCGTTCGCCTTGCGCACGGCCCTGCCGCCCGAGCAGCTCACGCGCGCCGCGGCGGCGGCCGTCGCGGCCATCGATCCCGATCTCGCGCTCTTCGACGTCCGCTCGATGGATTCGCGCATCGCGGGCTCGCTCGGCCCGGAGCGGGCGCCGATGGTGCTGACGCTCGTGTTCGCGGCCGTCGCCCTCACGCTCGCGGTCATCGGCATCTACGGCGTGCTGAGCTGGGCGGTCACGCAGCGCTTCGGCGAGATCGCCGTGCGCGTCGCGCTCGGCGCGCGCTCGCAAGACATCGTGCGCATGGTGCTCGGGCACGGCGGTCGGCTCATCGTCATCGGCGCCGCGATCGGCATCGCGGGCGCGATCGGGCTCGGCGCGGCGCTCGCCGCGCAGATCCGCAACGTCAGCGCGGTCGATCCCGGCGTGCTTGCGGCCTCGGTCGCGGGCCTCGCTGCCGCCGCGCTGCTCGCGAGCTGGATCCCGGCGCGCCGCGCCGCGCAGATCGACCCGATGCGGGCGCTGCGCGAGGAGTGAGGGAAGCGCTTTTTTTCTCCAGATTCTCGCTCGAACCTGGGAACTTCCGGTGCGCGAGGAAGTCGTAGCCCTCATCTTCGAAGGCTACCGGGGGGAGTCATGGGAGCAGGCTCGGGTTTGCGCATGCCTCGTGCATCCGCTCCGTTCGTCGGGATAAGTCTGATCTGTGCGTTCTTCGTGGCCGCCGTCTCGGGCATCGCCGCAGCGCAAGGGCGCTACTCTTGGGAGCTGTCGGGCCTGGGAAGCACGACGGATAACGGCATCACGGATTCGGATGCCTCCACTTTCGGCGCCACTTATTACTTCGATCGGGTGCAGGACGGCGAGGGGCCGTACGCACTCTCCGCGTTCTTCGACCCCGCGACGAGCCTTTCGGTCGTCACCGACCAATACCGCACGAGCGACCGTTGGGTTCTGAGCGGGCACTATCTGCTCGATGGATCGCGGTGGTACCTGGGCGGCCGCTACCAAACCCAAGACTACAGGGACGACGTATACGGGGTCATCGCGGGCAAGTATTTGGGACCGCGGACGACACTCGAGCTTGCCGTCGACACTTCCAAGCAAACGTTCGGAATCTCCCCTGCGTGCGTCGCATTGTGTCCGAGGGGTAGCATCCGCACCAATACGACAACCCTTTCCTTCGCTCACGTTCGTAACTTTCGCTCGCTGACCTACACGCTCTCGGGCGGATTCACGCGGGGAGAGGTGCCCTCGTTCACCGCGGACACTACGACGATGCCGTTCTCGATTTCGCTTGGGGTCGACCCCTTTCGCACTTACTCGATAGGTGCCGCACTCTATCCGACGAAGAAACTTGGCCTACAGATCGGCTACGACAGGAACTCCGGGAAGTACTTTACGAACGACAGCTACTCCCTGGGGGCGCGCTGGTTCTTCCGCCGCAACGTAGCCTTCGAGCTCTCCCTTTCGAATCTTGATCTCCACCTTCCGGAACCGTACGGCCAACAGGAAACGCGCAGCTTTCGCATCACCGGCCGCTTCTGACCGGACGCGTGCGGGCAGAGCGCCCGCAACATGACCCGCCCGAAACTAGATTTCATTCTCCCGACGGGATCGCGGCCGGCCGTATCGACGTGGATGCTCACGCCGATCGACCGGTATGCGTTCCAGTGGGTGATCCAGGGCACGTGGGTGTTCGATTCGCGGCTCGACGCGAGCACGCTCAAGCACGGTCTCGCCCGACTGCTCGACCACTACCCGTTGCTGGCCGGGCGCGTCGCCGGCGGGACTCGGATCGAATGGAGCGATACGGGCGTTCCGTTCGTCGAAGAAACCGAACCCACGCTCAACGTAGCGGACTTCGACGCGGCCTGTGTCGACGTCGCGCGATTCGCGCACCGGTTCAGCCCTTCGCGCATCCGCCGCGGGGCTGCGCCGCTCATGACGCTGAAGCTCACGCACCTTCGCGACGGCTGCGTGCTCGCGATCTGCTGCTCCCACGCGTGCCTCGACGGCAACGGGTTTTACACGATGGCGCGCAATCTCGCCCGCGCCGCGACGGGTGCGGCGTTCCCGGCGCCGGTGTTCGAACGCCGCGGCGGCGAGACGTTGCGTCGTTCGCGATGGGAAGTCGCGCGCGCCGCGCGGCAGGCGGGCTGGCGCCGCGTATCGCCGCTCGACATCGTGCGCTTCGCGGTCGCGCGCCCGGGCTTGCACGATCGCGCATTCGTCGCGCACTTCTCGCCGGCGGCGCTGCAACGTTGCAAGGAAACGCTTGCGCGTGACGCCGCTTGCCCGCGGCTCAGCACGAACTCGGCGCTGCTCGCGCATGTCGCCCACAGTCTTGCGGCCCTCGTCGGGCTTGCCGACCGCGACCGGTTCGCGCTGTCCGTCGCCGTGGATCAGCGCGGGCGGGCGAGCTCGGTGCCCGAGGACTTCGCCGGCAACGCGGTAGCGATCGTCGTGACGCCGCCGATCCCTGCACGCGCGGACCGCGCGGCCATCGCGGCGCGCGTGCACGCCTGCGTGGAGCCCGTGACGAACCGACCCTCGCCGTCGCTCGAGTCGCTCGCGCAGCTGACGCGGGAGGTGGTTGCCCACCGCCTGCCGTGGACGCCCCTCCCCCGCAACCGGCTCGGTCGCCGCCGCAAGCTCTTCTATACCAACAGCTTCGCGAGGTTCCCGGTCTACGACCTCGACTTCGGCGACGAATCGCGGCCCGTTCGCCCGGTTCGGGCGATTCCGCACAACCTCGGCGACCCCGTCATCCTGTGGCCCTCGCCGCCGCCGGTCGGCGGGCTCGATGTCTACTTCAGCGGCAAGCTCGCGCGTGCGGTGAGTCGCGTCGCCCGCGACCACCCGTGGTGGACGGAGATGCGCCGCTTCGACGCCTGAGCATCGGTCTCCGACGGTGTGTACGGCGCGGCGGCTCTCGTCGTCGCGCGGAATCATCTCGTAAAGACCATTTACAGATGCGGCGCCTAGACGCTCGGTGGCACGGACGTGTAACGTTGCGGCGCTCCGATTCGGCAGCACGCATCGATTCCGCGTCTAGCACTGGTCCGGCTGCGGGAGATCCGGCATGCAGAGCCTCGACTCGCTCCAATCCTTCCGCCGCGACCTGCGCTACGCGTTGCGCTCGCTGCGCCGGAGCCCGTGGCTCACGGCGGTGGGGGTCCTCACGCTCGCGATCGGAATCGGCGCGGCGACCGCGACGTTCGCCGTCGTCGACGCCGTGCTGATCAAGCCGTTGCCGTACCCCGAAGCCGACGAGCTCGTCGGGATCTGGCACGTCGCCCCGGGCGCCGAAGGCCAGGTCTGGGCGAGCTCGATGCTCACGTCGCCGTCGATGCTGTACACGTACCGCGACGAGAACCGCGTGTTCGAGCACATCGGCCTTTGGACGGCCGGCATGGCGACGATCACCGGTGAGGGCGAGCCCGAAGAGGTGCCGCGCATCGCCGTGACCGTCGGCACGCTGGACGCGCTCGCCGTACCGCCGCTGCTCGGACGCTGGTTCGCGGACGACGACCGCGGCACGACCGTGCTCAGCTACGAGTACTGGCAGCGCCGCTTCGGCGGCGACCCCGCCGCGGTCGGCCGCACGCTCACCGTCAACAACCAAGCGATGCCAATCATCGGCGTGATGCCGCGCGGGTTCCGGATCGCGGACGTCGAGGCCGATATTCTCATGGGGCCGATGCGCTTCGAGCGCGACGGCCTGACGCTCGACGGGTTCAACTTCAACGGCGTCGCACGGCTCAAGCCCGGCAAGACGGCCGCGGACGCGAATGCCGATCTCGCTCGCATGATCCCGATCTGGCTCGCATCGTGGCCGGCGGCCCCGGGCGTCGACGCGCGCCGCTATACGGACGTGTGGCACATCGCGCCGGCCGTGCGGCCGTTGAAGCAAGACGTCGTCGGCTCGGCCGGCGAGCTGCTCTGGGTGGTGCTCGCGACGATCGGCGTGGTGCTCGCGATCGCGTGCGCGAACGTCGCGAACCTCATGCTCATTCGAACCGCAGCACGGCGGCACGAGCTCGCGATACGCGCCGCGCTCGGCGCGGGCGCCGCGCGGCTCTCGCGCGGGCTCCTGCTCGAGGGCGTCACGGTGGGCTTGCTCGCAGGCGTTCTCGGCCTCGGCATGGGCGCGGCGGCGCTGCGCTCGCTGCTCGCGCTCGCGCCCGCCAACGTGCCGCGGCTCGGCGAGGTCGGCCTCGCTGCCGACGTGGTCGCGGCCGCGCTGGCCGTGTCGGCGCTCGCGGGCCTCTTCGTCGGGTACGTCTCCGCGGCGCGGATCGGCGGCGCCGCGCTCAACGAGGGCTTGCACGCGGGCGGCCGCACGTCGAGCGAAGGCCGCGGCCAGCGCCCGCTCCGGCAGTCGTTGGCCGTGGCTCAGGTTGCGCTCGTGGTCGTGGTTCTCGTCTGCGCCGGCTTGCTGTTGCGCACGGCCCTGGCACTGCGCGCCGTCGACCCGGGCTTCAGCAGCGCCGGCGACGTGCAGACGTTCCGCATATCGATGCGCGGCAACCAGGTCCCGGATCCCAAGCAAGTCGTGCGGCGGCAGCAGGGCATCGTCGACGCGCTCGCGGCGCTGCCCGGCGTGAGCACGGTCGGTTTCGCGAGCTCGACGCCGATGGACGACTTCAATCGCTTGAGCGGCACGGTCGAGATCGACGGCGCCGCGAATGCGGGCGAGCCCGCGGCGGGCGGACAGCGCTTGAAATACATCTCTCCGCGATTCTTTGCCGCGCTCGGAACCGCGGTGCTCGCCGGCCGGGATCTCGACTGGACCGATCTCTACGATGACCGGCCGGTCGCCCTGGTCTCTGAGAACATGGCGCGCCGATTCTGGGGCTCACCGGCCGCGGCCGTCGGCAAGCGGATCCGCCCGCACGAGGACACGCGCTGGCGCGAGATCGTCGGCGTGGTCGCCGACGTGCGCGAGGACGGTGTGCGCCAACCGGCACCGACGATCGTCTACTTGCCCTCGCTGCGGCACGTGAGCTCGCCTCAGGCCGGGGTGGAGGCGATCCGGTCAGTAATCGTCGCCGTTCGAAGCCCGCTCGCGGGCACCGGCGCGTTTGAGCGGCGGATGCAACAAGCGGTGTGGTCCGTCGATCCGAACTTGCCGATCACATCGGTGCGCACGCTGCAACAAATCTCCGATCGGTCCGCCGAGCGCACCACGTTCGCGTTCGTAAGCCTCGTCGTCGCCGCGTGCGCGTCGCTCGCGCTCGGCGTCGTGGGGCTTTACGGCGTGTTGTCGTATTCGGTGTCGCTGCGGCGCCGCGAGATCGCGATCCGGTTGGCGCTCGGCGCGGAGCAGCGCCACGTTCGCCGGCAGGTCGTGCGCTACGGCGTAGCGCTCGCGGGGGCGGGCATCGCGATCGGGGTCGTCGCTGCTCTCGGCGTGACGCGGCTCGTCACGTCGCTGCTCTATGACGTGCGGCCGTTCGACTCGCTCACCTACGGCGCCGTCGTGGCGGGGCTCGCGCTCGTCGCGGCGCTCGCGAGCTACCTGCCGGCGCGCCGGGCGTCGGGAGTCGATCCCGCGGAGGCGTTGGCGGCGGAATAGCGCCACCACCCGATCGATCGTCGGCCGCGCGACGTTCTGGTTCGACCGCCCGATGCCGAGTATCCTCGGCGCATGCCTCGCAACCCAGCCAAAGCAGAGGACATTCGACGTCTGATGCACGCGCTGGGCGCTTACGCCCGCGGACCGGGCCGAGTGTATTTCACCGGCGGCGCCACCGCAGTCATGAAAGGCTGGCGGGAGGCCACGGTCGACGTGGACATCAAGCTCGACCCCGAACCGGCCGGCGCGTTCGAAGCCATATCCAAAATCAAGGAGGAGCTTCGACTGAACGTCGAGTTGGCGAGCCCGGACCAGTTCATTCCCGACCCGCCGGCGAGCGAGGAACGTGCAGAATTCATCGGCCGTGAAGGGCCCGTCGAGTTCTACCACTACGATCTCTACGCTCAGGCTTTGGCGAAGATTGAACGCGGTCATACGCGCGATCTCGCCGACGTAAGAGCGATGGTGCGCTCGGGCGAGGTGGAGCCGCAGCGGCTGGGGGAGTTGTTTGCAGCGATCGAGCCGCACTTGATTCGTTTCCCCGCCATCAGCGCCGAAGCGTTCCGTGCGAAGGTGGAGCGCTTTCTGAGCTCGATCCGGCCATGATGCCTGACCTAAATGCTCTGCCGGGCGGTGAGCTCGTGATGCGCGGTATTCGGGACTTGCGTTGCGGCGAGACGGATACGGTGGAGGCACTGCTGGTAGAGATCGCGCGCCCTCGCCTCTCGGCGTCCGGGTTGGCGATTCCCGGTCTCGCACGTGAGAACGCGGAGCTCGCGCTCTACGCACGATTAGCGCGCGAAGGAGTGGAAGACCCTTACGCAACCTATAACAGCCTGTTGCGTCGCCTCGTCAGCTGCGCTGCCGCCCTCGAGCACAAGCTGCACGAGCCCTGACGACAGGATCTCGGTGCGAGAGCGATAGCCGACGCCGGAGCAGTTGAGGATCCGGGAAGGCTTGTTCAAACGGCAACGTGGCCGGCAGTTACGTAAGCTTCCGACAAATGCCTATACTTCTCACGCGATCACAGCGAGGAAACGAGATGACGGAACCTGACAAGGCCGCGTCGATGGCGCGATGGGTCGGAGCTGCAGTCATTTCGGCGGCCGCAGCGGGTTGGGCCGGGCTCGGCGCGGCGCAAACGTCAGCACCGTCGTCCGCTCTCGAAGGCCTCACGCCCGTGACGGACGCCATGCTCCAGCACCCTCCCGCGGCGGATTGGCCGTCGTTCCGGCGCACGCTCGACGATTGGGGCTACAGCCCGCTCGACGAGATCGATGCCGGCAACGTGAGCCGCCTGCACGAGGCTTGGTCGCTGCCGCTGGAGGGTTCCTCGATCGAAGCGACGCCGCTCGTGCACGACGGCGTCATGTTCCTCCCGCTGCCCGGCGACAGGATCGTCGCGCTCGACGCGGCCACGGGCGCGGTGCTCTGGCGATATGCGCCGGAAGGGCCCGCACGCGGCGGCACGAAGCGCAACATCGCCATCTACGGGAACAACCTATTCTCGACGTCCTCGGGCGGCGCGCTGTTCGCCGTGGATGCGCGCACGGGCAAGCAGGCGTGGCAGGTTCAGCTGACCGGCCGAGCCAATACCTCGAGCGGACCCATTATCGCGAACGGCAAAGTGATCTCGGGCCGCGCGTGCGCGCCCGACTCCGGCCCGGAAGGCTGCGTCATGATCGCGAACGACGCGCGCACGGGTAAGGAGCTGTGGCGCACCTGGACGATCGCGAAGCCGGGCGACCCGAACGACGCGACCTGGGGCGGCGTGCCGTGGGAGAAGCGGCAGCAGGTCGGCACCTGGATGCCGCCGAGCTACGATCCCGCCCTCAACCTCGTCTATTTCGGCACGTCCGTGACGGGCCCGACGACGAAGTACCTGCTGGCCGGAAACGACAAGACGTACCTCTACCACACGTCGACGCTCGCGCTCGATGCCGACACGGGCAAGATCGTCTGGTACTACCAGCACATCGTCGACCAATGGGACCTCGACCACACGTTCGAGCGCATCCTCGTGAACACGCAAGTCGCCCCGGATCCGCACCAGGTGCCCTGGATCAATCCGAAGCTCGAGCCCGGCGAGACGCGCGACGTCGTCACGGGCATCCCGGGCAAGACCGGCATCGTCTACGCGCTTGACCGAAAGACCGGCGAGTTCCTCTGGGCGAGGCCCACGATCGAGCAGAACGTCGTAGCTTCGATCGACCCCGCCACGGGCAAGGCCAACATGAACCCGGACACGGTGTTCACGGGGCCGGACCAATCCAAGGAGGTCTGTCCCGCCGACACGGGCGGCAAAGACTGGATGCCGGGCGCGTACAGCCCGCAGAGCGGGCTCATGTATATGCCGCTCGAGAACGTCTGCTCCACGGTGACGAGCGCTGGCCCGAAGACCGGCATCGGCCTGCTCGGCATGCGCATCAACTTCACGCGCCACATCGCGCCCGGCGCAACGGACGTCGGGCAGGTCTGGGCCATCTCGGCATCGACGGGCGAGACGGCCTGGGTCTACAGCCAGCGCGCCGGAACGATGGGGCTCGTGGCCACCGGCGGCGGGCTCGTCTTCGACGGGGACGTCGCGGGCGTATTCCGCGCCCTCGATGCGCGGACCGGCAAGGTGCTGTGGCAGACGCAGCTCTCCGGCATGATCTCGGGCATACCAATCGCCTATGCGGCCGGCGGCAAGCAGTTCGTCGCCGTCGCGACGGGGCCGTCGTCGAACGGCTCGAGCCTTGCGGCGCTCACGAAGGACGTGCATGCGGGTCTCGAGCGCGTGCTGCACGTCTTCGCGCTGGAGTGAAGGCGGCGACGCCTTTTAAGCGCTTCCGCAGGGAAACGACGCTTGCGCGGCATCAGACGCGATGCGACGATCTTTCCATGCCGTCGCCCGCTTACGACGAAACGATCACGCTTCCGCTCGGAGTGAAATTCCCCCTCGAGCTGCGGCCGCCCGAGAACTTCGACCCGCGGCGCCTCGAGACATGGCCGAAGGTCGCCGGTCGGCTGGAATTTGCGGAAGGGAAGCTGCTCTACATGCCGCCGTGTGGCGACCTTCAACAGGACACGACCACCGACGTCGTGCTCGCGCTCGGGAGCTGGGCGCGGGAGCATGCTGGTTTCGTGCCCGGCAGCAACGAAGCCGGAATGCACCTCCGAGGGGAGACGCGAGCGGCAGACGTAGCGATCTGGCGGCGCGCCGAGCTCGGCGAATACTCGGGCGGACTGCGGCGGGTTCCGCCGGTCCTCGCCGTCGAGGTTGGCGGACCGAACGACGGCGACAGCGAAGCGTCGTTCAGGGCCAAGGCGCGTTGGTATTTGAACGTGGGCGTCTCGGTGGTGTGGCTCGTGCTGCCGGAACAGCGCAAGGTCATCGTCCTCACTGCCGACGGCGAGTCGGTCCACGATGCCGACGAACGTCTACCCTCCTCGCCGGAGCTGCCCGATCTCGCGCCGCTCGTGGCTGAGTTCTTCTTGCAGATCGACCGCCAGTAGATTCGTTCGACCCGCAGAAAGCGTCGCTCCATCGAGTCTGCTTCTAATCGACGCGCACCCCGATCCGAAATCGGAGCGCGGTGCTTTCATCGCTGCGACGAAACCGGTTCACCAGCACCGCACGAGCCTCCACGACTCCACCTACCGTAGTTGCAGTCAGACCGCTACGACCCCTCCCTATGACACAGTCGGCTCGAGCAGCTTCTCCTTGTAGCCGAGATTCCCCAATTTCGACTGGCCTTTCACCGGTCCGTCGCCTGCCAACTGTTTCGAAGCCAGCGAAGTTGCGCCTATCTTTCCCATTGGCTATCTTTTCGTAGCATATGGATAGCTCGTCGTGCTCGTAGACGCTTCGTCCTTGATATACCTAGCCGAAGCCGAGGCGTTTCGAGAGGCGCACGCCAGCATCGGTGAGATGCTCGTCCCGCCGGCGGTCTGGAGAGAGGCCGTGGAGATGGGCATCAAAAAAGCTGTGCCGGATACGGACGCGATCCTTCGAGCACAGAGCGCCCGATGGGTGCGCACGATCCCGATTTCGGCAGTCATGGAAGCGTCGGCTCATGAACTCGCAGACCGCTATCGAATCGGCGAGGGAGAGAGCCAGGTTCTTTGCGATGGCGCAGCGCGCGAACCGCGTAGTGATCGACGACCTGCGGGCCGCTCGGGTAGCAGCCGCGTTGGGTTACGTTCCGGTGCCGACGGTGTAGGGAACGTAACTGGAACGAAGCGCCACGCCGTGCATCGTTCGCCGGCGCACGTGTTCACGTTGGAGTAAGGAGGCGCGGTCTAGCGCGCTGTGCAGTGGTACGGCAAGAGCCGCACTTGAGGCACCCAGATCCAGTAGGTCTTGCGCACGACGGGCATCGTGAAGGTGGCGGGATCGATCACGGTCAGCTCGTAGTCGAGCCTGCTGCCGTCCGCGGCCGGCGCGAAACGCTCGACGAGTTTCACCGCTGCGCTCTGCGGAATGCCGACCTGGCTGAAATAGGGCCAGCTCACGCGCGTCGTCGTCACGACGAGCGTTCGTCCGTCCCAGGTGCCGATCGAAACGCCGAGCGGTAAGGCCTCGGGCGCTTGCGGCGCGGCCGCCGCGGTCATGTAGATGAAACGCTCGGTGTCGTACTCCTCGAGGCGCAGCACGATGTTTCCGTCCGCACGCTTCACGAACTCGATCGGGTAGGGCTGCTCCATGACCGTCGGCATGCCTTTCGGCATGCATCGACCCGTCGGGTTCTCGGCCACGCGATCGAATGCGGCAAGTGCCGCACGGGCCGAATCGGTCATCGGGTACGACTGCACGTCGAACGCGGGATCCACGTCTTCGGGGAAGAGCCGCGGGCCGTTCCGGACGAAGCTCCAGATACGAAAAATGCCGAGGTCGGGTCGCGACGAATCGCCTTCCGTGATCGAGAGGATCGAGTGCTCCCCGACCGTTTGCCGGCTCCATCGCGGCGTGAGGCCCGTGTCCATGAGAAGCTCGCGGCCGTCCGGCAGCAGCACATGCCGAGCGTACATCTCCTTCTTTGCGCCGACGGGCGGATAGCCTGCGACTTTGATATGGTCGCCGACTTTGATCATTCCGTCCTCGATACCCTGACGGCGCAGCACCGAGAGCGAGCTCGTTTCGACTTCCCAGCTCTCGACGGCGCCGTCGCGCTCGACCCGCAGCAGGATGTAAGCGTGCGGGTTGCGCCACAGGGTCTCGGTGACCTCACCCTCGATCTCGTCGAGCGACTTCCTGTCGAAGCGGCCGAGGAAGCTATGGTGCGCGTCTGCCGCGAGGGGCGCGAGCGCCAAGACGGTGAGAGCCAGCTTGCAGGCCGACGAAAACGAGCTTCGCATGATCGCTGCTTCTCGCATGTCATTCTCCCCGCCGCCTCTCGAGGCGTCGTCGACGCGTCAGCGCATTATTTCTCAGTCCCGTCTCGTCGGGTACAGCTCCCGTCCGTCTCCGCCCCGCGATTCTACTGTTACGGGACGGCCGTCAGCATGATCTCCGCGCGCGCGGAGGCGTCGTGCATGGCGCGCCCCGGGCGCGTGACCTCGGTCCAGGCGATCGCGAAGCCTTCTCGGTACGGGCGAATCGCGGGAATCAGGGACGGCGCCGGAGTGGACGTGAGCCGATGCACGGATCCTTCTGGCGCTCCGTCGGCGCTGAAGGATTGGAAATAGATCTCGTAAGAGCCGGCGGTATCGTCGGACCAAGCGAGGCCGTAGCGGCCGCCGGAGCTCGCGACATACGCGCCGATCGAGTGGCCCGCCGTATTCGTGATGCGGCGCGCGGCCGCGTCGAGCGATTCTCCCGAGACCGAGGCGCCCGAGCGCCCGGCGTCTTCGAGCGCTTTGCCGACGTAGAGATAAACCTCCTGATTGCCGTCGCGCTCGTCGAACCACGTGAGCGCGGCCCCATCGGCGCCGAACGCGAGATCCGGATACTTCGAGGCGTAGCCGTCGTCCGCCGTAAGCCGAGTCAGCGTCGTGCTGCCGCCCTCTAGCCGTGTAGCGTAAAGCTCCGCGGCTTTCGTGCCGGCGGTCGCGTCGTAGACGACGACCGCCGCGCCGTCGCGGTCGATCGCCGCGTTCAGGTTCCAGGTCGTTGCGCTCGCGGGTCCAAGCGTCACGGCTTCCGCGCTCGGCGTGCCGTCCGCTTCGAACCAGCGTCCCCGCACGACCTCGACGCCGTCGGGCGACTTCTCGATCCACGCGCAGAACACGCGGCCGGCCCATGCGCGCACCACGGGGTTTCGGCTCTCGACCGACGCGACGGACCCGGGCGGCGACTGCGCGGCATCGGTTTGCGAGACGGGCTCGGGCGAAGGCGCGGCATCAACCTGCGAGACGGGCGTCGCGGGAGCGGCGGCAGCAATGCCGAGCGATCGGCGCCAGCGGAATCCATGCTCGGGAATCCAAAGGCCGAGCTCCGCGGTGAGCTTTCCGTCGCTCGATTTCTCGTACCACGCGACGGCGAATCCATCGGCGAGCGCGTCGATGGACGCCTCGTACGACTCGTCGGCGGAATCGGTCAGGCGGTATTCGCGAGAGCGCGCGCCGAACGCATCGCCTTGCATGAGACGCAGATAGATCTCGGCGTTGCCGTCGCGCGTGTCGTACCAGGCGACCGCGAGCGCGTCCCCGCGGCTCGCGAGATCCACCTCGTAGGCGCCGAAGCGGCCGCTGCTGATGCGGCCGATGCCGGGCGCGTCGATCGAGGCGGAGCCCACGACGT
>DASTSM010000351.1:0-16422 GCA_035760685.1 Gammaproteobacteria bacterium | reverse complement strand
GCGCGGGCGGCGTTCTGGATCGGGTTCCATCTCTCCTCGCTCGGGTCGGCGGCACAGGCGACGGGCTGGCTCGCGCGCGCCGAGCGGCTCGTCGAGCGAGAGCCTGCGTGCGCCGAGCGCGGCTACCTCCTGCTGCCCGCGGTGTTTCGCCGCCTCGCCGCCGACGAGTACGCCGCTGCTTTCGACTCGGCGGCCCTCGCCGCCGCCATCGGCGAGCGCTGCGAGGACAAGGACCTCGTCGCGCTCGCGCGGAACCTTCAAGGCCGCGCGCTCCTCCGGCAAGGCGGCGCAGAACGGGGACTCGCGCTGCTCGACGAAGCGATGCTGGCCGCCGCGTCCGGTGAGCTTTCGCCGGTCGTGACCGGCATCGTCTACTGCAACGTCATTGCCACTTGCCAGCAGATGCACGCGCTCGACCGAGCACGCGAGTGGACGGCCGCGCTCGCGCGCTGGTGCGACGAGCAGCCGCAGCTCGTCACGTTCACGGGTCTTTGTCTCGTGCACCGCTGCGAGATCATGCAGCTGTCCGGCGACTGGTCGAGCGCGAGCGCGGAGCTGCGCGAAGTCTGCGAGCACGCATCGGTGCGAGGCGATCCCGAGGTGCTCGGCGACGCCTGGTACCAGCTCGCGGAGATCCTTCGGCTGCGCGGCGAGCTCGACGACGCCGAGGCGGCGTATCGGGTCGCGAGTGATCACGGCCGGGAGCCGCAGCCCGGGCTCGCGCTGCTGCGCCTCTCGCAGGGCCGAACCGTCGCAGGCCTGCGCGCCGTTCGCCGCGTGCTCGCGGCTCCCTCGAAGCCGTGGCAGCGCGCGCAGCACCTGCCCGCGTGCGTAGAGATCGCGCTCGCCGCGGGCGAGCTCGAAGAGGCCCGCGCCGCCTGCGACGAGCTCGAGGACATTGCGCACGGCTACGGGTCCGAGATTCTCGGAGCCGCCGCTGCGCATGCGCGCGGCGCCGTCTGTTTCGCGGAGGGCGACCCGAGAAGCGCCGTCGAGCCGCTTCGGCGGGCGCTCGGGGTATGGCACACCGTCGGGGCGCCCTACGTCGCGGCGCGAATCCGCGCGCTCCTCGGGCGCGTCTACGCAGCGCTCGGCGACGAGGAGGGCGCGCGCCTCGAGTGGGAAGGCGCACGCGACGTCCTTGCACGCCTCGGCGCAAAGCCCGACCTAGAGGCGTTGAACGCGCTCGATGCGCAGCCGAGGTCCCGGGCCGCGGCGTTCGGACTATCGAAGCGCGAGCTCGAGGTTTTGCGCCTTCTCGCGCGCGGCAAGACCAACAAGGCCATCGCGCGCGACCTCGGGCTCAGCGGGCGCACCGTGGACCGGCACGTCAGCAACATCTTCCGAAAGCTGGCCGTCGAGTCGCGCACGGCCGCCGCGGCGTTCGCCTACGAGCACCGCCTCGTCTGATTCGAGCGTACGTCGAATCACCCATCGGGCCGCACCTCGCTGGGCGATCTCGCCGAAGCGCACTCCTGCCCTCGACGCTAGATTGAGGTCCATGAGGATAGATGCGCGGCCCGCGATATCGAGAACGAAATCGAGGACGAGCCCATGATAGAGAACGAAGACAGCGCCGGACGATCGATCCGAGACGAGCGCGCCGCCCGCGAGCCCGAGGCCGCTCCCGTCGAAGCCTGGGATGAACTCGCCGACGATTACGACCGTTACGTGACGCCCGGCGAGGCGGAGGTCGCTCTCGCGGCCCTGCGTCTCGCGGGCCTCGAGCCCGGGCACCGCGTCCTCGACGTCGCGGCCGGCACCGGAGGCTTGAGTCTTCCGGCCGCGCGGCTCGGCGCGCGAGTCGTTGCGACGGATTGGTCGCCGCGCATGATCGAGCGCTTCGAGGCGCGCGTGCGCGAGGAGGGCCTGCGCAATACCGAAGCGCGCGTGATGGACTGCCACTCGCTCGATTTCCCCGACGGCGCGTTCGACGTCGCGGGCTCGCAATTCGGCGTCATGCTCGTTCCCGATCAGCTGACCGCGCTGCGCGAGATGGCTCGCGTCACGCGGCCGGGCGGGCGCGTGCTCTTGATCGCCTACGGCGATCCGGCCGAGTTCGAGGCGCTTCATTTCTTCGTGGCCGCGCTCGAAGCCGTCGTTCCCGGCCTCCGAGGCCTGCCGGCCGACCCGCCGCTCGAATTTCAGGTCGCGGACCCCGACGTGATGCGCCGCAGGCTCGTTGCGGCGGGCTTGAGGGACGTGCGCGTCGATACTTCGCATTGCGAGAGGATCGAAGTGCGCTCGGGCCAAGAGCTTTGGGACTGGTGTCTCGGGGGCAATCCGATACCGAATGCGCTCGTCCGCGGCTTGAGCCGCGAGCAGCGGCGAGCGGTCCTGCGCGCCCTCGACGATTCGGTCTCGGCACGCGCCGGAGCCGAAGGCGCCGCCGTGCTCACGGCGCCGCTCAACATCGGGATCGGCGTCAAATAGCGGACCTGGTCAGCGCGCCGTGCTCACCCCGGCCCCGTCGGCGCGGCGGTCGGCTCGAGCAAGGCACGGTTCGTGCATTGCCGCCGGGCATGACGAACCCGCGCCGCGTGCTCGCCGGGCTCCCCGCGCCGCTCGGCGCGAGCTGGGACGGCGAAGGCACGAACTTCGCAATCTTTTCGGCCAACGCCGAGAAGGTCGAGCTGTGCCTTTTTCATCCGACGGAGCATCGCGAGGTCGAGCGCATCGTGCTGCCCGAGTACACGAACGAAATCTGGCACGGCTACCTGCCCGACGTCGGCCCGGGCACGTTGTACGGCTACCGCGTGCACGGGCCCTACGACCCCGAGAACGGGCACCGCTTCAATCCGAACAAGCTGCTGCTCGACCCGTATGCGAAGACGCTCGTCGGCGCCGTCGAGTGGTCGCCCGCGCATTTCGCCTACCGCCTCGACGCCGAAGAGAAGGACCTGTCGTTCGATACAGAGGACAGCGCCGACGGCATGCCGAAGTGCCAGGTCATCGATCCCGCGTTCGAGTGGAACGGCGACGAGCGGCCGCACGTGCCATGGGAGCGCACGATCTTCTACGAGACGCACGTGCGCGGCTACACGATGCTGCATCCGGCCGTGCCGCCCGAGCTGCGCGGCAACTTCAAGGGCCTCGGCCAGCAGCCCGTCGTGGACTACATCAAGAGCCTAGGCATCACGGCCGTCGAGCTCCTGCCGATTCACGCCTTCGTGCAGGACCAGCATCTGCTCGACAAGGGACTGCGCAACTACTGGGGCTACAACTCAATCGGCTTCTTCTCGCCGGAGCCCACCTATCTCGGCCCCGGCGGGCTCGCGACGTTCAAGGAGATGATCCGCCGCTTCCACGACGCGGGTCTCGAGGTCATTCTCGATGTCGTCTACAACCACACGGCCGAGGGCAACGAGCTCGGACCGACGCTGAGCTTCAAGGGCATCGACAACCGCTCGTACTACCGGCTGCTGCCCGACAAGCCGCGCTACTACATCAACGACACGGGCACGGGCAACACGATCAACACGAGCCACCCGCGCGTCCTGCAGATGGTCATGGATTCGCTTAGGTACTGGGTGCTCGACATGCACGTCGACGGCTTCCGCTTCGACCTCGGCACGATCCTCGGGCGCGAGCCGCACGGCTTCGACCCGCGCGGCGGATTCTTCGACGCGGTCGTTCAGGATCCCGTGCTCGCGGGCGTGAAGCTCGTCGGCGAGCCGTGGGACATCGGCCCGGGCGGCTACCAGGTCGGCGAGTTCCCGCCGGGCTGGGCCGAGTGGAACGGCAAGTTTCGCGATACCGTGCGCGCGTACTGGAAGGGCGACGCGGGGCTCCTGCGCGAGCTCGCGGCGCGCGTCACGGGCTCGGGCGACATGTACGACCGCAACGGCAGGCGGCCCTGGTCGAGCGTGAATTTCGTGACCGCCCACGACGGCTTCACGCTGAACGATCTCGTCTCGTACAACGAGAAGCACAACGAGGCGAACGGCGAGGACAACCGGGACGGCTCGGACCACAACGCGAGCTGGAACTGCGGCGCCGAAGGCCCGACCGACGATCCGAAGATCCGGGAGCTGCGCGAGCGGCAGAAGCGCAATCTTCTCGCGACGCTGCTGCTCTCGCACGGCACGCCGATGCTGCTCGCGGGCGACGAGCTCGGCAACACGCAGCGCGGCAACAACAACGCCTACTGCCAGGACAACGAGATCAGCTGGATCAACTGGGACGACGTCGGCGAGGAAGACGAGGCGCTGACCGACTTCGTGCGCCGCACGATCGAGCTGCGCCAGGCCGAGCCGCTGCTGCATAGGCACAGCTTCCGCGACGGCATGATCATCCGCTGGATCAACCCCTCGGGCGAAGAGCAGAGCGACGACGCATGGAACGACGCGGGGGCGAGGTGCATCGGTCTCCTGCTCGAGCGCGGCGAGGAGGCGGCCTATCCGGACGAGGCGAGCCTGAGCCGGCTGCTGCTCGTCTTCAACTCGCACCACGAGGCCGTGCCGTTCACGTTGCCGACGCCGGGCGGCGAGACGCTCTGGCGCCGCCTGCTCGACACCTCGAGCGGCGCGCCGACCGACGAGATGCACGCGAGCGGCGACCGCGTCGAGGCTCCTGCCCGCTCCCTGCTCGTGCTCGGGTGGGGCGGCGCTTAACGCTCTTTTTCGGGAGCTGCGTCAAGGCGCGGCCCCGGCTTTTGCGATCTGGATCAAAGCCCGCCGCCGGCGTCTCCGGCTAAGATCCGCCGTCTACGAAGCGCGATCAGGTCCCGGAAGTGAACGCAGCGCTGGATGGCGAGCCTCGATCGGCGCCTCGCGCGCTCGTCGTCGAGGATAGCGAGCACACGGCCTATCTGCTGGCATTCATGCTGGAGCGGGCGGGCTACGCCGTGACCACGGCGCCGAACGGCCGCGACGCGGAGAGAGTGCTGTCCGGCGAGGATCCGGTCGACGTCGTCCTGCTCGACCTCGTGCTGCCGCACGTGAGCGGCTTCGAGCTGCTCATGCAGATGCGCGAGAATCCGCGCCGCCGCTCGACGCCCGTCGTCGTCCTGTCCGGCAAGGGCCTCGAGGCCGACGTCGTGCGCGCTTTCGACCTCGGAGCCGACGACTTCGTGAGCAAGCCCTTCCGTCCTCAAGAGCTCATGGCGCGGATTCGACGCCTGACCGACGCGAGCCGACGAGCCGCGCCGGTTCCATGAGCCCGCGAGCGCTGCGCGCCGGCATCGCCGCCGCAGCCCTGCTGTTTTCCGTTCACTTAGTGCACGCCGAGGGCGCGCTCGACGACGAGATCGCCGCAGCCGTCGCGGCCGAGGACTATTCGCGCGCCGCCAATCTGCTCGAGGGCAAGCTCGCCGGTGCACCGGCGGACGCTGCGGCCCGCTTCATGCTCGCACGCGTGCGCGCCTGGTCGGGCGACTACGCATCGGCGCTCGCGGACTACGACCGCCTCCTCGAGGCCCATCCCGAGGACGTCGATTACGTGTTCGGCCGCGCGCAGGCGCTCGCCTGGGCCGGGCGCGGCCGCGACGCGCTCGCCGAGCTCGACCGCGCGCGCATTCTCGCGCCCGGCTACGAAGACGTTTGGCGGCTCGAGCTCGCGCTGCTCGAGCGCCGCGCCTCAGCGGACGCGTCACGCTCCGAGCGCAATGCCGCCGGCGCGCGCCTCGCTGCCTTTCGCGCCGAGGCCGGCGCGCGTTTCCCGCAAGCCGAGTGGTGGCAGCCGGTCGTGCCGGCAACGCCCGCGCCGGCGCGGGCCTCCCCGCCCACGGAGCTCACGGTCGGCGCGTCGCAGGACTCGCTCTCGACCGAGGTGCCCGACTGGACGAGCGTGTTCGTGCAGGTGACGCGGCAGCGCGGCGGCCGCGGCGCCGTGCGTGGTGCGCTCCGCAAGGAAGCGCGCTTCGGCGACGCGGCCTGGATCGTCGGCGGCGGCGCCGACTGGCGCGCGACGCCGGGCTGGACCATGGGCGTCGACCTCGATCTCGCGGGCAGCGACGCCGGCTTCGTGCCGCGATTCGCGGCCGAGGCGCGCGCGCTGCGCTCGCTCGGCTCGGGCTGGGAAACGGAGCTTCGCCTGCGCGAGCGGCGCTACTCGGAGTCGGACGTCGCGACCGCGGGAGCCACGGTTGCGCGGTACTTCTCGAGCTTTCGGCTCGCGTACTCGCTCGACGAGTCGCAGCTCGACGGCGGGGCGGGATCGGCGGCGCACTCCGCGCGGCTCAGCTGGTACCGGACCGAGCGAACGGAGCTCGACTTCACCGCGGTCCTCGGACAGGAGGCGGAGGCGATCGCGCCGGGCCGCGTGCTTAGAACCCGTGTTCGCGGCTTCTCGATCGGCGGCCGGCATGCGCTCGACGACCGGTTGAAGCTCTCGTGGTGGGCCGGGACGCAGCGCCAAGGGTCGCTGTACTACCGACGGTATGTGGGCGTATCTCTCGCCGCCGGGCTCTGATCCGCTCGTCGACGCCGCCGCGGGAACGACGCTCGTCGCGGCGGCCGTGAATCTCGTGCTGCTCGCCTACACGCTGCTGCTGCGCCGCGCCACGATCGTCGCCGCGCGCCGGCGCCGCTCCGTGTTCGACCGGTGGCGGCGTATCTTCGCGGCCGCGATGCTGTCGGATGACGAAGCGCGCGGCGCCGCGCTGCCTCGCTTCTCGCGCCGAGAGACCGGCGATCTGCTCGAGCAGTGGAACGCGGCGCGCGAGTCCGTCGAGGGCGACTCCGTCGCGAGGCTCGTGGTGCTCGGGGAGCGGCTCGGCTTCGGCAAGATCGCGCGCCGAAGGCTCGCGCGCCGCAAGCTCGGCGCGCGCCTGCTCGCGATCCAAACGCTCGGAAACCTCCGGGACCCGTCGGCGTGGGACGCGATCGCCGCGTTTCTTTCGCATCCGAACACGGCGCTATCGGTCACGGCGGCCGCGGCGCTCGTCGATATCGATGCAGCGCGCGCCGTGCCGCTCGTCATGCCGTGCGTCAGGGCGCGCGTCGATTGGCCCGACGTCTCGGTCTTTCGCCTGCTCAAGAAGGCCGGCGAGCCGCTCGTCACGCAGCCGCTCTGCAACGCTATTCTGACGTCGGAGGCCGCGGCGGCGGTGCGGCTGCTCAAATACGCGAGCCTCGCGCGTAGCGAGACGATCGATCAGCTCATCGAGCTGCTGCTCCGCGAGCGCGACGAGCCCGCCGTCTTAGCCGCCGCGCTGAAGGCGATCAGCGACTACGCCGGCCTTCCGCGCATCGAGACGCTCGCGACGCACGAGGCGTGGTACGTGCGCGCGCAGGCCGCGAGGCTGCTCGGCCGAGTCGGTCAGGCGCGGGACGTCCGGCTGCTCGAGAAGCTGCTCGCCGACCGCGAGTGGTGGGTCCGCTATCGGGCGGCGCAGGCGATCGTGTCGCTGCCGTGGCTCGGCCCGAACCGGCTACGCGAGCTCGCGGACGCCCAAAGCGATGCCTTCGCGCGCGACATCATGCGCCACGCGATGGCCGAGGTCGGGCTCGCATGACGGCCGAAAGCTTTTTCGGCGCCTCGCAGTGGGTGTTCCTGGCCTACTTCATCGGCATCAACTTAGGCTATCTCGCGCTGAACCTCGTCGCGATCGCGAGCATGCGGAGGCATTTGCAGGCCGCCGAGCAGCTCGAGGCCGAGTCGCTATTCTCGAGCCTCGATATGCCGATCAGCATCGTCATGCCGGCCTTCAACGAAGCGGTCTCGATCATCTCGTCCGTCAAGGCGCTGCTCCAGCTCGAGTATTCGGACTTCGAGCTCATCGTCGTGAACGACGGTTCCTCCGACGAGACGCTCGACAAGCTCGTTCAAGCCTTCGCGTTGCGCCCGTTTCCGGAGGCGTATTGGGCGAGGGTGCCTTGCAGCGCGGTGCGCGCCGTCTACCGCTCGTCGCGCCACCCCGCGCTCCGCGTCGTCGACAAGGAGAACGGCGGCAGCAAGGCCGATGCCGTGAACGCCGGGATCAACGCATGCCGGTATCCGCTCGTCTGCGTCGTCGACGCGGACTCCGTGCTCGAGCCCGACAGCTTGCGGCGCGTGGTGCGGCCGTTCCTCGAGGACCCGACGACAGTCGCCGTCGGCGGCACCGTGCGCATCGCGAACGGGTGCACGATCCGGCGCGGCTTCATCGAGAAGGTCGGGCTGCCGAGAAGCTTTCTCGCGCTCGTGCAAGTCGTCGAATACCTGCGCGGCTTCCTGTTCGGCCGCCTCGGGTGGTCGCCGCTGAACGCGCTCTTGATCGTCTCGGGCGCATTCGGAGTGTTCCGCAAGGACGCGCTCATCGAGGTCGGCGGCTACGATCCGACCTCGATCGGCGAGGACATGGAGCTGATCCTGCGGCTGCACCGGCGCATGAAGCAGATGCGCCGGCCCTACCGGATCACGTTCGTGCCGGACCCCGTCTGCTGGACCGACGCCCCCGAGACCCTCAAGGGCTTGAAGAGCCAGCGCGTTCGCTGGCAGCACGGGCTCGGCGAATCGCTGTTTCGGAACGCGTGGCTCATGTTCAATCCGCGCGGCGGCAGCGTGTCGTGGCTCGCGATTCCGTTCTATCTGCTCTTCGAGCTGTTCGGCCCGATCATCGAGGTCGCAGGGTACGCCGTGATCGCCGCGGCCGCGGCGGCCGGCGCGCTGTCCGTATCGACGGCGCTGCTGTTTCTCGCCATGGCGGTCGCGCTCGGCATCCTGCTCTCCTCGAGCGCGGTCATGCTCGAGGAGTTGTCGTTTCATCTCTACCCGCGAACCCGCGACGTGCTGACGCTCTACCTCGTCGCGGTGCTCGAGAACTTCGGCTATCGGCAGCTCACGGCTCTCTGGAGAGTGCAGGGCGTCTTGCGCTGGCTCTTCCGCGGCAGGCGCCGCCACAAGTGGGAGAGCATCATGCGGACCGACAGCCTCAGCGACGAGACGCAGACGCTCGGGCGCCTCCCGAGCGCGCCGCCGTCTTGATCCGGGCGCCGCGGGTCCGTTCTCGCGAGTCGCGTGCCGGCCGGCCGCGCTAGCCGGCCGCCATTCGGAAGCGAATGCCGTTCCGCTCGCCGATCGCAGGGACTTTCGGCATGTCCTCCGGGCGCCTGACCTCTCGATCCACCTCGCGGAAGAACGCCTCGGCGTGCGCGGGCGCGTCGAAGATGATGACGCGCGCCGGCGTTTTCGATGCTCCTTGGAAGCCGTGGACCGTGCCGCCGGGGGCGTACACGAATCCGCCGGCCTTGACGATCTGGTCCTTGCCCTCGATCGAGAAGCGCACGTCGCCGGCGACGACGTAATACGCCTCGTCCCAGGCGTGGTCGTGCGGAGGCGGGCCCGCGTTCTCGGGCAGCACGACCTCCATGAGCGACCACGCGTTGTCGGTCTTCTCGGCCTCGCAGAGGAATTTCACGTCGGCGCCCAAGCAGTGCAGCACGTCGCCCGCTCCGTCGGCGTTGATCACCTTTTGCTTCACAGGGGACCTCTTGTTCTTGTTGCGGTAGATGTCATAGAGTGTGACAAGAGGACATGGTGTATGTCAATGACGAAAGCGGCGAGCCTCGCGGAAAGGCGTAACGACCTTACTCGCGCCCTGATTCTCGAGGCGGCGATCGGCGTGCTCGAGAACGGCGCCGTGCACGAGCTCACGGTCCGCGCCGTTGCCAAGCGGGCGAACATCTCCGAGCGCACGGTCTTCCGCTACTTTGCGTCGCGCGAAGCGTTCCTCGACGCCGTCGCGGCGGAGGTGCAGCGGCGCCTCGATCTGCCGCCGCCGCCGGCCTCGCTCGAGGCCCTCGAGGCGGCCCCGCGCGATCTCTACCGGGGATTCGAGGCGCGGACGAATCTCACGAAGGCGGCGCTGCACTCCGAGCTCTTTCCGCGCATGCGGGACAGCTACGCCAAGGAGCGCTGGACGGCGGTGCGCCGTGTCATCGACGAGCGATGGCCGGAGCGCGCCGAGCGCGAGCGCAGGATCGCGGCGGCCAACATCCGCTACTACCTCGCCGCGAGCACGTGGCACTACTACCGCTTCTACATGGGCCTCAGCCTCAAAGACACCATCGCGTGCGCGGAGACCGTGATCCGGCAGAGCCTCGCGTCGCTCGAGGCCGGCGCGCCTCGAGCCGCCGGCGGAGGCTAGGATCGCACGCGCCCGCGGTCTAACGCGCGGCCGCGGCGGGCGTGGAGCACATGAGGCGCTCGAGCGAGCGCAGGTCGACGGGTTTCGTGACGTGGTGGTCGAAGCCGGCGCAGGCCGCGCGCTGCTTGTCCTCGTGCTGGCCCCAGCCCGTGACCGCGATGAGCAGGATCTCGCGGCCCTCCGGGCGCGCGCGGATGCGCCGCGCGACCTCGTAGCCGTCCATCTCGGGCAGGCCGATATCGAGCAGCACGATGCGGGGCGCGAAGCTGTCCATGACGTGAAGCGCCGCGGGGCCGTCGTTGACCGCGCGCACGGCATGTCCCTTGAGCTCGAGCAGCTTTGCGAGGATCGCGGCCGCGTCGACGTTGTCGTCGACGATGAGGACGCGGCCGCGGTCGCCCGAGGCGGGCGAGGCCTGCGGCTGCTCGACCGGTTTCGGGGCCGCAGCCGGCGCGGCGAGCGGCAATCGAATGACGAACTCGCTTCCCTCGCCGAGCCCTGCGCTGCGCGCCTCGATCGAGCCGCCGTGGAGCTCCACGAGCTGCCGCGACAGCGAAAGGCCGATGCCGAGGCCGCCGCCGCCCGTGCGCGAGCGGTGCTCCGGCACCTGACTGAACATCTGGAAGAGGCCCGGGAGCCGCTCCGGCGGGATGCCGAAGCCCGTGTCCGCCACGCGGACGAGCGCGTCCCGGCCTTCGACCTCCGTCCGCACGGAGATCGTGCCCTCGGGCTCCGTGTACTTCGCGGCGTTGCTGAGCAGATTGCCGACGACCTGAATCAAGCGCTGGAAATCGCCCTCGACCGGGAGCGGGCGCTCGTCGCGCTCGACGACGAGCACGTGGCGCCGCTCGCCGATTTGCGGCTTCACGAGCTCGACGGCGGCCTCGATGACGCCGGCGAGATCGAGCGGCGCGCGCTGCAGCTCGATCTTGCCGCGGCTGAAGCGCGAGACGTCGAGCAGATCGTCGACGAGACGCACGAGGTGCTCGAGCTGTCGCTCCATCATCGAGCGCACGCCGTCGATGACCTCGGGTCCGGTGCCGGCGCGCCGGATCAGCTCGAGGCCGGACGAGAGCGGCGCGAGCGGATTCCTGAGCTCGTGTCCCAGCACCGCGAGGAACTCGTCCTTGCGCCGATCGGCCTCCTGCAACGCCTGCTCGGCCCGCTTGCGCTCGCTGATGTCGGCGACGATCGCGACGGCCGATTGCGGCCGCCCGAGCGAATCGGTGAGCGCGGTCGCATAGATGTGGACCCAGACGGGCGTGCCTTCCTTGCGCAGCAGGCGCTTCTCGATCGTGAAGGGAGCGCCGTCGCGCAGGCGGCGGAACATCGCCTCGTCGCGGCGGCTGTCGTCCGGATGCATGAGCTCGAGCACGTTCCTGCCCGTGAGCTCCGACTCGGCGTAGCCGAGCAGCTCGCAAAGCCCGTCGTTGACGAACGTCAAGACGCCGTCGAAGTCGGCGTTGGCGACGCCGACGACGGTCTGCTCGACGAGCCTCCGATAGCGCTGCTCGCTGCTGCGCAGCGCTTCCTCCGCCTCCTTGCGGTCCGTGATGTCGAGCGCGGCCGCGAGCCAGCCGACGACGCGGCCCGACTCGTCGCACTCCGGCGCGTAGGCGGAGCGGATCCACTGGGGGCCGAGGTCGCGGTAGTGCATCTCGATCTCGAACTCCGCGCGCCGGCCCTCGAGCGCGCGGTCGGCGTGCTGCTTGATCTCCGCGAAGGCCTTTTCGCCGAGGACCTCGCTGACCGTGAGCCCCACAATGTCGTCCGGCGTGCAATCGAAGCGCTCGGCGTAAGCCTTGTTCACGAACTTGAAGCGATAGTCGGGCGTGCAGCTCGCGAGCATGACGGGCGCGCCGTCCGCGATCATCTGCAGCTGCCGGCGGCCCGCGACGAGCGCCTGCTCGGCGCGCTTGCGGTCGCTCACGTCGACGGCATTCGCGATCAGGCGATAGGGATGGCCGTGCGCGTCCCGCACGAGATGGCCCGAGATGTGGACCCACACCGTCATTCCGTCGGAGCGCATGTAGCGCTTCTCGATCTCCCAGCGCTCGGACTCGCCGGCGACGACGGGGCCGATCGTCGCTGCGTTCGCGTCGCGGTCGTCGGGATGCGTGATGTCCGTGAACGTGAGCTCGTGGAGCTCGGTCTCCGAATATCCCGTGATCTCGCAGAAACGCCGGTTGACTCTGAGGAAGCGGCCCGTGATGGGGTTCGCCTCGGCGGCCCCTGCCGCCGAGGACTCGAAGAGCCCCCTGAACTCGGCCTCGCTGTCGCGCAGCACGCTCGAGACGCGCGCCCGCTCGATCGATTCCGAAACGCGCTCGGCCACGAGCTCGGCGAGCTCGACCTCGCCTTGAGTCCAGCGCCGCGGGGTCAACGAATGGACGCAGACCGCGGAGGCGAGGAGATTGCCGCTATGCACGGGCACGGCGATGAGCCCTCGGACGCCCTGGGCGCGCCAGCCCGCCGCGTCTTCGTCTCGATAGGCGCCCGTCGCCGCCCGCTCCGCCTCGATGTCGTGGATCACGAACGGCCGGCCGATCCTCATCGAGCGCTCGCCCTCGGTGCCGAGGGCCGACAGGCGGCGGCGCCGCTCGATCGGGGAAACGCCGGGCGCCGTCGCGACGGCCGTGAAGCGGTAGTGCGCGCCGTCGTCCTCGAGCTCGCCGTAGGCGCAACGGTCCGCGTGCAGCGCGTCGCGCAGGAGACGCATGCCGAACCCCGCGATCTCGTCGGGCTCCTCGAGCGAGCGGGTCGTGTCGGAGAGCCGCACGAGAAGGCGCGCCCGTTCCTCGCTCGCGCGAAGGGCGGCTTCGCTGCGCTCGCGGTCCACGAGAGCTTGGCGCCGCACGCGCTCGCCATGCGCGGCGCGCGCGAGGCAGGCCTCGATGACGCGCGGCAGGCGTGCGTAGTCGTCGGGGACGGCGACGTAGTCGTCGAGGCCTTCGTGCATCGCGTCGACGGCCGCCTCGCGGCCGCCCGTGGGCACGAGCATGATGATCGGGCGATCGGGATGCTGCGCCTTGAGCTTGCGCACGACGACTTGCGCGGACGACCACCCGAGCGGGTGGCGCAGGATCGCGACCTCGTAGTTCTCGTCGCGTGCGCAGGCCGTCGCGAGCGCGGCCCAGCCGTCGACCTCGCGCACGGCGCGTGCGCCGAACTGCGTGTCGAGATTGCGAGCGAGCCCGCCCTCGCGCAGCGTGGCGTCTCCGATCAGCAGAATGCGGATGGAAGCGGCGGAGGTCGCCGCTATCTGCGAATGATTCTCCAAACGGCCGCAACTCCCCCGGCGCGAGCGGCGGTTGCATGGGACGCTAAGCGTGCGTCTCTCGTGGGCCCGGCCGCGCCGTGAGGGGGGATTGTAGCGCGTACGGCGACGATAGGTTCAACGACCGAGGAAACCGGCCTGCGCGGGGCCGGGGCCGCGCCTCGGATCAGGTCAGCTCGTCCCAAGTCGCGTCGCTTGTCTCGTCGATCTGGCCGTCGCCGTTCAGGTCGAGGTTGAGCCGGACGCTCACGCCGTCGAGCACGACGAGATCGATCGAGCCGCCTTTCGCGCCCGTGATGACGATCTCGCCGCTGACCGGGTGATCATCGCCCGTGCCCTGGAAGCTCGCGTTCGTCTCGAACGTCACGGACCCCGAGAAGGCCGTGCTCGTCAGCGTGCCGTGGCTCGAGAGCGAGTACTCGGTCGTGACCGAGTCGACGACCTCGGTCGACGAGAAGTCGCGGAGCGTATTCGTCGCGCCCGCGCCCGTGACGGTCAGCGTATTGGCCGTGACCGTCGTCGTCACGATCGGAGACTGCGTCGAATCGGTCACGAACGAGATGCTGCCGTTGGCGGTCACGGTTTCTCCGTTCTCCGTGATCCGGAGCGCCGTCACCGTCACGTCGACGCCGAGCACGAACATGCCGCTCGTAAGGTCGCCCGAGAGACTCGTGATCTTCATGGAGAACGCGCCGTCGATGACCGACGTGCCGTCGTCGCAATTTGCGAAGTCGAGCGTCAGCGTGTCGCCGACCGTCAACGTGACGAGATTCGAAAGGTTGCCCGAGAGCGTCACCGTGCCGCCCGCCATGCAGGCCGTCGATTCGGGGCCGACCGCCGCCTGCAGATCGCCCGAGCGGCTCTGATCGATGAGGGCGTCGGCCTCGGCGCCCTCGAGCGATTGGACCTTCGCATAGACCTTTGCGGTGGAAAGCTTTGCCGCGGACGGCTGCACGGCGGAGGCCTTCGCCGTCGAAAGGCTTGCCGCCGGCTTGGCTGCCTCGCCGCTTCCCGCGATCTCCGTCGGCGACAGGCCGGAGAGGTCGCCCCCTTCGAGCGAGGACACGAGCACGGCGCCCGCGATCGTCTTCGCGTTGGCCGAGGTGATCTCGACGAGGCTCGGCCCCGAATCGCCGGAGCCTCCGCCGCCGGAGCACGCTGCGACCGCGGTCAAAAGGATCCCGCCGAGAACCGTCCTTGTGGCCTGATACATCGCGCGCTCCTTGTGTGGCGGAGAGAGCATAGAGGGGCGCTGCGAGAAAACGCGGAATTCGCTCACAGTCCGGACAGAGCGTCGGGGCGGGTCATTCGTGGCGCAGAGCGGCGAGCGGATCCAGGCGCGCTGCCCGGCGCGCCGGCACGAACGCGGCGGCTACGCCGACGACGGCGGTCACGCCTGCGATCGCGAGGAGCGCGAGCGGGTCGATTCGCGGATGGTAGGCCAGCAACGAGATGTCGCCGATCCCGACGTCCCCGGAGGACTGCCTGAGCGCGAGCATGACCAGCGTCGAGAGCACGAGACCCACGCCGGTACCGACCCCGATCAATCCCGCGACGCCTCGCGCAATGCTCGATACCACTTGCCGGGCGCGCGCGCCGAGCGCCATGCGGATGCCGATCTCTCGCGTGCGCGTGGCGACGGCAAACGCGATCACCGCATAGAGACCGATGCTGGCCAGCACGAGCCCGAGGCCGCCGAGGACGCTGAAGAAAGCCGCGACCGCGGTCGGCTCGGCCTGCGCGGCCGCGAGACTCTGCGCCATCGTCTGCGCCGTCAGCACGGGCAGCGCGGGGTCCAGGGACCTAAGCTCGCGCTCCATCGCCGCGACGAGCGCGGACGTGTTGCCGGACGTTCGCGCGACGATCGTCGTCGGCGGCGCGGCGGACTGCGTGTAGGAGCTATAGAACGCCGGCGCGATCGGATCGAGGACGTCGTCGACGAAGTTCGTGCCGGTGTCCCGCACGACGCCGATGACCTCCGTCCACGAGCTCGGATCGTTCGCGGCGCGGAACCGGCGTCCCACGGCGTTTACGGTGCCGAAGTACTGGCGAGCCATGCGTTCCGTGACGACGGCGACGCGGGGCGTGTCCGCACGGTCGCGCGCGTCGAACACGCGGCCGTAGAGCAGCGGGATCCGCAGCGTTTCGAAGAAGCCCGGCCCGGCCTCGAGCCGTGAGGCGGCGGCCTCCGCGCTTTCGCGGCCTGCGCCCGCGTCCGCGACGATCGACACCGTGCCGGCTTGCATCGGGAGCCCGGGCAGCAGCGCTGCGGATTCGACGCCGGGAGTCGCCTCGATGCGCCGCAGCAGCTCGTCGAAGAGGCTTTTCGCCCGGCCGGCGGAATAGCCGGCGAACGTCAGATCGGTTTGGAGCATCGCCACGCCGTCGACGGCGTATCCGACGCGATGCGCTCGCGCGGCCGACGCGGCCTGAAGGAAGACGCTCGTGCCGCCGAGCAGCAGCACGGAGATCGCCACTTGCGCGACGATCAGCGCGTTCTTGAGCGTGAGCCGCCGACGATCGATCGGCTGCAGTCCTTCGTCCCGCAAGGACGAGAGCAGGTCGACGCGGGTCGCCTTGAGTGCCGGCGCGAGACCGAACGCAAGTCCGGTGACGAGCGACAGCGCGATCGCGAAGGCGAGCACGCGGTAGTCGAGGGTCAGGTCGACTCTGACCGGTAGGTCGACGCCTTGCAGCGCTCGCACGGCCCACCACGCGAAGAGACAGCCGGCGCCGCCGGCCGCGAGCCAGAGCACCAGATTCTCGATCAGCAGATGCCGAACGAGCTGACGGCGCGTCGCGCCGAGCGCGAGACGCATCGAGATTTCTTTCGCGCGCACCGCGCCGCGGACGAGCAGCAGCGTCGCAACGTTGCTGCAAGCGATGGCGAGCACGAGGGCGACGATGACGAGCACGAGCGAGGCGAGCGCCATGATCGGCGTGTCGGCTTGCGGGTGGATCCGCACGTCCGTCGACGCCTTGACCGTCATGCCGCGGCCCAATGCGAACTCTCCCGAGCCGCGATAGTCTTCGGGATGCTCGTCGGCGAGCCGGGCCGCGAGAACGTCCATGGCCG
>DASTSM010000350.1:0-5545 GCA_035760685.1 Gammaproteobacteria bacterium | reverse complement strand
GACGGCCGCGTCGACGCTCTCGGGACGTACCTGGCGTCAGGGGGCTCGCCCACGGTCTCGCTACTCGTTCCCGGCTCCGAGCAAGAGGCCGTACCGTTGCTGACATTGGCCATATTGGCCGGAAACGACGCGGCGGCGGTGCAGTTGCTCGGCGTCGGCGCGCCGGTCGCCGTTCTTTCGGCAGGCGAGATGATGAATGCCGCCGTGAGCAAAGACATGCTCCGCACCCTGCGCGCTTTGATCGACCAAGACCCTGCGCGGTTTGCGAGCATCAGCAGCGGTGACCATCCCCTTCGGGTCGCGGTATACGAAGGAAAATTGGAAGCCACCTCGATCATTCTCGAGAAGATGGCGGACTATTCGGTTCCAAGAGCCGATGAAATCTTGAACGGAGCGTTGATCGTCGCATCATCCGGCCGTTTACCCGCGGCAATGGAGATCGTGGATGCGCTGCTTGCCGCCGGGGCCGACCCGGCAGCGGTTCCTGCGCTCACCGGCGCGGTCCTCAATTGTTCGCCGGAGATGGTAGAAACATTTCTCGAAAGGGACGCCGACCCAAGCCAGACCTACAGGGGAAGGTCCGTCGCAGACTACGCCCTCGATTGCTTCGATCGGGCTTCTCGGGACCGTGCGCGAGCGATCTTAGGATCGTTGCACGATGCCGGCGTAAACCTCTGCACTTTGGAACTGAGAGAGCGACGCGCTTCCGTTCGCACGGTCACTCGGCGCATCGGTGAGTGCGATTAGTCGAAAATCCCCTCTGGCAAGAAATGCGCGGACTTCCACGGAACAAGAAGCGGATCCTTTACGGCACTCTCGCTCTTGTCGCGTGCGCGGCAATCCTCGTGCTCTTGCAGAGGAAAGAGCACGCCGTGGTGGCCTACGTCGCGTGCGCAGACCGAAAAGTCTATGCGCTCGACCTAGAAACCGGAGCGGTGCTCGCTGTCTCAGATCCGATCGAGGGTATCGGCAGACCTACGTCTATCGCACTGGATCGCGAAACGTCCCGACTGTACGTCGGCAGTGAGCGCGACCGTGGCCAAAACGACTTCTATCCTCTCGTCGCCTTGGATACGGACAAACCCTTCGAGATCGTCGGAAGGTATACACTCGATCCAAACCGCGGCTCGATCGATGAATCCGTGCTTAACCCGAATTCATACGCGCTGTATCAGGTCGTGTTCTCGGCGGCGACTCGGCGACTTTATTTCGGCTATACCGCTCCCGGTCACGGACTTTCGACTGTGTTCGATATAGGGTCGGGGCAAATCGTCGGCGAGAGCGAAGTCGGTATTAGCGAAAAGAGCACGTTTTCGCCCGACGGCTCGAAGATTGCCGAAATCTTTCCGAGCGGAAGTCGAACGAGAAACGGAGAAACGACTACTTGGGCAGGCGGTGTCGTCGTCAAGGACATCGCAACCGGCGAAGCCGTCTCACGAACGGCGTTAGCGAACAATCGAGGGCTGCAACCGCCATGGAAGAAACTGTCATCGCCCTTCGTGTACCTTTCTCGTCCGGACGATACGCTTCAGGTGTATGAACGGGACAGCGGTCGCCTTCTCGCATCGATAGACGCCGACCAAGCCACGGGACTCCTGCCAACCGGCGGGGAACCGGTATTCGTGGACGAATTGAACGAAGTCGTTTTGCCGATGATGGGTGCCGGCTCGGAAAGCGACATGAAAGGATTTCTCGTCCTGATCAGTCCAACCTCCGGCGATATCCTCAAGACCATCGAGGTCGGCCCGCGTCCGACAAACGTCGTTGTCAGATAAGTAGCCGAGACCATCGAGTCGAGCCGGGTCCGGCCGCATCGGGCCGGCAGCCTCCTCCTCTAACTTCATCCAAAGAGCGCGACACCGGTCTCGAGATCGCGCTTGAGCGCCGCGACGGCCTCCGCGTCGTGAAGATCGATCACGGGCTCGGCGTCGTACTGCTCCCACCACAGTGACGCCGGCCGCTCGTCCTCGATGCCGAGCGCGTGCCGAATCCGCCGGTGAAACGGCACGAAGCCGCGGTGCGCGAGGCGCTCGATGCAGCGGGCGATCGTGCCCTGCAATCCGCAGACGAGCACGGCGGCCGTCCTCGCGCCGAGCTCGCCGGCGCGTAGACCCGCACGCGCCTCGAGCGACTCGATCCTGCCCGGCAGGAAAAAGTCCTCGGCGCGCCCCGTGTCGCCGGTCCAGCCCGGCGCCTCGTGCGGCCGGCTCACCGTCGGCAGATAGCGGAGCCCGTTCCGCTCGGCGAGGAGGCGGAGCTCGTCGGAGTAGCAGAGGTCAGCCGGGTACGACGCGCCGTGGATCAACACGACGCCGCTCAGGCTCGCGTCCGGATCTCTGAGCGTCGCGCTCCGAACCATGCTCAAGAAAGGCGCGAGGCCCGTGCCCGCGGCGACGAGGAGCCGGATGCGGCCGTCGCCTTCGCCGATCGTGTCGCGCAGCGTGAACTTGCCGACGGGCTTGCGGGTCATGTAGATCCGATCGCCCGCCGCCCTCCTCCAGAGAAGATGCGTGAGCGGATTGTCCGAGGCGGGATGCCGCACGAAGCGCATGTAGAACTCGAAGCCGTGCGTCTGCTCGGGCGCCGACGCGATCGACATCGAGCGGCGCACGGAGCCGAGCTCGGGCCGCGTCTCGTTGTTGAGCCCGAGCGCGACGTATTGTCCCGGCACGAACGCGGGGTCCGTGCCGAGCGGCTCGTCGTAGCGGACGTGGAAAGCCGAGAGCTCCGGCGTGAAGTCCTCCCGCCGGATCAGCGTGGCGTTGTACTCGAGCGGCCGCGGCGGCGTCGAAGCGGGCATACGCGGATCCGTGGGGTCGATGGTCGGCGCCGTAAGCATAGCGCTTTTCGGCCGCCGTCCCGCTGCGCGCCTTTCACCGGCCGGCGTCGAGGCGGGTCATTCGGGAGGCGCTATCATCGGTCGCAGAGCCCTCGGACCCACGCGGGATCACGGAGAGACCCATGCCGATCGCGCCGCCGATCGAGCCCATGCTCGCGCAGCTCACGCCCGAGCTGCCGCCCGAGGGCGGCTTCCTCTTCGAGCCGAAATGGGACGGCTTTCGCGCGCTCGTGTTTCGCGGCGCGAAGGACGTCTACATCCAGAGCCGCGACCTGAAGCCCCTCGATCGCTTCTTTCCGGAGCTCCACGCGGTCTTTCTCGAGAAGCTGCCGCCGGGCTGCGTGCTCGACGGCGAGATCGTCGTCGTGGGCGAACACGGGCTCGACTTCGACGCGTTGCAGCAGCGACTCCATCCTGCCGCGTCGCGCGTCGAGAAGCTCGCGCGCGAGACGCCCGCCTCGTTCGTCGCGTTCGATCTGCTCGCCGCGGGCGGCCGGAGCCTCATGACGGCGCCGCAGCGCGAGCGGCGCGCGGCTCTCGAGCGCTTGCTCGCGCATGCCGAGCCGCCGATCCATTTGACGCCCGCAACCGAGGACCGCGCGACCGCCGTCGACTGGCTCGCGAAGTTCGAAGGCGCGGGCCTCGACGGCGTCGTCGCGAAACCGCTCGACCTTCCCTACGAGCCCGGCAAGCGCGCGATGCTCAAGATCAAGCACGTGCGCACGGCCGATTGCGTCGTCGCCGGGTTTCGCTGGTACAAGGACAGCCGCGACGCCGTCGGCTCGCTGCTGCTCGGACTCTACGACGAGCACGACGCGCTGCAGCACGTCGGCGTGACGTCGTCGTTCAAGATGGCGATGCGCAAGCAGCTCGTGAAGGAGCTCGCGCCGCTCAGAAAGAACGCGCTAGAGGATCATCCGTGGAAGGACTGGGCCGGCGCCGGCGCCGCGGACACGCGCATGCCGGGCGCGCAGAGCCGCTGGAGCGCGGGCAAGGACCTGTCGTGGGAGCCGCTTCGGATCGAGCGCGTCTGCGAGGTCAAGTACGATCACCTCCAAGGCCGGCGCTTCCGTCACGCGGCCGTCTTTCTGCGCTGGCGCTTCGACAAGCCGCCGAGCGCGTGCCGCTACGATCAGCTCGAGGTCACGGCGCCGTACGCGCTGGCCAAGGTCTTCGGCGCGGGACGCGCCGGCTGACCGCGGTGCTCTTGGCGTGCACCTTTGCGGACGATCCTCCGAGACCGTCCCGCTCGTCGACGATCTTCCGCACAGGACCTCACGCGTTGCGAAGCGCCGCGTCGTCCGGATCGAGCGCCTCCTGCGGAGGCCGCAGCTGCGCGGGCACGTGCTCGAGGTTCACGCGTATACGCGTCCACGTCGAGTAGCGGCCCCGCATCGAATCGACGAGAACGTCGGCGGGCGCGAGGTGAGCCGCCGCTTCCGGATGCCGACGCTTCCAGCGCTCGAGGCCCGCGAGCGCATCGGCTTCGCGGCGCGCGCGCCCGATCTCGACGAGCGGATGCTTCGGCGTGCGCCGTCCGCGCTTCGACGCCGGCGCGGACCGTTTCGGCGACGGCGCAGCGCGCTTCGATGACGGCGCTTCGCGTTTCGACGTCGAGGCGGTCGCCTTCGAGGACGGCGCTCTCCGCTTCGACGACGGCGCCGTGCGCTTCGACGATTCTGCCGCCGGCTTCGATGACGGCTCCGGTTGCTGTGACGAGGACGCCGACTGCTTCGACTTCGAGGACGCCGGCTGCTTGGACGACGGGCTCGCCGCACGCCGCTTCGACGGCTGCACGCGCGGCGGCTCGCCGCGCTGCTTCCTGTAGTGCGGCGGCCAGGGCGCGTCGCCTCGCCCCTCGCGCTCGTGGCGCTCGGCGAGCTCGAGCAAGGCGTCGAGCGCGCCGGCCTGCCGCTCCATGCCGGCGTGGCGATCGCCGACGCGCGCGAATCTCGCGGGCATGTTCGCAAGCGTGAAGTCGGCCGGCTCGCACTGCTCGAGCTCCTCCCACGTCACGGGCGCCGAGACGCGCGCCTCCGCCGTCGGCCGCACCGAGTACGCGGCGGCCATCGTGCGGTCCTTCGCGTTCTGGTTGTAGTCGACGAAGACGCCGCGCCGCTCCTCCTTCCACCACGCGCTCGTCGCGAGCTCGGGCGCCCGTCCCTCGACCTCGCGCGCGAGCGCGAGCGCCGCGCGCCGGACCTCGTCGAACGTCCAGCGCGGCTCGACGCGCACATAGACGTGCAAGCCGCGCTTGCCCGAGGTCTTGGGCCAGCCGGCGAGGCCGAAGTCCGCGAGCGCCGCGCGCACCACCTGCCCCACTTCGCGCACCTGCTTCCACTCGACGCCGGGCACGGGATCGAGGTCGACGCGAAGCTCGTCGGGATGCTCGAGATCCTCCGCGCGCACGGGATGCGGGTGCAGCTCGAGGCACGCGAGGTTCGCGAGCCACGCGAGCGAGGCGGCGTCGCGCGGCACGACCTCGTCGGCCTTGCGCCCGGACGGGAAGCGCAGCTCGACGACCTCGATCCACTCGGGCCGCGAGCGCGGCGCGCGCTTCTGATAGAAGAACTCGTCGCCGATGCCGTTCGGATAGCGCACGAGCATGTTCGGCCGGCCGCCCGCGCCGCGCAGCGCTTCGTCCGCCACGGCGACGTAGTAGCGGGCCAGGTCGAGCTTCGTGTGCCGCGCGCGCGGAAACAGCAC
>DASTSM010000349.1:0-61655 GCA_035760685.1 Gammaproteobacteria bacterium | reverse complement strand
ATATTGAGATTCGCCATGTTGATCGCCGGCAGGGACATGAAGAGCAGCATGGCGACGACCGCCAGCGCGAAGAACTGCGCGACCAGGCTTTGGGGAGAGGCGGCATTTTCGGGCAATCGTCCCCGGTAGACGTCGCCCATGACGGAGCTCGCGAGCAGCTCGAGCGAGGTCGAAGCGGACGAGACGGCCCGCTGGAACTGTTTGGGATTCGGCGCGTAGACGAAACTCTCGAGCGCTCGAGCGTACTCGTCCTGGGCAGCGCGAAGCCTTCCCGTATCCTCGATGTACAGCATGGCCTGTCCGCTGCCGAGCCAGTCGTCCCGGCCGCCGGTCGCCGTCGTGAGCGGCACCCAGATGTCCGAGTAGGCGAGCGCGCTCGTCTCGGGCTCGTTCGCGACGACGCCGACGACCTCGAACTTCTCGGAGCCCGCGGCGACGGTCTCACCGACCGCGGACCCGCCCGGAAAGAACGTGTCGGCCGTCGCCTCGTTGATGACGGCGACGAACCGTCCCTGGTCGACGTCGTCTGCCGAGAGCACTCGGCCGTCGAGGACATCGAAGTCGAGCATCTGCCAATACGCCGCGTCGGTGCGGCGCAGCTGCGACGTGACCTTACGCCCGTCCAACCAGGCGCTCGTCGCCTGCGGGACCGTGGCGTAGCTGATCTTGTCCGGCGTCTCGAGCGTCGCGACGTACTGCTCATAGAACTTGGCGCCGAGGCCGCTCACGAGCGTGCCGCGCGTCCCTGTCAAGATGAGGCGCGGAATCGTGAGGATGTGGTCCTGCCGATCCTGGGCGCCGGCCGGGCTCACCGTGCCTTCGAAGATCGCGAACGCGACGACGAGCACGGTCAGCGTCAGCACGGCGCCGAAGAGATTGACGAACGTCAGGAACTTGCGCCTCAGCAGCACGGCAATCGAGATCTTGAGGTAGTTGCGTAGCATGGTCGTGTCTTGCGCGGGCTAATGAACGAGCTGGCCGTCGAAGAGCCGGAAGATGCGATGCGTGCGGTCGGCCTTGGCCTGGTCGTGGGTCACCATGGCGATCGTCGTGCCTTGCTCGCGGTTGAGCCGCTCGAGCAGGCTCATGATCTCCTCGCTCATCTGGCTGTCGAGGTTGCCCGTCGGCTCGTCGGCGAGCAGCAGGCGCGGCCGGCCGACGATCGCGCGCGCGACGGCGACTCTTTGCTGCTGCCCGCCCGAGAGCTCGGTCGGGAAATGGTCGGTGCGCCGCTCGAGGCCGACGATCTCGAGCGCCTCGAGCGCGAGCCGGCGGCGCTCGGCGCCCGAGCCCTTTCGGTAGAGCAGCGGCAGCTCGACGTTGTCGACGACGCGGAGGTCCGGGATCAGATGGAACTGCTGAAAGACGAAGCCGAGCTCCCGGTTTCGGATCGGGGCGAGCTCCGCGTCGCCGAGGCCGCCGACCGAGCGGCCGCCGAAAACGACCTCGCCTTGCGTCGGCCGGTCGATGAGGCCGAGGACGTTTAGAAGCGTGCTTTTGCCGCAGCCGGAAGGCCCCATGATCGAGACGAACTCCCCTCTTTCGATCGCGAGGCTCACGGCATGCAGCGCGACCGTTTCCATGCGGTCGGTGCGGTAGACCTTCTGAACATCATTCAGAGAGACGATGGGATCCGACATGCTCTAAACCTCCTGCGCCACGCGTTTGCTTCGATCCGTTCGATTGCTCCGACCGCTTCGATTCCGTCGAGCCGCTTCGATTGCTCCGCGCCGCTTCGATCGCTCCCCGCCGCTTCGATTGCTCGCACGTTATTTGATCCGCACTTCCGCGAGCCGCTCGAACGCCGACGTATCGGAGACGATGACCTCGTCGCCGACCTCGAGCCCGCCGACGATCTCGACCTCATTGCGCTCGCTCGAGCCGAGGCGCACGGGCCTGCGCACCGCGCGGTCGCCGTCGACGACGTAGAGCTGCTCGATGCCCGCGCCCTCGAGCGCCGGGCCGCGCCGGACCTTGAGCACGTCGGGCTTCTCGGCCGTCACGATCTCGACGTCGACGCGCAGATTCGTGTGAAAAGCCGGCGCGGCCGGGTCGTCGAGCTCGATGAAGAGATCGAGGCTCGAGCTGTCCGCCGACGGCAGAATGCGATTCAGCGTGCCTTCGAGCTCGATCGCCGACGAGCGGATCCGGGCCCGCTGTCCGGGCCGGAGCTGCGGCCCGTAGAAATCGGAGACCGAGGCCTCGACGCTGAACGAATCCTCGGCCGCGATCGTCGCGAGCGCCTGGCCTTCGGCGACGACCGAGCCCGCGTCGTGCACGAGCGAGGTCACGACGCCGTCGAGGGGCGCCTTCACCGTCGACATCGCGACGCGCCGCGCCTGATCGTCGCGCTGCTTTTCGAGAATCGAGTAGTCGAGCTCGAGGCGTTCGTGATCGGCGTCGCGGCGCCCTTCGAGGCTCGTGATCTCGTCGTCGGTCTGCGCGATCTCGACCTTCGTGCGCTTGACGTCGAGCCGCGCTTCGAGGAGGTCCGCGTCGGAGACGGCACCGGATCCGTCGAGCTGCTGCAACCGGGATAGGCGGACCTGGCGGCTCTCGAGGTCGATCGCGAGCAGCTCGCGCTGGGCTTTGGCCTGGCGGATCGCGTCGGCGCGCTGAAGGTCTTGGCTGCGGAGCTCCGCTTGCTTGAGCGCGAGCTGCTCCTCGAGATTGACGAGGGCTAGCTTCGTCGCGCGAGTGTCGAGCTCCATGATGACGTCACCGCGTTTGACGCGCTCGCCGAGCGCGACCGGCACGGCGAGGACCTCGGCGCCGACGGGGCTCGAGACGGTTTGCTCGATGCCCGGGACGATGGTTCCCGTCGCCGTGACCGTGGCCTCGAGCGGGCCGCGCTCGACCGTTGCGATGCGCAAGTCCGCGCGCTCTACCGAAGGACGCAGGAAGCGCGGAGTGGACCAAGCCAGCGTCGCGATGGCAGCCAGCGCGAGCAGCGCTTTCGCGCCGCGCGCAAGGCGCCTTCGGCGCAGCTGCTGCGGGGAAAAGTCTCGATCCATGGCTAGTGCCGACTGCAGAGACTGTGCCACGCGCTTGCGTCTGACGCACTTGGCGCGTCTGTCCCTGTCGGAGGCGGGAATCCCGCCGCCCGCGCCGAGGAAGTGCCCGCTATGAGCCCTGCCTCATCGTTCGAAATCGGACGGTTCGTCCGGATCCGAACGCGAGGGTGATCCCGGCCAACCGTCGAAATCCCCTGCGACACCGACTGCATCGCCCGAGTCACTGTGCGGAAAGAGGGGAAGCCGTATAAGCGACAGAAACGCCCTCGTATATCGCTTGCACCCAAAATGGGCACCTGGTAGCGTCGCTCCATGCGAATCATCGCTCGGCGCACGTTGCGGGAATTTATCGATTCCCTGGCCGGGCGAAGAGACCAACCGGCGGTAAAAGCGGCGTTGGATGCTTGGTTCGACGAAGTCAAGAAAGCGCGATGGAAAAGTACGGCGGATTTGAAGCGGTCCTACGTAACAGCAAGCATCGTCACAGCTGAGCGCATCGTGTTCAACATCAAAGGCAACGCATATCGCTTGGTCGTCGCCGTCGACTTCGAGAAGGAAATCGTCTGGATCAAGTGGATTGGGACTCATCGCGCCTATGACGACATCAATGTCAAAGAAGTGGACCGTGAAAGCTGACCTCAAACCGATCCGCTCGAAGGCGGACTACGAAAGAAGCCTTGCGGAGGTGGAGCGCCTTTGGGGTGCGAAGAGCGGCACGCCCGAAGGAGATAGGCTCGACATCCTGGCGACCTTGATCGATGCCTATGAGGCCGCGCATTACCCGATGGATCCGCCCGACCCCATCGAGGCCATCAAGTTTCGCATGGAACAGCAGGGGCTCACGCGCAAGGACCTCGAACCCATGATCGGAACGCGCACTCGCGTCGCCGAGGTGCTAAACCGTAAACGCGGTCTATCGATCGCTATGATCCGTCGCCTCCACGCGCGCCTTGGCATTTCCGCCGACGTTCTAATCCGTCCGTCCCACGGCGAGAAATCGCGAACGCGGAAAGCCGAGTAAGCGCCGACTCACTTCTAACGTGACGACTCGAAGTCGGAGCTGAAGGCCGCCCGCCCATTCATGGAGGCACGGGAGGACATCGAGGCGCGACGACGTTACCGTCAGCTCACGGCGCGACTCGCGCTCGGCGGCGTCATCGGTCCCATCGTTCTCGTAGCAGCCTTCACGGTCGCCGGCGCGCTGCGGCCCGGCTATTCGCCGATTCGCGACGTCGTCAGCGACCTCGGCTTGGGTCCGCGTGCCTGGATCGTCAACGGCGCCGGCCTCCTGAACGCGGCACTGTTGACGGCCTGGGTCGCCGCCTTCTTTCGGCGCGCGCGGACGACGCTCTCGCGCACGCGCCGCCGGCTCTGTGCGGGGCTGCTCGAGGTGCCGGCGATCGGCTACGCGATGGCTTCCGTCTTCACCGAAGCGCGCGCGACGAACGGCATCCATGTCTACGCGGGCGCCGTCCCTGCCCTCGTCGCTCCGGCGCTCGTGTTCCTCGTCGCGGGCCTCGCGCTCCGGCGGAACGCGCACTGGCGCGGTTGGAGCGGCTACTCGTTCGCCGCGAGCGCCGCCACGGCGCTTCTGGTCGCGCTGACGCTTTGGTCGTTCGCTGAAGAAGCGCAACCGGCAGGCATTGCCGTCGAAGGGCTCGCGGAACGCGCGTTGATCATCGTGACGCTGGCCTGGTACGTCGTCGCCGGCTGGCGCATCGCTCGGAAGCCCTAATAGGCCGACGAGCGCGCGTCACGGCATCGCGTCGGGAGAGCAGTCGATTCTTCGCAGGCCTGGGAGAGCGAGCGACTCTTCACGCCCCGGGAGAGCGATCGACTCGTCACTCGTTCCGCAGCGACACCGCCGGGCTCAGCCGCGCCGCGTGCAGCACGCGGCCGCCCACCGTGAGCCATGCGAGCGCGAGCGTCGCCGCGAGCGCGAGTGCGAACGGCAGCGGCGTCAGTGCGGCGCGCTCGGCAAAGAGGCCCAGGTACCTCTCGGCGGCATAGAACGCGAGCGGCCACGCCGCGAGATTCGCGGCGACGACGGGCTTCGAGAAGTCCCAGAGCAGCATGCGCAGGACGCGGCCCGACGATGCGCCCTGCGTCTTGCGCAGCCCGATCTCGCGCGTGCGCCGCGCCGTCACGTAGCTCGCCATGCCGAAGAGGCCCGTGCCGGCGATCGCGATCGCGAAGAGCGCGAGGCCGCCGAGCACGCGGTTCATCACGGCGAACGTCCAGTAGGCGCTCGCGAAAGCCTGATCGAGAAACGCGAGTCGCGGCGCGCCGCGACCGGGCGCCAGCTTCTCCACGGCATCGCGGATGTGGGCGAGCGACGCCGCGACGTCGCCCTTACCGAGCCGAACGATCCAGTAGTCGCTGATCGTGGGATCCATCTCGTAGGCGAGGCCGGCGCTGCCGCGCGTGCGTATTGTCATCGGCACGGTCTCGACGACGCCGATGATCTCGATCGGCCGCGTGGAGTTCGAGGCGTAGACGGTCTGGCCGACGGCACCGGCCGGATCGGGCCAGCCGAGCGCCCGTGCGGCCGCGCGGTCGAGGACCATCGCCACCGGCCCGCCCTCGCGGGCGGCGATCGCCTCGGGCGTTCGGGGCATGGCGTCGTCCGCGTGCCCGCGCTCGAACACGCGGCCGGCGAGCACCGGAATGTCGAGCAGTGCGAAGAAGTCGTAGCCGACGGCCTGAGCGTCCATCGTGAGGCGGGGCGCTTGCGCATCGGCCGCGCGGCGCAACTGCGTCCTCGGGCCCGTGGCCTGCAAAAGGGGCTGCCACATGAAGGACGCCCCTTCGATGTTGGGACCGCGCGAGAGCTCCCGGGCAAGAACCTCGCGGTCGGGCATCGGCGCCGGCGGCCCGACGTAGAACATCACGTAGGGGTCCTCGAACCGGCCGAGCAGCGCCTCCCGCAGGCCATGACGCTGAACGAGCAGCACGACGACGACGGCGACGAGGAAGCTCGCGGTCGCGAATTGCGCCCCGACGAGAACCGTGCGCACGAGCCTCGGTCCTGAGCGAACGGCGCCGAGACGCAGCCCCGCCGCGGGCCGGATTCGGGCGAGCACGAGCGCGGGGTAGAGTCCGACCGCGCAGGTTACGCCGGCGAGCAAGGCCGCGAGGAACGTCCAGAACCGCGGCTCCGCCCACGGCACGGCGAACGCAACGCGCCACGCCCCCGTCAGCAGCCGCCCGGCCGGAACGATGGCCGCGAGCGCGAGCGCCGTCGCCGCGGCGACGATGAGCGCGGTTTGAATCAGCTCCTGCCGAACCACGTGCGCCGATTTCGCGCCGAGTGCCTTGCGCGTGGCGATGGCGAGCGCGCGGCCGCTCGTTTGGGCCGTGGCAAGGTTGACGAAATTTAGGCACGCGATGGCGAGAATCGCGGCCGCGAAGATCGAGACGGCGCGCAGCACGTCGACGCGCCACGGCGGCCCGTAGCCCTGGTACCGCCACTGCAAAGTGCTCGCGGCGATCGAAGCGATGGGCCGGGCCTCGAACTCGATCGTCGCCGCCTGCCTCCACTCGGCGGGTATGTGGCGCGCGACGAGTCGCCGAAGTCGGCCGTTCAGCTCGGCGGCCGTGAACGATCCGTCCGGGGGTAGCAATGCGTAGGTCATCACCGGCGCGTTGCCCCAGCTCGTATCGAACGGCGTTCTGCCGATCGCCTCGAACACGTCCCAGGACGCGAGCACATCGAAGCCCCGCGAGAACAACGATCCCGAGGCGAGATGCGAGGCGGCCGGCACGTCCTCGATGACGGCGACGACCTCGACGTCGAGCGGGTGCGCGCCGCCGATCGTGATGATTTTGCCGACGGCGTCGCCTTCGCCGAACATCTGCTGCGCCGCGTGCCGGGTCAGCACGGCGCTCCGCGGGGCCGTCGCCGCCCGAAGATCCCCGCCCACGGACTTGAAGTCGAAAATGTCGTAGAACGGCGCCTCGACGTAGGCAACGGCACGCCCCATCGATCGGCCCCCGGCTTCGACGGGGGTCAGGTTACTCCGGTACCGCGATACGGCCGCGAGCTCCGGCACGTCGAGCCTCAAGTACTCGGCGAGAGGCAGCGCGCTTTGAATCATGAGCCGCATGTCGAGGCCGGAGCTCTCCGCGCGAAAGGTCTGCTCGATCGCATACGTGCGGTCGGCATTCGCGAAGTTTCGGTCGTAGCTCCCGATGTAGCTGACGAAGAGATGAGTCGCGATGAAGCAGACGATGCCGAGCGTCAGCACGGCGACGCCGAGCGCGCTGTAGAGGCGCTGACTCGCGATTCGTCGCAGCGCAATCGTGAAATCGTGCCGGAGCGCAAGCACGAGCAATGTCCGCAATCCAGCTTATTGCTGTGTTGGCACGTTAACACACCTGCCAGGCGAGCTCCACCCGAAATACCAATTGCCGAGAGCCCGGAGTTCGCGGCCTTTGGCGACTACCCTATCGCCACGGAGCCGACAGCCCCCAACAATCTCGTGACCCACGCCGCTGCATAGAGGCCGAGGCCGAAAACGGCGTGTGTGACCAAGCTGTTGAGGCGCGCGGCCGCTGGCCGTGCGGTGCGGCTCGCGGCAATCCCGGCGCCCATGCCGGGCTGCATCACGAGGAACGGAGCGACGACGCTGCCGATGCCGACGACGAGCGCGGGTGCGACGGTCGGATGCCGGACCCAGTCGGGGCCCCCGATCGAGAGCAGCACGCCCGCGAACGCGATGCCGATGACGTAATGGGCCGCCCAACCAATCAGGCGCTCAACGGCAACCGGCGGCGAGGCGGCGATGGGATCGTGCCGAAAACGTCCGCGCGGCAGATGAGCGAGCCAGCGGCCGACCAGCGCGTAGTCCAGTTGCGGAACGCCGAACAGGCGCCTGCGGATGAGGCTCCAGAGATCCATCACCGCGGTCGCGCCCACCCCGATCGGAACCGCAGACGCGAGATAGTCCACGTTCGTCTCCCTCTGCTTGCCTTCGAGATTCGAAAGCTGCACTCTGCCACTTCAAGTCGACTTGAGGTCAAGAGGTGAGAGACCTGGATATTTCGGAGGTGGCGCAGCGCTCCGGTGTTCCCCACTCGACGCTGCGGTTCTACGAGGAGAAGCGGCTGATCTCGTCCACGGGCCGACGAGGACTGCGCCGCCAGTACGATCCCGGCGTGCTCGAGCGGCTCGCGCTGATCGCGCTCGGACGTGCCGCGGGCTTCACGCTCGACGAGATCGCCGGAATGTTCGCGCCGGATGGCCGGCCGCGCATCGACCGCAAGATGCTCGCGGCCAAGGCCGACGAGCTCGACGACACGATTCGCAGGCTCGTCGCGATGCGCGACGGTCTACGGCACGCCGCCGCCTGTCCCGCGCGAAGTCACATGGAGTGCCCCACGTTTCGACGCTACCTTCGGGCGGCCGGCTCCGGGGCCGTCGGCCGGCGGAAAAACGCGCCCGCTACTCCCAGCCGCCGGATCGAAGCTCGAAAGGCAAGATCTTCATGAACGCTTCGACGGCGTGGATCTGCCCGTCGTAGACCTTGAAGCTCTCCCAGACCGTGAGCTGATCTCCGCCCTCCTGGCGCGCGCCCCACGCCATGCGGAGCCAGACGATCCCCATGCGCTCGTCGACGCCGATCACGCGCGTCGACACGTCGCCGAGGCGCTCGAAGACGGCGAGCGACTGCGTCGCGATGTTCTGGCAGCCCGGCGCGAACGTGCATTTGGGCCCGGCCATGACCTGACCGTTCTCGAGTCGATACGCGTCGGGCGCGAACGGCGCGTTCACGGCCGCGAAGGTCTTCGCCGCGTTGAGGCCGGTCGGATAATGCAGCGCCGCCTTGATCGCATCCTCGCGCGAGGCGAGCTGCTCGGGGCGCGGCGCATAGTTCATCTCTTCGGTCGGCGTGCTCAGGCCGTCGATGTTGAAGATGAGCCCTTCGGTGCGGCTGCGGGTCGCGACGGTCTCGATCTCCGTGATCTTGCCGTCCGCGACCTTGAGGCGCACGACGAGCAGCACGGGCGCTCCGACCTCTTCGACGACCACGTCCGCGCCGGCCATTCCTTCGCGCTCGTCGATGATGTCCTGGCGATAGCCGCGCAGCCGCGTGACGGTGTTCAGCAGACCGACCTTCGCGAGCGGCTTCTCGACGGCGTCCTCGGTCACGCGCACGTTGTCGGCGACCGGCACCTTGCTCGCATCGTGTTTGACCAGCGCATAGAGGAACGTGGTCATCATGCCGCGCAAGCACTCGCGGTCGCATTCGTTCGTCGCGGCCGAGGCCGTCCGAACGGCCGTCGAGGCAATGGCTCCCAAGACGCAGAGAGCTACCCACGTCGTCGTCTTCATTCGTTTTCGCCCCCCTTCCGGCGCGGTGACGCCGGCGCGTTAGTCTAAGCGTTCCGCACCGTTCTGCGCGACGTGCGCCCAGAGCCGCTGCCCTAGACGAACCGGCTCGCGGGTTGTTTGCCCAGCCGGAAGAGGCATCGACCTCGCGCTGCTCGGGCCGTGCCGGAGAGGTGCTATAGTCGGCAGACACGCCGGCTCCACGACAACTCCTATGAGCACGCCGGAGTTCCGTTATCGTGCGTTCATCAGCTACAGCCATCACGATGAACGCACGGCCCGTTGGCTACACGGGGCGCTCGAACGCTACCGGGTACCGCGGCGCCTCGTCGGGCGCAGGACCACGGTCGGCGCGGTGCCCGCCAGAATCTCCCCCGTCTTCCGCGATCGCGAGGAGCTGCCGACCGCGACGGACCTCGGCCGCGCGGTCAGTGCCGCGCTCGAGCAATCCTCGGCACTGATCGTAATCTGCTCGCCCGCCGCGGCGCAGTCCCGTTGGGTCGGCGAGGAAATCCGCGCCTTCAGACGGCTCGGCAGGCAGGAAAGGATCTTCTGCGTCATCGTCGCCGGCGAGCCGAACGGGCTCGGTGACGCCGATTGTTTCCCGCCGGGCCTGCTCGAGCCGCTCGGGGCCGGCGGCGACAGCGCCGCGAGCGTGAGCGAGCCGATCGCCGCCGATCTGCGGCCGGGCAAGGACGGTCGCACCGCTGCGTTGCTGAAAATCGTCGCCGGGCTGCTCGGCGTCGGCCTCGATGAGCTCGCGCGGCGCGATGCGCAGCGCCGGCAACGGCATCTGACGGCGATCGCGGCCGCCTCGGTCGCCGGCATGGCCGCGGCGTCCTTGCTCGCGGCACTAGCGCTGATTTCCCGCAACGAAGCCGAGCGGCAGAGGGCGCGCGCGGAAGTCGAGGCGGCCACGGCGCAACAGACGAGCGAGTTTCTCGTGCAACTGTTTCAGGTTGCAGATCCCGGCGAGGCAAGGGGCAACAGCATCACGGCACGCGAGGTGCTCGATCGCGGTGCCGTGCGCATCGATCGGGAGCTCCAGCAACAACCGGTGGTGCGCGCCAACCTGATGTACACGATGGGCCGCGTCTACACCGGGCTCGGTCTCTACCAGCCCGCGAGCGATCTGCTGCAGCGCGCATGGGCTCTGCGCCGACAGATGCAGGGCGGGCCGACGCCGGACAGCGTCGATACCGCCAACGCCCTCGGCGCGGCCTTGTACCTCAAAGGAGAATACGAGGAGGCGGAGAAGGTCTACCGGGACGCGCTGTCCGGCGCCGAGAAGCTGCATCCCGGCGGCGATCCGCAGGTCAGCGAGGCCGTGAACGGTGTCGCCGATCTGCTGAGTCAGCGCGGCGAGTTCGCCGCAGCCGAGACCGAGTACGCGGCCGCGCTCGCAATCGATCGCCGCCTGCACGGCAACATGCATCCCGACGTCGCACGCAGCCTGGCCGGTCTGGCGAGCGCGCTGCTCTATGAGCAACGGTACGCCGAAAGCGAAGCCGCCTATCGCGAAGCCTTGGCGATCCGCCGCCAGACGCTGGGCAACGACCATCCCCTCGTCGCGGAGACGCTGGCCAATCTCGGTGCCTTGCTTTACTTCTCGGGACAGCGCGAGGCGACGGAGCCCGTGTTGCGCGAGGCCGTCGATCGGTATCGTCACATCTTCGGCAACGAGCACCCGAACGTCTCCAGTGCGCTCAACAACCTCGGGCGCGTGCTGCTCGAGCAAGGCAAGGTCGCCGAAGCGGCCCCGTTGCTCAGCGAGGCGCTCGACGTCGATCGAAAGCTCAAAGACCCCGGTCACGACGACTTCGTCTATACGCTCAACAACCTGAGCCTCGCGCGGCTCGCCGCGGGGCAAGTGAAGGACGCGGAGCCGCTGCTCGAGGAAGCGCTGCGGATCGCCGAGCACTACCGGCACAGGATGCGCGGGGAAATCTGGACGAACTTGGCGGACGTCTACTGGCGCCTCGGACGCGTCACCGACGCACTGCACGCCGTCGAGGCCGCGAGGCCGCTGCTCGAGGACGAGTATCCCGACGAGCCGTGGCACGAGGCGTATCTCGCCAACGTCGAGGGCGCCGCTCGTCTCGCCGCCGGCCAACGAGAGCAGGCCGGAGCATTGTTGCTGCAAAGCTATCCCGTGGTCGAGGCGAAGTGGGGCCGGGAGGGCCTGTTCACGCGTCTCGCCGCCGGGCGCGTTGCGGGGCTCTATGACGCGCGCGGCAACCCGGCGCTGGCCCGCCAGTACCGCCTCATCGCCGACGTCGATGCGGCCCGGCCGGAGGGACCGTGACCTCTCGGCCTGCGACTGCATCGTTGCCGGGCGCGTAGGTGGATTCCACAGCGCTTTTTTGCCGCCCGCATCGCTTCTACGATGTTCCTTGCTTCGCGATAGTACTTGCCTTACGCTGATTTTGTTTTCCAACGACGAGGTGGGTTATGCGCACGCTGCCCCCGATGTTCTGCACGGCACTCGTCGCCCTCCTTCTTCACACTCCGCCTGCCGACGCCGGCCGTGTCATACGCATCGACACCGGGACCGACTGGGACACCTTCGGTCCCTTTGCGACCGAGCAGACCGTAGAAACCGGCTTCGCACTCGACCTCTTCGGCGTGACCGGCACGGAGGTGACCATCAGCCCCGACGGCACTCTCACGTTCGGCTCCGGCGGAAGCACCGCCACTCTATCGCCGTTTGCCGCGCTGTCGACGAGCGACACGACGTTCACCTTCGGCCGTTCGACTCCGACGGCAAACTTTCCGACCGGCATCGATGCCGGGTTCCGCGTAACGTGGGCCTCTGGATTGGAGCCGACGGGTATCCCGACCGACAGTCTGCAGCTCGCGCTGTTCGCGCTCGCCGACTCGAGCCTGATCATGGAGTTCAACTACGAGAGCCTGCTGTCCGGCGAGGACCATCCGTTTATCGGCTATTCGACGAACGGCGGAACTTCCTTCGATCTGTTGAGCGCGTTGGGGCTGACGGCGTTCGCCGACTACGGCGGTGTCAGCATCAACGAGTTCAACGAGGATTTGTGTCCACTGGCGAATTCCGGCGCCCTGGTCTGCAACAACTTCAACTCGATCGGAAACGTCTTCGGCGTCGGCTCCGACATACTGCCTGCCGGGTTCATCATCCCGTTCACGACCGACGCCGAGTATTTCCGGATCAATCCAAGCACCTTCGATCCGATTAACGGAGGCCGCTACAGCTTCACGTTCGCGAATGCGACGGGTCCGGTCACGGTTCCGGAGCCTTCATCGGGCCTGCTGCTCCTCGGCGGGTTGCTCGGGCTGGCCGCCTTCCGCCGCCTCGGATGCGCGCGCTTGAGGCGCGGATTCGGCCGGCCCCTCTGACAAGCCGGCGCCTCACCGCGCCGGCGCGTCTGATAAGCCGGGCCCCTCACCCGCGCCGGCGCAGATGATAGAGGGGATATTCGCCGAGCCTCTTCGCGAGCGACATGAGCCCGACGTATTCGCAGACGAACTCGGCGCCTTCGGCGGGTGAGCTCGCGGCAAGGGCCGCGAAGGCTTCGCTCGCATAGACCTGATTGCCCGGCGTCACGGGCTCGATCCGCGCGGCGTAGTTGATATGCGCTCCCTCGAAGCTCACGACTTGCGTCAGGGGATCGACGCACTCGAAGACCGGGCCGGCGTGCAGTGCGACCCGCACGCGCAGCTCGCGCGGCAGACCGAGCCGCGACCAAAACGTTTCTCCGTCCGCGCCGGGCTCGGAATGCATGCCGACCCACTCCACGAGATCGAGAGCGCATAGGCCGGCGTCGCGCACGCTCGCAAACACCATCAGCAAACCATCGCCGATCCGGCGCACGTTGCGCGCCTTGTAAGGCTTTAGCGCCAAATGATTGGCGAGGCCGCCGACGAAATACTCGATGAAGGCCGGCAGACGGCTCTCGGGAATGCGCGAGTAGTCCTCCACGTCCGCGAACAGGATGGCCATGACGCTGAAAGCGCTCTGCGCCGGCGCTGGCGCCGACGGCGTCGGCCGGCGGTCGATCGACGCTCGTCGTCCGCGGGCTTCGAGCATCGGCCTCACGTCGATGACGTTGGCATCCCTCACGTCCAGCCCGAGCGCGTGGAAGCGCTCGATGCGCGCGCCGAGGTCGGCGCCCGCGCCCACGGCGCTGTCCCACACGACGACGGGCACGACGTCGGTGCCGAGCGTTGCGGCTTGCAGCCTTGCGAGTCCCACGAGCAGTTGCTGCGCAAAGCGCTCGTACAGAACGCCGTCGACGCCGACGCCGAGCGATGCGTTGACCACGTGGTGCACGCGCGCGGGACGCGTCGCGCTGCCGAGCAGCGACTCGAACCGACGCAACCACGATGCCCCGGCCGTGAGCACATGCGTGGCTGCAAACTGATCGCGAGGCCACGGCAGCACCGCCGTTGCGATGCCGCCGTCGCGTTCCAGCATGAGCTCGAGAAACAGCGTCTCGGCGCCTGGCGCGGCGCCGCCGAAGCCGAAAGCGGCGTCCACGGCGGCGAGGCGCTCGCGCAAAACGATCCTCACGTCGTTCTCGACCGCGCGCGGGAAGCGGCGTTCGAGAGCCTGCTCCGGATCCGCGGAGAGCCCGGCGAACAGGACGACCCCCGGGGCCCGCAGCGCCGCCTCGATCGCCGCAGCGTCGCGGTCATCGGCGGCGTGCGCTTGCAGCAGCAACATGGCGTTCTGACGGGTTGAAGCGACGTCGCCGCCCCGATCTCGGGCCAGCGCGGCCGCCTTGCGATACTCGAGGGCGGCCTGGTCGAAACGACCCTCGACCAGCGCCGCTTCCGCGAGAGTCGCCTGCCGCCAGTAATCGTCGCCGATCGAATTCTGCCCCAAAGCCGTGCGGACGCGTCGGGCGAGCGTGCCGGCTTCCGACTTCTTGCCGAGCAGCAGCGCGAGCGTCGCGGCATTGATGCCGTGCCAGAATTTCGTGCCGGCCGATTCCTCGAAGACGTCCTTGTAGAGCTGTTGCGCGCGACGCAGATGATCCGCCGCGTGGACGTGCGGCCGCCCGCGATCCCGAGTGAACATTTCCTTGTGAATGGCCGCGAGGAGGCCTCGCCGCTCTCCGTCCTCGTCGGGACTCGCGCCGAGATCGTCGAGCATGCGCAGGGCGCTTTGCAATGCGCCTGCGCGCCGGAGCGCGCGAGCGTTGCAGAGACGAAAGGCGGCGTCGTTCGGGTGGGCCTCTAGGAAACGGCGCGTGATGTCGTACGCCGGCAGCGGCTGCCCCTGCGAAATCATCCGATCCGCCTGAGCGAGCAGATGCTCGCGAGAGACGGTGCTCGATGCCGGAGCGTCGAGCGCCAATCGATAACCTAGAGACTCCAGTGCTTCTAGCGCGGAACGAACGGTCACTCGGTCGAGCTCGCGTTCCGACTCGGAAAGCTGCTCGTACGGCACGAGCGAAGGCGAAAGGCGGGCGTCGTCATCGCGCACCGAGCCGAACTGCCAACCGCGCCGGCGCCGGTGCTCGACCCATGCCTCGTGGACGCGCGCGGCGAGCAGCTCCAAGGCGGCTTCCAGATCCGGGGTCAGGCGTTCGCCCTCCACCACCGGTCAGGCCCGTTCATTCATCGCGCCGTTCCCTGCGTGCCCAACGCGCGCACTGCGCGCCTCTTCGCCGCGCGGGCTCCGTCGTTCCCGCGACGCGCAGTCGGCATGGGCCGGATGCGGCCATCATGCTCGCCGACACCTTGCCGCGCAAGGCGCAACGCCGCGGGCGGCGATCCGTTTGAAAAGAGCCGACTTGCGTCTACGTTTTCCCGGCTCCGCTCCTCCTATATTCGGCTCATGTCGACGCCGGAGCTCATCGACGCGCTGCCCGATCTCGTGCTGCTCGTGAAGCGCGACGGGACGCTCATCGCGCACGCGGGCGGCCGAGCCGTGCCCGAGCTGGCCGGCCGCGATCCGTCGCGCCGCGGGCGCTTCGCCCCCGCGTGGTCCGAGTCGACGGCCGCCCTCATCCGGCAGCTCGCGCGCAAGACGATCGCCGACCGCGCTCCGGTCGAGGCTCGCTTCCGGGAGAGCGGCAAGCAATACGACGTCCGCGCGAATCCTCAAGGTCCGTCGCGCGCGATCCTCGCGATCCGTCCGGCGTTGACCGGCGCGCACGGCGACGTCGGCGATGCGACCGGCGAGCACCGCCGGATGCAGCTCGATCGCCGCGGCTTTCTGCGCCGCTTCAAGGAAGCGGTGTCGATTGCCGCGCTGCGCGAGCGGCCGATCGCGGTCGCCGTCATCTATATAGAGGAAATCGCCGACATCGCGCAGATCATCTCGACGCGAATATCGGAGCAAATCATGACGACCGCGCTCGGTCGGCTGCCGGCGCCCGCGCCCGCGAACGCGAACGCGAACGCGAACGACGACGGCGCGTCCGGCTGGTGCCTGGGTCAGCTCAGCGAGAACCTGCTCGCCCTCGTCGTCGAAAGCGGGGACCGCGACGTCATCGAAGCGTGCGTCGGGAGCGTCTGCGCGAGCCTCCGCGAGGCCGTCGTCATCGGAGACGCGGAGTTCCACCTCACGCCCTACGCCGGCGCCGGAATCCTAGGCGTCGACGCGACGAGCCCGCGCACCCTGCTCGACCATGCGCGCGCCGCCGCGGCCGAGGCGCGCCGTGCGGCGTCGAGCGACGTCTTCTTCTTCAGCGACACGATGCAGCTGAAATCGCTCGCGCGCATCGACATCGCGAGGGAGCTGCGCGAAGCGATCGCGAGCGGCGCGATTCGCCTGCGCTATGCGGGCCGGCACGACCTTCGGACCGGACGCCGAGTCGCGTGGGTCGGTTACGTCCGCTGGATTCATCCGTTGCGCGGCGAGATCCGTCCCGCGGAATTTCTGCGAGTGGCGCAGACGACCGGCCTCGCGACGAGCCTCTCGCGCAGCCTGCTCGCGCAACTTCCGGAGGACTTCGCCGCGCTCGGCGCGGGCTCGGAATCGGACGTGCGCATCTCGCTCGGCGCGCTGCGCGATCACGTGCTGCACGAGGACTTCGTCTCCGACATGCATGCGTTCCTCGAGTCCGGCGCCGTGCCGCCCGAGCGGCTCGAGCTGCGCATCGCGGAGAAGGTCTTCGTCGCGCGCCATCCGGCCGACTTCCGCTCATTGCATCAGCTCGGCGTGCGCTTCGTCGTGGACGAAGTCGGCCGCGACGTCGGCTCTCTCGCGTCGCTCGCTCGCGGTCCCGTTTGGGGCCTGCAGCTCGATCGCGCGTGGGTCGGCGCGCTGCGCGGCGACGAGGTCGCGCGCAACGTGTGCCGCGCCGGGATCGCGATGGCGGCGGCGCTCTCGCTCACGCCGATCGCCACGGGCGTCGATGACGAGGCTCAGCGCGACGCCCTGCTCGCGCTCGGGTGCCCCCAGGGCAACGGCGATCTCTACGGCGACGTCGCCGTGAACGCGGCCGCGCCGGCGCCCGCCCGGCACTCCGCGTAACGGCGCACCGCACCGCCGCATTTGACACCTCGCGTTATGAGACACGCGTCACACAATGCGTGGAGGCCGCATCGGGCGCGTCCGTGCCGTACCGGGGCCGTTGTATTGAGATAGCGCACGTCCTGCTCGCCAGGGGAAACAAAATGAAAAACTTCATACGTGCGCCGCGTTTGCCGCTTGCCCTCGGGCCTCGCTGCCGAATCGGGCTCGCGGCTCGGTTGCTGATCGGGCTCCTGACCGCGACGGCCGGCGCGTTTGCGGCGGCGGCGCAGCCGCAAGAGACGGCATCGTATATCGTGCAGGGCGCGACGCTCGACGCGGCGCGCACCCGCGTCCGCGCCGTCGGCGCCGAGCCCGAGGCGGAGCTCCGCATCATTCACGCCGTCTCCGCTCGGCTCACGCCGCCGCAGCTTGCCCGTCTGCGCTCGGATTCGAGCCTTCGGGTCTACGAGGATCGCGCGGTCAAAACACGCGGCTCGCTGCTCGGCAGTCTGCAGAACCTCGTGAACTCGCTGAACTCGACGCTCGCGACGAGTCCTCTCGTCGAGGACGTGCAGTCGATCGCGACTCCGGTCGTTTCGACGGTCACGACCGATCCTCTCGTCAGCACGCTCACGTCGCCGCTCGTCGACACGCTGAGCTCCATTCCGACGCTCGAGGACGGCACCGGCGTCCTGCTCGGCCTGCCGCTGCTCTACGAGACGAACTATCCGGGGCTCATCGGCGCCGACTCGCTCCAGCGCGCCGGGATCACGGGCCGCGGCGTCACGATCGCCGTGCTCGACACGGGGCTCTGGCAGGACACGACTCAGTTCTACGGCAATCGCATCCTCGCCTCCGTCGACGTGACGAACGGCGGCTCGGGCCCCGTCAGGAGCGATCCGTACGGTCACGGCACGCACGTGACGTCCATCGCGGCGAGCGGCGCGCAGGCGCTTTCGGGCGACTATCAGGGCATCGCTCCCGGCGCGAATCTCGTCATCGTGCGCGCGTTCAACGGCGAGGGCGCGGGACGCTACGTCGACGTCATCGCGGGTCTCGACTGGATCGTCGCGCACCGCGCGCAGTACCGGATCCGCGTGCTGAACCTTTCGTTCGGCGCGGAGCCGCAATCGTTCTACTGGGACGATCCGCTGAACCAGGCCGTCATGGCCGCATGGCGCGCGGGTATCGTCGTCGTGGTCGCCGCGGGCAACGACGGTCCGAGCCCGATGACCATCGACGTGCCGGGCAACGTGCCGTACGTCATCACGGTCGGCGCGCTGACGGACGACTACACGCCCTATGACGGCGGCGACGACCGTCTCGCGTCGTTCTCCTCGGCCGGTCCGACTTTCGAAGGCTTCGTGAAGCCCGAGATCGTCGCGCCGGGCGGCCACATCGCGGCTTCGATGTCGAGCAGCAGCTATCTCGCCAACATCGATCCGGGCTCGATGAACATCGCGGAGCAGCTCTTCGTGATGTCGGGCACTTCGCAGGCGGCGGCCGTGACCTCGGGCGTCGTCGCGCTGCTGCTGCAACAAGCCCCGTGGCTGACGCCGGACGAGGTGAAGTGCCGGCTGCTCGCGTCCGGGCGGCCCGCCGTGAAGGCGGACGGCACGCTCGCGTACAGCGTGTTCCAGCAGGGAGCCGGTCTCCTGAACGCGCTCGATGCGGCGAACAGCGGCGCGTCCGGGTGCGCGAACCGCGGGCTCGACATCGACGAGGACATCGCCGGCATCGCGCACTTCGGCGGCCCCGCGAACCAGGACGCGAACGGCGACTACTACATCATGGACATGGACGGCTGGCGTTGGGGCGGGTCCGCCGATGCCGACGGCTACACGTGGTCGCGCGGCTATCCGCGGGGCGAAGGCTACTCCTGGAGCCAGGGCTACACCTGGAGCCGAGGCTACACGTGGAGCCGCGGCTACACCTGGAGCCGGGGCTATACGTGGTCGCGCGGCTATACGTGGAGCCGCGGCTACACGTGGAGCCGAAGCGAGCCCTGGTGGTACACGTCGCCGCCGCGAACCTCCAGCACGAAGCCCGCCTCGATCGCGAGCTGGGTGCCCAACGAGTGACGTCCGCCGCGCCGCCGACGCTTCGGCGGCGCGGCCTCCCGGCGCTTGCCGGATTCGGGATGCGCATCAACGCCGCGCCGCCCAAGCTCGCCGAGACTCCGCGCGTGAAATCGACCCAACGATCGAGCGTCCGATGGCGCTCGCATCTCGTCAACGCCTGCCTCTCGATGCTCGGCGCGTCGGCCGCCGCGGCCGACGCGCCGCCGCTCGTGCTCGAGCACCTGACGACCGAGGACGGTCTCCCGCAGGCGACGGTCATGGCGACGCTGCAGGACTCGCAAGGCTTCGTCTGGCTCGGCACCGAGGATGGGCTCGTGCGCTACGACGGACACGAGCTCTACCGCTACGCGCGCTCTCGAACGGACAGCGGCTCTCTGCCCGGCAACTACATCTGGGAGATCGCCGAGGATCGGCAAAGCAACCTCTGGATCGCGATCAACGACGCCGGGCTCGCGAAATGGGATCGCCGGACCGACGCCTTCACGAGCTATCGACACGACGCGAACGACTCAGGCTCGCTTGCGAGCGACAGGGTCCGCACCGTGCTCATCGACCGGCGCGGCTTCGTCTGGATCGGAACGTTCGACGCGGGCGTCGACGTGCTCGATCCGTCGACGGGGCGCATCGAGCACATCCGTCACGACCCGGGCGATCCCGCTTCGCTCGGCAACGACCGCGTTTCCGCCCTCGCGCTCGATCGCGCCGGCAACGTCTTGATCGGCACGGACAGCGGGCTCGACCGATGGCAGTCCGACACGCGCACGCTGACTCGCGTCGGCCCGCCCGCCGGCGATCCGCATTCGCTGCGAGACAAGAAGGTGGCGCGCGTGATCGAGGATCGGAGCGGCACGCTCTGGATCGCGACGTTCGATGCGGGCCTGATCCACACCGACCGGGACGGCCGGGTGCTCGAAACGTTCCGACACGACGCCGGCAATGCGTCGTCGCTCGCGAGCGACGACGTGCGCGCGCTGCTCGAGGACCGGGCGGGCCGGCTATGGGTCGGCACGGGCGACGCCCTCTCGCTGCTCGATCGTTCCAAGGGAACGTTCACGAATTATCGCCGCGACGCGAACGACAACGCGTCGCTCCGCGATTCGTTCGTGATGTCGCTTTATCAGGACCCGACCGGCCTCGTCTGGATCGGCACCCGCACGGGCGGCGTGAGCCGCTGGAACCCGCACAGCTGGGAGCTCGGCGGGCATCGTCCCAGCTGGCTCGACAACCAGCCCATCACGGCCTTCGCGGACGCGCCCGGCGGCGACCTGTGGATCGCATGGCTCAGCGGGCTCGTTCGCTTCGACGCCGCGACCGGCGTCGCGACATCCGTCGATACGCTCGTCGGGCGCAAGAATGCCGTCGGCGACGATCCGCTCACGTCGCTGCAGCTCGATCGTCGCGGCGCGCTGTGGATCGGCACGATGGGCGGCGGCGTCAAGGTCCTCACGCCGGAAGGCCGCGTCGAGTCGATTCCGGTGCAGCCCGGCGATCCGCAGTCGCTGAGCGCACCCGGCATCTTGTCGATGCTCGTGACGCGCAGCGGCTCGATCTGGATCGGCACGCTCGGCGGCGGCGCGAACGTGCTCGACCCGGCGACGCGCACCGTGCGCCAGCTTCCCTTCGGCTCTGCCCCGGGTGCGGTCAGCGCCCCGAACGTGACCGCGATCGCGGAGGACTCGCGCGGCAATCTCTGGCTCGGCACCGAGGGCGAGGGGCTCGATCTCGCGCGCGCGGACGGCACGGTGCTGAAAGTCTTCCGCAACGATCCGGCCGACCCGTCTTCGCTCCCGTCCAACACGGTGTATGCGCTCGCCGTCGACGGCGACGGCAACGTTTGGATCGCCACGGACGGGGGCGGCCTCGCCCGCGTCGTCGATCCGTCCGCGGCGCCCGATGCGATCGAGTTCGAGGCCGTCACGCGCGCCGACGGTCTCTCGAGCGACACGCTGTACGGCGTAGTGCCGGATGATCTCGGCCGAATCTGGCTCAGCGGCAACGCGGGCCTCATGCGGCTCGATCCCGCGACGGGCGCCGTCAAGACCTACCATCGCGCCGACGGCTTGCAGGGCGAGGAGTTCTCGTTCGGCGCGTACTTTCGGCTGCGCGACGGACGCGTGTGCTTCGGGGGACCGGGCGGCTTCAACATCTTCGACCCGGCGGCGCTGTCGGAGAACGGCGAGCCGCCGCGCGTCGCGCTCACGAACGTCGAGGTGCTCGGCGTGCGCGCGGAAGGCAAGACGCCCTTCTGGCTGCGCGATCGCATCGAGCTCGACTATCGCGGCAGCATCGTGTCGCTCGACTTCGGCGTGCTCGATTTCACGTCGCCGGCGTACAACCGACTCGCCTATCGCATGGCCGGCCTGACCGACGATTGGATCGATCTCGGCGCCGACCGCCGCATCACGCTCACGAATCTCGATCCCGGCGATCACGTGCTCGAGGTGCGCGCCGCGAACTCCGACTCCGCCTGGAGCACGACGCCCTTGCGGTTGACGATTCACCGGGATCCCGCGCCCTGGGCGTCGCCCGCGGCGTACGCGATCTATGCGCTCGCGCTGCTCGGCCTGATTGCGCAGCAAATTCGCCGGCACCGGAAGAAATTCCAGGAGATGGCCCGAGCGCGCGAGCGTCTCGAGTCCGAGGTGCAGCTGCGCACGCGCGAGCTCGTCGAGAGCAACCGGCAGCTCGCCGAGGCGGCGCAGGCGAAGAGCGACTTCCTCGACCGCATGAGTCACGAGCTGCGCACACCGATGAACGGCGTGGTCGGCATGACCGAGCTCTTGTCGCGCACCGCGCTTTCGCCGACGCAGACGCACCTCACGAAAACGATCCGCTCATCGGCGCAGATCCTGCTGCAAATCGTCAACGACCTGCTCGACCTGTCGCGCGTGCGAGCGGGAAAGGTGACGCTCGAGCGGCTGCCGATCGATCTTGGCCGGATCCTCGAAGAATGCACGAGCTTGTTCGCGGGTGCGGCCGAGGCGAAGGGCATCGAGCTCGTCGTGTGCCCGCCGGCGCCGGCCGAGCGCGCCCTGCTCGGCGACCCGCTTCGCATTCGCCAGATCTTGATGAACCTGGTCGGCAATGCAGTCAAATTCACGGAGCAAGGCGAAGTCGTCGTCAAGGCGGACATCGATACGGACGGCGGCGGCCGGGCCGCCGCGCGGCTGACCGTCGCCGACACCGGCATCGGCATGGACGCGGCGACGACGGCCAAGATCTTCGAGCCTTTCGCGCAGGCCGACGAGGCCACGACGCGCCGCTTCGGAGGCACGGGGCTCGGCCTCGCGATCTGCCGCGAGCTCGCCGATCTCATGGGCGGCGGCATCACGGTCGAGAGCCGGCCGCAGATCGGCTCCACTTTCCGCGTCTCGCTCCCGCTCGAGGTCGGGGACGCGCTCGAGCCGAGCCGGCCCGCGGATCTCGCCGGCCGCCGCGTCCACATACAGTCGCGCCGTCCGTCGCTCGCGGAGTCGCTCGCGCGGCACGCATCGTCGCTCGGTCTCGAGATCCTCGCGCACGAGTCCGAGGCCCAGCGAGCCGACGTCGTGGTGCTCGACGCCGACAGCTATCCGGACACGGTCGACTCGCTGCTCGCCTCGCCCGGCGGCGCGCGCGCCCCCGTCATCGTAATCGCGACCGCCGGCGATGTGGAGGAACGGCGGCTGCGCACCGCGTTGCCCGACGGCCGAATCGTTTTGAAGCCGGTTCATCGGGCCGCGTTGCGGGACGCGCTGGCCGCTGCGATCGGCGTGCGCGCGAGCCCCGCTGCCGATGATCGGGCCGTCGACGATGCGCCTCTCGCGGGGCATGTGCTCCTCGTCGAGGACGAGCCCGTCAATGCCGCGGTCGCGCAAGGCTATCTCGATGCGCTCGGATGCACGTGCGTCTGGGTCGAAAGCGGCGCGGAGGCCGTCGCGCGCAGCGCGGCCGAACGCTTCGATCTCATATTGATGGATCTCAGCATGCCTGGAATGGACGGATTCGCGACGACCGCGCTCATACGCCAACATCAGGAGCGCGCCGGCGAGAACGGCGAAGCGCGCACACCGATCGTCGCGCTGACGGCGCACGATGCCGAGCACTACCGAGAGAAGTGCCTCGCGGCCGACATCGACGGCATCTTGAGCAAGCCGTACACGCTCGATGACTGCACGCGTCTCTTGCGGCGCTGGCTCGCGCCCGCGAGCGGCGCCGCGGCCGAGGACGCCGCCGATGCCCGGCGGCTCGCGTGCGTCGATGCCGACGCCGTCGCGGCGCTGCGCCAACTGCACCCGGGCAGGCACGCCGCGCTCTACGCGAAGCTCGTCGAGCTGTTCCGCTCGAGCTCCACGCAATCGCTCGCCGACCTCGAAGCCGCCCTCGGGCGAGGCGATCTCGCCGCGGCCGCCGCCGTGTGCCACAAGCTCGCTTCGGCCGCGGCGAACGTGGGTGCGCTCGCGTACGCCGACCAAGTCAAAGAGCTCGAGAGGCAGTGTCTCGCGGACGGGCGCACACGCGCGCCGGAGCTGTGCCGAGTGCTGCGTGCGGCGCACGTGCCGCTGCTCGAGACGCTGCAAAGCCGGACTCTGCAGGCGATCGCATGAACCGCGAAAATCAGCAACGCCGGCTCGCGATCATCGCCGACGACGAGGATCTCGGCCGCATGCTGCTCGGCGAAGCCGTCGCCGCAGTCGGCCTCGAGAGTCTCGCCTTCGACAACGGCGCCGATGCGCTCGCGGCCGCGCTCGAGAGCGACGCCGCGATCGTGCTGCTCGACGTCGACATGCCCGGACTGAACGGTCACGACGTCTGCCGGCGCCTGCGCGCCGACTCGCGCTTCGGCAGCGTGCCGATCGTCATGGTCACGGGGCATCAGGATTCGGAGGCGATCCGCCGCGCATTCGAGGCCGGCGCGACGGACTTCGTCTCGAAGCCGGTGAACTGGGCGCTGCTGCCGCACCGCTTGGAGTACATCTTGCGCAACGCCGCTTCGGCCGAGCACATCGAGCGGCTTGCGTATTACGACACTTTGACGGGCCTGCCGAACCGGCAGCGGTGCATCGATCTCATGGAGGGGATGTTCGAGAGCGCCGCACGGAAGAACGAGTCCGCCGCGGTCATTTACCTCGACTTGAACAGCTTCAAGCGCGTGAACGACACGTTCGGCCATTCCGTCGGCGACGAGGTCCTGCGCACCGTCGCGGGCCGGCTTTCCGCGACGCTCGCGAGCTTCTCCGCGGAATATTCGCGGCTCGTGCTCGCCCGCTTCGGCGGCGACGAGTTCATCATCGTGCTCCAGCACGCGAACGCTCGCGAGATCGCGATGCAGATCGCCGAAGCGTGCAGCGACGAATTCGAGGCGCCCATCGTTTACGACTCGCTCGAGTTCTACTCGGCGCCGAGCATCGGGATCGCCTTCTTCCCGGACGACGGCGCCGACGTCGCGTCGGTGCTCAAGCACGCGGATACCGCGATGTATCAGGCGAAGTCGGGCGCCTTGGGACCCATCGCCGTCTATGCGCCGGTCATGAGCAGCCGCCTCCAGGATTGGCTCGAGCTCGAGGCGCGGCTGCGCCGCGCCGTGCACGACGATCTCCTGACGCTGATGTTCCAACCGAAGTTCGACCTCCGCGAAAACCGCCTCGTCGGCGTCGAGGCGCTGCTGCGCTGGTGCGACGAGGAGCATGGCGACATCTCGCCTTCCCGTTTCGTCGAGATCGCCGAGGACAGCGGCCTGATCATCGACATGAGCGAATGGGTCGTGCGCGCAGTGTGCCGGCAGCTGCGCAAGTGGCTGGATCGCGGCCTGCAAATCCCGGTCGCCGTCAACTGCTCCGCCAAGGAGCTGCTGCACGGCGACCCCGCGCGCGTGATCGAGACGGAGGCGGCGAACGCCGGCGTGCCGACCGCCCTCATCGAAGTCGAAATCACGGAATCGCTGCTCGTGAAGGACTCGGCGGCGGTCAAGAACGTGCTCCGGCGATTCCAGCAGCTCGGCTGCCGAATCGCGCTCGACGATTTCGGCACCGGCTACTCGTCGCTCGCCTACCTCACGCGCTTTCCGCCCGACCGCATCAAGATCGACAAGGCTTTCGTGCGCGACGTCGACCGCTCACCGAGCGACGCCGCCGTCGCGAATGCGATCCTTTCGCTCGCGCAGAGCCTCGGCCTCACGGTGACGGCGGAAGGCGTCGAGCGGCCCGGGCAGCTCGAGTGGCTGCGCGCGCGCGGCTGCCATGAGGTCCAGGGCTATTTGCTGTCCGAGCCGTTGACCGCCGCGGAGCTCGAGCGCCGCTTCTTAGCGCCGCGCCGAGCGGCCGCCGCGGAAGCTGAACTGCAAGACGCCGGCGCGCTCGTTCGCTCAACCTGAACGGCCGAGCACGCGGCGCAAGCGATCCGCGAGCTCCGCCTCGGCGGCTCCCGCGTTGGACTCGATGCGCCACGCCACGAAGCCGTCGGGCCGCACGAGCACGGCGCCCGAGGCTTCGATGCCGTGCCGCGCTTCGGCGTCCGCGCCGCCGAGGACATGAGTCTCGAGCGGCATGCGGAGCTCGTCCGCGGCCGCCTTCGCCGCCGTCGCCGCGCGGCTCCCCTTCGATCCCGTCAGCAGCACGAAGGCCTTGCCGTACAGGTCGATCGTCGAGCGGCCTTCCCCGATCGGGACGTGCGGCGCGCGCGTGCCGGGCTCGGCGCAAAGCGCCGACGGAGGGACGGGCCTCGCGTCGTCCGGCGCGCCGAGCACGGCGGACGATCGGTACCGATAACCCATGGCGACCGCGTCGTAGTCGAGCAGCTCGATCTCGGCGCCGGGTCCCATGCGGGAGCCGAACCGCGCGAACGCCTGCTGCATCGTGAGCTCGGCCACCGGGCGCCGCTCTTGCTCGTAGGTCTCGAGCAGCTTCGGTCCCGCATGGCCCTCGAGCACGGCGGCAAGCTTCCAGCAGAGGTTGTGCGCGCCCTGCACCGCGGCGTTGCCGCCCAAGCCGCCCGTCGGCGGGTTGATTCGCGCCGCGTCGCCCGCGAGGAAGACTCGGCCCGTGTCGTCGACGAAACGCTGCGCGACCTGCGCGCCGATCGGAAATCCGAGCACCTTGATGTCGGTGCCCGGAATCTGCGGCCGCACCTTGACGTCCACCTCGGGCAGCCCGGCCGCGGCGCGCACGATGTCCGCCACACGCTCGTCGGTGTAGTCGCCGAGCGACTCGCGCGACGGATCGAATCCCATGGCGATCACCCACCGCTTCGCCTCGTGGTCGTGCGCGAGCAGCGCGGTGAACGGGCGCGGCTTTTGCAGGTACGCGATCGAGACTGCGCGTCCGCGCGTAGCCGGCGTGAGATCGGCGTCGACCATCGCCGTGATCGTGTGGTACAGGATGCCGGGACCGTCGACGCCGATGCCGAGGCGCTCGCGGACGGAGCTGTGCGTGCCGTCGGCGGCGATGAGGTAGTCGGCCGTCAAACCGTAGGTCTCGTCCGTTGTCCGGTCGCGCAGGACGGCATGCACGCCCGCCTCGCTCGCGGAGAACGAGACGAGCTCGGTCGAGAAACGAATGTCGGCCCCCAGGGCTCGCGCCTTCGCGCGCAGCAGGATCTCGAGCTTGTCCTGGTCGATCGGGGCGAACGGCGCGGGGCTCGCAGCCGCGAGGCCGCCGCCCGCTTCGGCATCCTCGACCGCGCCGTACGACTCGTCGGCCAAGGTCTCCGCGCGCACCGCGCTCCATTTGAACGCATCCGGATCTGCGAAGCAGGCCTCGCGGATGGCCGGCTCGAGGCCGATCTGCCGATAGAGCTCGAGCGTTCGCGGATTGATGCCCCGCAGGCGCGGGTGCAGCAGCAGATCGGGATGCCGCTCGACGGCTACGCAGTCGATGCCTTGCCACGCAAGGAAAAGCGCGCTCGACAAGCCGGTCAAGGCGCCGCCGACGACGAGGACTGAGGTGCGTTGTTCGGCCGTCATGGCTCGCTTGCTCCTGGATTGTGCGGAGCGCCATTATCAGCCAGTTGGATGATACCGTCAATCGCTTGTATGAGACAATCAGCTATAAATTTGATATGCTTCGCGGCATGGCACGACGAGCACCGCAGGAGCGTCAGCGAGACCCCGAGCGCAGCAAGGCGCGAATTCTTTCGGCTGCGGCCGCCGAATTCTCGGCTCACGGCTACGCCGGCGCGCGAGTCGGCGCGATCGCTGCGCGCGCGGGCGTGAACAAGCAGCTCATTTCTTACTACTTCGGCGGCAAGCAAGGGCTCTACCGCGCGATCGCCGAGCGGTGGCTCGAGGGGCAGAACGCCGCGGCGCCGGCCCAGGCCGAAATGTCCCTTGCCGAGCTCGCCGCGAGCTTCATCGCGCGCGGACGCGAGGAGCAGGAGCTCGCGCGCCTGCTCGTCTGGGAAGGCCTGACGCAGGACGCGCAGGATCCGGGCGCGGCCGCCCGCTCCGCGCGCATGCAGACGGGCACCGAGGATCTGCTGCGCCGGCAGGCGGCCGGCGAGCTGCCCGAGGAGCTCGACGTGCGCTATTTCCAGCTCATATTCATGGCGGCCGCCATTGCGCCGGTCGCGCTGCCGCACGTCGTGAGAAGCATCTTCGGCCCGAAGACGGACTCGGGCTCGGCCGAGTTCACGGAGTCCTATGCGAAGCAGCTCCGTCTCGTCATCGAACGTCTGTCCGGATCGGCGGCTCGGGCTGGAAAAGCCGCGCGCCCGCGCTCGCGCTCGTTGACGGCCAGGTCGACGCAAGACGCGTAGGCCCTCGTTGACCCGGTTCCCTTGCCTGCTTAGGCTCCTCGGCTCATGAGGACGGAACGTGTCTTGCGGCGAACGGCGTCGGTGTCGATCCTGGTTCTCGGAGCGGCACTGTCGAGCGCTCATGCTCAGAGCGATTCGAGCGCTGCGTCAGAGCCGAACCCCCCGCGCCCGTCGGCCGCGCCGGATCCGAACGCCGCCGGCGGCAGCGCGGCCGCCGACGGATACGCCCCGATTCCCCAGTGGCTGGGCCAGACTCGGGCGCCGCTTCCGGCGCATCGAGAGCGCTACGAAGTCGAGACGGTCGTCTCGGGCATCGAAGGCGGCTTCTCCTTCGCCTTCCTGCCCGACGGCTCCATCGTGCTGACGGAGCGGCGAACGGGTCACATGCGCATCGCGCGAGACGGCGAGATCGGAGAGCCGATCGCCGGTCTTCCGGAGATTTGGACCCAGGGCCCGCAAGGACTCTTGCACGTGAGGCCGGACCGGGACTTCTCGTCCAACCGCATCATTTACTTCAGCTACACGGCGCCGCCGCACGGGCCTCTTGCCGATCCGCCGCCGCGCTTGGCCGGCATTCAGTACGTGGCGCGCGCGCATTTGTCCGACGACATGAAGCGCCTCGAGGACGTCGAAGTCCTGCTGGACACGGAAGGCATCGAAGGTAGATTCGTCCAGGCCGCTGACGGCTCGCTTTTCGTGACGTCGGGAATCCCCGCGGGCGTCGGCATCAACTCGTCGGATTGGCCGCAGCCGCAGCGCCTCGACAGCCGCATGGGCAAAGTGCTGCACATCGATTCCGACGGCACCGTCCCGTCGGACAATCCGTTCGTCGACGCGTCCGGGGCCTATCCCGAGATCTACGCCTACGGGCTCCGGGAAGATCAGGGGATCGCGATCGATCCGCTCACCGGCGGGCTCTGGGCCAGCGAAAACGGGCCGAGAGGCGGAGATGAGATCAATCGCATCGAGAAAGGCAAGAACTACGGCTTTCCGATCATCAGTTACGGGCACGAGTACACGGGCGCCGCAATCAACGACGGCTTGACCGCGAAAGCAGGCATGGAGCAGCCCGTTTATTTCTGGACGCCGTCGATCGCGCCTTCGGGAATTGAGTTCTATACGGGCGACCTATTCCCGGCCTGGAAAGGCGACTTGTTCGTCGCGGCGATGGCGGGCAAGCACGTGGTCCGCCTCGTGCTCGACGGCAGCCGGCAAAGAGTCGTCGCCGAGGAGCGGTTGCTGACGGAGCTCGACACCCGCTTTCGCGACGTGCACACGGGCCCCGACGGGGCGTTGTATGTGCTGACGGATGCGCCTCGCGACGCACGCATCCTCAGACTCGTGCCGGAGAAAGGCAGGTAGCGCCGTGGACAAGGACGCGCAGCGCCGTGGGCAAAGGCGCGTAGCGCCGCTCACGGTACGATGCGGCTCGTCCGGTCCACCGATTTCGCACCGCTCGTGCCGACGAGCAGCTTCCCGGCTTCGTTCGCCTCCTGGCAAATGTACTCGTAGAGCTCCGTGCCCGCTTCCCAGCGCAGGTTGAACGTCGCCGTCCACGGCGCCGTGTAGGCGCCCGGGTCATCGAACGTGATCTCGTATTTCATCGTGCGCGCATCGAGCCGCGTGAGTCGCTCGACCGTGTGCAGCGCGGTCGTATGCGGCAGCCCGCGCCGGTCGGGCCAGAACCCCTCGTTGTAGCCGACCGTGTCCATGACGAGCGTGTCGCCGTCCCACCAGCCGATCGTGTGGCCGTAGTAGGTCGGCGTGAAGTCCCTCGGATGGGAGCGGCCGTCCATGTACACGGTGCGAAACGTATGGGGACCGCCGATATCGAAGATATAGACTCGCTTGATCTGCGGGAACTCGTCGATCTCGACGCCGTACGGCGTCTGGAACTGCCGCAAGGCCCCCGAGGGCTTGCAGCGCGTATGCGGCTCCATTTGCGTGACGAGCCGCGAGTCGTACTGCGCGCGCGCCCACTTCTGGAACGGCACTTCGTCGAGGTCCTTGAGGGGCTTGCCGACGCCGAAGATCGGGGTCCAAACGCCTTTGTCGTCGGGCCCCGCGCCGCCGAGCAAAACGCGGCCGTCCGCGCGGCGGGGGGCCGGCCCCGCCGGCGCTTGCGCCCGCGCGGGACGCGACTCCGCGCTCGCGGAGCGCGACTGCGCCCCCGCTGCGCCCGACTGCGCCGCCGCTGCGCCCGACTGCGCCGCCACGGAACCCGATTGCGCCGCCGCTGCGCCTGATGGCGCCGCCGCTGCACGGGACTCCGCCGCCGCGGAACCCGGTTGCGCCGGAGCGGGCTGCGCCCCGATCGAAAGCGCCGCGAGCGCCGCAACCATGCACAGTCGATGCTTCATACAAACTTCCTTCTGCCGTCGGCCTGCCCTGCATTTTCATGGTACGTCTATGGCACTATTTGTCGACCATAAAAACCGTCTCCGCGGCCGGGGGCCTGCCGTGACGTTCAAAGAACTGCGCGAGCGTAAGGAATGGCGGTTTTTCGCGGTCCTCTCGCGCACCGATCGGCCGCTCGCGCTCGCGTGGTGGGCGGTGCTCGTAACGCGAGGCCTGCTGCCGGCCGGATTCGCGATCGCGATGGGCCTTCTCGTCGGCGCCGTGCAACGCGGCGAGCCGCTGGCCGCACCGCTCTCGATCGTCGGGGCGCTGTTCGTGCTGCTCCAAGTGCTCGCGCCGATTCATCAGGCGCTCAGCGCGAACCTCGGCGATCGCTCCGCGGCTTGGCTCTACGACCGCTTGACCGACGCTTGCGTGCGGCCCGAAGGCATGGGCCATCTCGAGAATCCGCAGCTGACGGCCGATCTCACCGTCGCGCGCGACTTCGACCTCGGCATGACGGGCCCGCCCCTCTCGATCGCGATGGATTTCATCGCCGGCGGCCTCGTGATGCTGCTCGGGGGCCTCGCGAGCGCGGCCGTGCTGTTCGCGTACGCCTGGTGGGCGCCGCTCGTGCTCGGCGGCGGATGGCTCGCCACGCATTGGCTGCTCCGCGAGAGCGGAGTCTGGCGCGACCGGAACACCGAGCAGGTGCGCGCCGCCCAACGCGACGCCGACTACGCCTATCGGCTCGCCGTGGATCCCGCGCCCGCGAAGGAGCTTCGCCTGTTCGGTCTCGCGCCGTGGACGATCGAGCGGTTCGTGGCCCGCCGTACACTTCTGCATCGGCTCCAGTACGAAGCGACGCGCCTGCGCGAGAAGCCCGTCGCGTGGTGCCTGCTCGTCGTGACGGCGGCGAACGTCTTCGTGTTTTGGACGCTCGCGAGCGGCGTCCTCGGCGGCTCGCTCGATCTCCAGCAGGCCGTGATCTTCGCGCAAGCGGCGATCGGCACGTCTGCGATCGCATTCGGCGGTCTGAATTGGGCGCTCGACGGCGCCTCGGCGCCCGTCGACGCCGTGCTGCGGCTCGAGCCCGCGATGGCGCCCGCCGGCGCGCTGACCTCCGGCACGCGCCGCGCGGCCGGGCTCCCTCGCCGCGAGATCCGTTTTCGCGACGTGACGTTCGCCTATCCCGGCGGCGCACCCGTGCTCGAGCGCTTCGACCTCACGATCCCCGCGGGCTCCTCGCTCGCGATCGTCGGCCAGAACGGCGCCGGCAAGACGACGCTCGCGAAGCTCTTGTGCCGGCTCTACGATCCGCAAACGGGCGCGATCGAGATCGACGGCGTCGATCTTCGAGCGTTCGATCTCGGCGAATGGCGGCAGCGGCTCGCCGCCGTCTTTCAGGACTTCATCCGCTTCGAGCTGAGTCTGCGCGAGAACGTCGCCCCCGCCGGCGCGCCGCACGATGCGATCCTGCGCGCCCTCGAAGCCGCCGGCGCGGCGCACCTCGCGAGTCTCGACACGGTGCTCGCGCGCGGCTACGACGAGGGCACGGATCTATCCGGCGGCCAGTGGCAGCGCGTCGCGCTCGCGCGAGCGCTCTGCGCCGTGGAGCTCGGCGCGCGAGTCGTCCTGCTCGACGAGCCGACGGCGCAGCTCGACGTGCGCGGCGAGGCCGAGATATTCAACCGGATCCTCGCGGCGACGCGGCACGCGACGACGATCCTGATCTCGCATCGCTTCTCGACCGTGCGGCACGCCGACCGCATCTGCGTGCTCGAGCACGGGCGCGTCATCGAGCTCGGCACGCACGGCGAGCTCATGGCGCTCGGCGGGCGTTATCGCACGATGTTCGATCTGCAGGCGCAGCGCTTCACGGCGCAGGAAGAGCTCGGAGTCCCTTATGACGTCCTCGAGTGAAGCGACGCGTTCGAGCGACGCGACGGCCGGCGATTCGGCCCGCCCGGCCGCGCCGCTCGATCCGCTGCCGCCCGCGCTGTCTTCGATGTGGCGCCTCTGCAAGCTGGGCCTTAAGCACGAGCCGAGGCTCATGGTCACGGCGTTCGTACTCTCGCAGCTCGCGGCGCTGCCGGACGCGCTGCTCGCGCTCTGGCTCATGCTGCTCGGCAAGGGCATCGTCGACGGCAACGGCGCGCTCGTCGGCGGCGCGGCGATCGGGCTCGGCGTCTCCACGACGCTCACGTGGTTCCTGAACACGGTCAGCACGCGCGTGCAGCGGCGCTTCCGAGACAAGGTCACGATCGCGCTCGAGTCGCACGTCGCGCGGCTGCAGGCGACCGTCGCGACGATCGCACATCACGAGCGGCCCGAATATCTCGATCGGCTCGCGATGCTGCGCGATCAGGTCTTCGTGCTCGATCACATGTACATGTCGGTGTTCTCGACCTGCGCCTGGCTGCTGCGGCTCGGCGTGACGCTCGCGCTCTTGATGTCGATCCACGCCGGCCTCGCGCTGCTGGCCGTGTTCGCGCTGCCGACGGTCCTGACGTCGACGTGGCGCCCCGTCGTCGAGCGCGAAGCGCTCGAGCGCGGCGCGCAGGCGAATCGGCTCGCGCGGCACTTGTTCACGCTGGCGACCACGGCGCCGCCCGGCAAGGAGGTGCGCGTCACGCGCATCGGCGCGCGGCTCGCGGCCGAGCGGCGCGCGGCGTGGGAGCGCGGCTACCGGCCCGTCGCGGCCGCGCGCGCCGGCTCCGCCGTTTGGCACGCGCTCGCGTGGACCGTCTTCGGCTGCGCCTACGTCGGCGCGATCGTCTTCGTCTCGGCCGGCCTGCACGCGCCCCCGGCGCAAGTGCTTCTCGTGCTCGCCGCGGGATCTCGGCTCTCGGCCTACGTCGGCGCCGCCGTCGCGGAGATCGGGTTCCTGCGCGGCTTCTGGATGGACGGCTCGCGCCGGCTCGCGTGGCTCGAGGACTACGCGGCCGCGCTCGCGGCGCGCGCGGACCGGCCCGTGCCCGAGGCGATCCGCTCCGGCATTCGTTTCGAGCACGTGTCGTTCGCCTATACCGGCACGTCGCGCCTCGCGCTCGAGGACGTGACGCTCACGCTGCCGGCCGGCTCGGTCGTCGCGATCGTCGGCGAAAACGGCGCCGGCAAGACGACGCTCGTGAAGCTGCTCGCGAAGATGTACGAGCCGACCTCGGGCGCGATCTTCGTCGACGACGTGCCGCTCGCGCGCGTGCGGGCCGACGAGTGGCGGGAGCGGCTCGCGGGCGCGTTTCAGGACTTCTTCCGCTTCGAGTTCCGCGCGCGGCACACGGTCGGCGTCGGCGACGTTCCGAGGCTCGACGAGGAGCCCGCCGTCGCGACGGCCGTGAGCCGGGCGGGCGCCGACGACGTCGTCGCGCGGCTGTCCGCCGGGCTCGAGACGCAATTGGGGCCGACGTGGCCCGGCGGCGTCGAGGTCTCGTTCGGGCAATGGCAGAAGCTCGCGCTCGCGCGCGGCTTCATGCGGGACCGGCCGCTGCTGCTCGCGCTCGACGAGCCGACGGCCGCGCTCGACGCCGAGACCGAGCACGCGCTCTTCGAGCGCTACGCCGCCGCGGCGCGCGGCGCCGGGCGCATCACGATCCTCGTCTCGCACCGCTTCTCGACGGTGCGCATGGCCGATCTCATCGTCGTGCTCGACGGCGCGCGCGTCGTCGAGGTCGGCACTCACGCCGAGCTCATGGCGCGCGGCGCCCAGTACTCGGAGCTCTACGGCCTCCAGGCCGCGGCGTACCGTTAGTCGAGCCGCGGCAGCCGCGGCAGCCGCCGCACCGAACGCTCGCAGCTTCTCGAATCCGGACTCGGGACGCCGTCATCGCGTCGGCGTCTGCTCTTCGTGAGGCCGAAGCGCGGCCGGGCGGTCCCCTAAAAGGGGACTGTCGTCATCGGTGCGCCTTGTACAAACTGCTCTCGGTCATGAAACAACCGCGGCAATCGCGAAACTCGAGCAGGCACCACAATGAAAACAAAGATCCTGAGTTTGCTGGGCACGGCGCTCTTGGCCGGCCCGACCGCCGGCTACTCCTTACCGGTCACTTACGACTTCTCCGTCGACGGCGGGTCCTCGGGGCCGCTGGCCGGCGCGACCGCGTCGGGATACTTCTCGTTCGACAGCTCGGTCATTCCCGCCGGCGGCGGCCTGCTGGGTCGAGCCGGGCTCTTCACGGACCTCGCGTTCACTTGGAACGGAATCTCATACGACGAGACGACCGCGAACACGGGGTCGCTCGTCTTCGATTCGAACGGCGCGTTGACCGGCGCGACGTTCGGGACCGACTGCCAAGCCTTCGGCTGCCAAGTCAGCAGTCGAAGCATCGGTTGGGACATCGCCTGGAATCCTGCCAACTTCGCCCACTACTTCACCTACTCGTTCGGCAACGGCCACCTCGGCTCCGGTACGCCGACGGTCACGGAGGCGCTGCCCGCGCCGGTGCCCGAGCCCGCGTCCATGGGCCTCCTGGGCCTCGGGCTCGGCGGGCTGTGCTTGGCTCGCCGGCGTGCACGCCGCAGCGACGGACGCGGCGGAGCGATTGGCGGGCGAGCGATCGAGCGAGATCGCTACGCGAGAGAGTGGTAGACGCTCTGGACGTCGTCGTCCTGCTCAAGCTTGTCGATGAGCGCCATGACCTCGTCGGCTTGATCCTCCGGCAGCTCGACGGGCGCGAGGCAGACGTATTCGTGCGCCGCCGAGATCGGCACGATGCCGCGCTCCTCGAGCGCCTCCTGCATGCGGCCGAAATCGGCAAATAGGCAGCGCGCGACGATCTGCGGCTCGCCCTTGTCGCCCGTGCTTTCGCCCATTTCCTCGAGGCCGTGATCGATGAGGTAGAGCTCGAGGTCGTCCTGATCGATGCCGTCCGGGTTCAGCCGAAAGACGCCCATCTTGCGGAACTGGAAACCGACGCTGCCGGTCGTGCCGAGATTGCCGCCGCCCTTCGAGAAGATCGAGCGCAGCGACGCGACCGTGCGCGTCGGGTTGTCGGTCGCGGCCTCGACCATGATGGCGACGCCGTGCGGAGCGTAGCCTTCATAGACGATCTGCTCGTAGCTCGTCGCGTCCTTGCCGAGCGCGCGCTTGATCGCGGCTTCGACCTTGTCTTTCGGCATGTTGATCTGCCGCGCGTTCTGGACGGCGCGGCGTAACGCCGGATTCCCCTGCGGGTCCGGCCCGCCGGCCTTGACCGCGACGATGATGTCCTTGGAGAGGCGCGAGAACTGCTTGGACATGCGGTCCCAGCGCGCGAACATCGTCGCCTTGCGGACTTCGAAAATCCTTCCCATAGGGAGCGCAGTGTACGGCAGGTTGCGGGCGCTCGGGGAGAGGCCCTATCAGTAACGCCGCACGTCGTCCGAAGCCGGCGCTGCGGACTCCGCGGCAGCTTCGTCCGAAGCCGCCGCTGCGGCCGACTCCTCGGCCCCTTCGTCGGAACCCGCCGCGGCCGTCGACTTCGCGGCGCCGGCGGACTCGATCCACTCGAGGGCGGCGTCGACATCGTGCAGCAGCTTCTCGCTGCCGCCGCGGAATCGATGATTCTTCGCGTCGACGGCAAAGAGGCGGCGCGTCGCCGTGTCCGGCCCGAGCAGCTCGCGCGCCTCGGCGGCCGGCACGTACCGGTCGCTCGTCGACTCGATGACCGCGACTCGCGTCGCGCCGAACAGCTTCAGCGCGGGATAGATTTGGATGCGTCCCTTCGAGTCGAGCTCGATTCCGGGCGTCCGGTCATCCCCTTCGGCGGCGCGCAGATAGTCCGCCTCGCGCGTCAGCGAGATCGCGACGGCGCCCGCGATCCCGTCATGCAGCTCGGGATGCACGGCCGCGAAGGCGACGATGGTCGCCCCGCGCGAGAAGCCGACCACGATCATCGGAGTCGTGTCGGCGAAACCGAGGGCGCGCCTCGCCCTCGTGAAGGCGCCGGCCAACCGCTCCGCGGCGACGGCGCGCGGGATGCGCTGCCCGCTCCGCCGCATCGGCGCCACGATCTCCCGTCCGCTGAATCCCGCGATCGCGTAGCCCTGCTGCGCGAGGTGCTCGAACAGATCGGTGCTGACGCCGTGCCAGCCGCCGTCTCCGGTCACGAAGACGACGCAGTAGGCCGGCGGCCGCCGCTCGGAGGGGCGCACGTAGGTGACCTGCAGGTCGCGGCTCTCGCTCTTGATGCGCCGATGCTCGACCTCGTATCTCCCGGGCGCCGACTGGAGTGCCGGAACGACGCTGCAGCCGAAAAGCAGCAAGGGCGCGACGACCGCGCAAGCGAATTTGAAGAAGGCGCCCAACGAAGTCTTGGCTCGCGATCCTATCGAGCCGCGAGGGGTTTGCGGACATCGGAGCGGAGGAAACCCGAGCCCTCGTGGGCCTTAAGGCGAGGGGCCGAAGGACGCGGCCCGAGGGCCGTCGCCCCGAGCGAAGACCGCCGCAGGACGGCCGGCGCGAGCGCAAAGAAACTCGGCTTTCGCATTTCCCGAAGCGTCGAAGGAGCGACGTCTCTACTCTACAGTCGGCGGCCGTACGCGCAAAATATCTCGCTCGCCGCCCCTGTCGCCGCGCGGGTCATCGCCGGTTTTGACCAAACTTCAGACTCGGCCGGCTCCCGAATGGGGTCCATTGCCGCCCGCACGCCCCTATACTGCCGAGTGATGCCGAGCCCCGAGCTCAGGAACGAGCCCAGCACGTGGAAGAACGACAGATTTTCGCGCCGGCCGCGCCGGTCAGGACTCGACGCTCGAGGGGGCTCGGCTGGCTGATCGGCGGCGCCGCGCTCGTCGTCGTCCTCACCTCCTTCGCCTACCTGAATCGCGGCACCGGCAGCGCGCCGGGGCAGCGCGGTCCGCTTTCGACGGCGGCCCCCGTGCAGGTGGCGCTCGCGCTGCGCCGCGACATGCCGGTCGTCGAGCGCACGATCGGCACCGTCGTCGCGAACACGACGGTCCAGGTGACTTCGCGCGTCCAGGGCGTGATCGACTCGGCCCATTTCACGGAAGGCCAGTTCGTGAAGACGGGCGATCTCTTGTTTCAGGTCGATCCGCGGCCGTTTCAGGCGGCGCTCGCGCAGGCGCGGGCCCAGCTCGCAAAGGACGAGGCCCTGCTCAAGAACGCGCAGAGCAGCGAGAAGCGCGTGCGGTCGCTCTCCGCGCAGCATCTGGTCTCGCCCGAGGAGCTCGACACCGCGGTCGCGGCCACGGCGAGCGCCACGGCGACGATCGAGGCCGACCAAGCCGCCGTCGATCTCGCGCAGCTGAATCTCGACTACACGCGGATCCGCGCCGCGGTGGCCGGCAAGACGGGGCCGATCCTCGTGCAGCCCGGCAACACGGTGGCGGCGAACGGCAGCTCGCCGCTCGTGACGATCACGCAGGTGCGGCCGATCAAAGTGTCGTTCTCGCTGCCGCAATCCGATCTGCCGCGAATTCAGGCCCGCGCCCGCGCCGGCGGCCTCGTCGCCGCCATCGACCAGAGCGACGAGGGCGGCGAGGCCTTCTCGGCGCCCGTCGACTTCGTCAGCAACCATGTCGACGACGCGAGCGGGACGATCGAGCTGCGTGCGACGTTTCCGAACGAGGACGCGTCCCTCGTGCCGGGCCAGCTCGTCGACGTGACCGTCGAGCTCAGCAAGATCCCGAACGCGACCGTCGTGCCGCGCGAGGCGGTCAACACGAGCCCGGACGGCTTGTTCGTCTACGTCGTCGACGGCGAGAGCCACGCCGTGCAGAAGAGCGTCAAGGTGCTCTTCGACGACGGCAAGGACGACGCGATCGAGGGCGGCGTCTCGCCCGGCGATCGAGTCATCGTCGATGGGCAGCTGCGCGTCGTGCCGGGCGCAGCCGTATTCGTCGAGCAGCCCCGCGCGGTCACGAGCACGGCCGTCGAGGACGTCTCGGCGACCGCCGCCGAATGAGGCCTCGCGCATGAACGCCTCCCGCCGCTTCATCGATTATCCCGTCATGACGACGCTCGTCATGGCGGCCATCGTGATCTTCGGCGTCGTCGGCTACTTCACGCTGCCCGTCAGCGAGCTGCCGAACGTCGACTTCCCGACGATCGAGGTGCAGGCAAGCCTCGCGGGAGCGGACCCCGAGACGATGGCTTCCGCCGTCGCCGCGCCGCTCGAGAACGTGTTCTCGACGGTGCCCGGCATCGATTCGATGACGTCCTCGAGCGGTCAGGGCTCGACGAACATCACGCTGCAATTCAAGCTCAACCGCAACATCGACGCGGCGGCCCAGGACGTGCAAGCCGCGATCTCCGAAGCGACGCGGCGCCTGCCGAAGACGATGGTGAACCCGCCGACCTTCCGCAAGGAGAACCCCGCCGACTCGCCGATTCTCTATCTCGCGCTGTCGTCGAAGACGCTGCCGCTCACGACCGTCGACCGCTACGCCGAAACGCTGCTCGCGCGCCAGCTGTCGACGCTCGACGGCGTCGCCCAGGTCAACGTGTTCGGCGCGGCGCACTACGCCGTGCGCATCCAGGCCGACCCGGCGCAGCTCGCCGCGCGCAATATCGGCATCGACGAGCTCGCCTCGGCCGCGCAGTCCGCGAACGTGAACCAGGCGACGGGGGCGCTGAACGGATTCGACGAGGCCAAGATCATCCACACCGAGGGGCAGCTGCACAGCGCGGACGCGTTTCGCCGGCAGATCATCGCGTACCGCAACGGCGCACCCGTGCGCATGGGCGACGTCGCGAGGGTCGTCGACAGCGTCGAGAGCGTGCGGCAGGGCAATTGGTGGCGCGACGAGCGCGCGATCACGGTCGCGATCCTGCGCCAGCCGGGCGCGAACACGATCGACGTCGTGGACGAGATCAAGGCCGTGCTGCCGCGCTTCCAGGCGTCGCTTCCGGCCGGCATCGATCTCGAGATACGCCACGACCGCAGCGAGTCGATCCGCGAGTCGGTCAACGAGGTGCAGAAGACGCTGTTGATCGCGGGCACGCTCGTCGTGCTCGTGATTTTCGTCTTCCTGCGGCGCTTGTCGGCGACGATCATCCCGTCCCTCGCGCTGCCGATCGCCGTCATCGGAACCTTCGCCGGCATGTCCGCGCTCGGTTACAACTTGGACAACCTCTCGCTCATGGCGCTGACGCTCTCCGTCGGCTTCGTCGTCGACGACGCGATCGTGATGCTCGAGAACATCGTGCGCCACATCGAGCGCGGCGAGAAACCGTACGAGGCCGCCGTGAAGGGCTCGCGCGAGATCGGCTTCACGATCCTCTCGATGACGATCTCGCTCGCGGCCGTGTTCATCCCGATCGTTTTCATGAGCGGTATCGTCGGGCGGCTGCTGCACGAGTTCGCGGTGACGATCATGATCGCCGTGCTCTTCTCCGGCATCGTGTCGGTCACGCTGACGCCGATGCTCTGCGCGCGCGCCCTGAAGGGCGAGCATGGCCGCAAGCACAACGTCTTCTACCGCATGAGCGAGAGTGCGTTCAATCGGATGCAGGACGCCTACCACCGAAGCCTTCTCTGGAGCCTGCGGCACAAGCCGTTCATCTTGGGCCTCTTCGGCGCGAGCGTGGCCGCGAGCGTCGGCCTCTTCATGATCATGCAGCAGGACTTCCTGCCGGCCGACGACGTGGGCATGCTCGGCATCAACGTGCAGGCCGCGAACGGCACGTCCTACGAGCGCATGGTCGAGTACGGCAGACGCGTGGCCGACGTCGTGAATGCCGATCCGAACGTCGAGGGCGCGATGCTCCAGGTCGGATCGAACGGCGCCGGCGCGAACAGCGCGAACGTCCGCATCATGCTGAAGCCCCTCTCCGAGCGCGCGCTCTCGGCGGAGGAGGTATCGCGGGAGCTCCGCCAGAAGCTCTCCAACATGACCGGCATCAACGTGTTCATCACGAATCCGCCCTCGATCAGGATCGGCGGCCGGAGCTCCCGCTCGAGCTACCAGTACACCCTGCAGGGCCTCGACCTGAAGCAGCTCCAGGAGGTATCGGACAAGCTCGTCCAGAAGCTCGACACGATGCCGGGATTCGTCGGCGTCAACAGCGACTTCGACCGCGCGGCGCCGTCGCTCGAGGTTCAGATCGACCGCGACCGTGCGGCCGCGCTCGGCGTGACGCCCGCGCAGATCGAGGCCGCGATGGGCTACGCGTTCGGCGGGCAGCAGGTTTCGCAGATTTATGCCTCGAACGACCAGTACCTCGTGATCCTCGAGCTCTTGCCCGAATTCCAGCGCAACGCGGCTTCGCTCAAGACGCTCTACATCACGTCGAGCAACGGCAAGCTCGTGCCGCTCAGCGCCGTGACGAAGGCCGCGACGAGCACGATCCCGATCAGCGTGAATCACTCGGGCTCGATTCCGGCCATCACGATCTCGTTCGACCTCGCGCAAGGCTACGCGCTCAGCGACGCGGTCGCGGGCATTCAGGCGGCGAGCCGCGAGATCGGCGTGCCCGCCACGATCGCCGGCAGCTTCCAAGGCACGGCCGGCGCGTTCCAGACGGCGACCCAGAACATGGGCGTGCTGCTCTTCGTGGCGGTGCTCGTCGTCTACATCGTCCTCGGCATTCTCTACGAGAGCTTCATCCACCCCCTGACGATCTTGTCCGGCCTCCCGTCCGCGGCCGTGGGCGCGCTGCTCACGCTCTACATCGCGGGCCTGCCCCTGACGCTTTATGCATTCGTCGGCATGATGATGCTCATCGGCATCGTGAAGAAGAACGCGATCATGATGATCGACTTCGCGCTCCAGAAGCGGCGCGGCGACGCGAACGTGACGCCGGAGCACGCGGTCTACGAGGCCGCCGTCATCCGCTTCCGCCCGATCATGATGACGACGATGGCCGCCATGATGGGCACGCTGCCGATCGCGTTCGGCACGGGCATGGGCGCCGACTCGCGCCGGCCCTTAGGGCTCTGCGTCGCGGGCGGACTCCTGCTCTCGCAGCTGCTGACCCTCTACATCACGCCCGTGATTTACGTCTACCTCGACCGCATCGGACAGCGCGTCGTGCGGCGCGTCCCCAAGGCTGCGGCTCCGCAGGTCATAGCGGGGAGCGAGGCCTAGCCGCGTCCGTCAAGGGGCGCGTGTCGCGCTCCCTTTTCAGTACTTAGCACTTCCCCGCGTCTCCCCGCCCTTAGTACTTTCCCCGTAACTCGCATTTTGCGGTTGTCCTCATTTCTGTAGTCGTACAGTATCTCCTTCATCAGGGGTGACCGGCTTTGGTCCGGCGGGAGGCGAAAAACGACAAGTGGCCATTCGAGCATCGGTGCGCCGTCGGCGCATCGCGGCTTCGATGACGTCAAAAAAGAAAAGGGGGAATCACATGCGAGCACATGATCGGAACCGCTTTGGGTCTAGAGCAGAAGGGGTGCTGTCGGACGGGCGGACGCGGCGGACGGGGTGGCCGCGCATCGACTCGGCGAGCGGCCGGAAGACCTTGGGCATCGGAGGGGCCTGCCTCCTTGCGCTGACGGCCGCAAGCGGGGGGCCGGCGAACGCGCAGCAGAGCGCCGCGAACGCGGGCCCGATCGAGGAAGTTCAGGTCACGGGCTCGCGGCTGCGCCGCGACGGCATGTCGACGCCGACGCCGGTCACCGCCGTCGCCTCGGACGAGATGGCGAAGATGGCGCCGACGCTCATCATGGATGCACTATCGCAGCTGCCGCAATTCCGCGCCAACGATCTCTCCTACACGGGCAGCATCTTCGACACGGCCGGCGAGAACTCGCTGAATCTGCGCGGCCTCGGCACGAGCCGCACGCTCGTGCTGCTCGACGGCCGGCGCGTCGTCGGCAGCTCGCAGCGCGGCGTCGCCGACATCGCGGTATTCCCGCAAGCGCTCGTGAGGCGCGTCGAGGTCGTGACGGGCGGCGCATCGGCCGCGTACGGCTCGGACGCGGTCAGCGGCGTCGCGAACTTCATCCTCGACACGGACTATCGGGGCGTCGAAGCGACGCTCCAGGGCGGCTCGAGCGATCGCGGGGATCACGACAACTATCAGTTCGAGATCGCGGGCGGCGCCGACATCGGGGAGCGCGCGCACATCATCGCGTCGGCCGACTACTTCACGGCGGATCCCGTCGTGGGCTTTCAGGACCGCGACTGGTTCCGAGGCTGGACGGAGCTCGCGATGCCGGCGGGCAGCGTCCCGGCCCGCATCATCGCGGAGCCGGGCTGCTCGCGCGGCGTGACCTTCGGCGGCATCATTCCGTCGGGACCGCTCGGAGGCACGCAGTTCATCGACGGGGTGCCGACCGCGCTGCCGCGCGGAGAGATCGTCTCGGGGTCGCGCCAGATCGGCGGCGGCTGCGTCAACTACACCCAGCTCTACGGCGCGATCCGCCCCGAAGAGCAGCGGCACAGCGTGTTCGCGCATGCGACGTACGATTTCAGCGACAACGTGCAAGGCTTCGTGCAAGTCCTCAAGGGCTTTCACTCCGTCGAGTCCCCGCCCGCGCCGACGGGCTTCGCCCTGCCCTGGTCGACGACGCTGTTCATCGACAATCCGTTCCTGCCGCAGTCGGTCGTGCAGAGCATGACGGACGCCGGCGTGACGTCGGTGCCGTTCGCGCGGGTCTTCGAGGATCTCGCCCCGTCCCGGCGCGTCGACAACGACACGACGTCGGTCACGATCGGGGCGGACGCCGAAGCGGGCAAGTGGAGCTTGAGCAGCTACTACCAGCACGGCGAGAACGTGCAGCATGCCGACTACTCGGCGAACGGCGAGCTCGTGCGCACCGACCGCTTCTACCGTGCGCTCGACGCAGCCGTCGATCCCGCGACGGGACGCATCGTCTGCCGCGCGAACATCGCGGGCATCGGCCAAACGCCCGAGCAGGACGCCGCGACGACGAAGCTGAATCCGTTCGGGTTCGTGATTTATGCCGATCCGACGAGCAACAGCGAGTGCGTGCCGCTCGACCCGTTCGCGACGCACATGGCGCCCGAGGTCAAGGAATACGTCACGGGCGGCGTCTATCACAAGCAGACCGTCAAGCAGGACGTCTTCGAGCTCACGATCCAGAGGGAGCTCGCCGAGAGCCGCGGCCGGCCGATCTCGTTCGGCACGGGCGTCGCCTATCGCCAGGAGTCGATCTTTCAGGATGCCTTCGGCGAAGGCTCGGACGCGGGCGAGCGGCCGTCCGACTACGGCGTCTTCGGAGAGGAGATCGGGATCCGCGGCGTCCCAGCCTTCATCAAGGACCGGGGCGTGTTCTACACGGGCAACCCGAACAACGAAGGACCGATTCAAGGCGACTTCGACGTCTGGGAGGTCTTCGCCGAATCGATCGTGCCGATCACGAAGGGCTCGGCGAACCGCTCGCTCGACTTGCACACGGCCGTTCGTTACGCAGACTACTCCGGCAGCGGCGGCGTCTGGGCCGCGAAGCTCGGCCTCGACTGGCAGGCCAACCGGCAGGTGCGGCTCCGCGGCACCGTCTCGCGCGACACGCGCGCGGGCACGCTGTCCGAGCGGTTCGACACGCAGACCGCGGGGTCTTTGATCGACGATCCCTTGACGCCGCAGCTCGAGCCGTACATCGCCGCGACGACGGTCGGCGGCAACCCGAATATCGGTCCGGAGCTCGCGGACACCGTGACGTTCGGCGTCGTCTACCAGTCGGCGCGCGTCGAGGGCCTCAGCCTGTCCGTCGATACCTACGACATCGCGATCCAGGACGCGATCGATCAGCTCGAGCCGCAGGACATCGTGGACCGCTGCTTCGCGGGCGCGCAAAGCCTCTGCGATTTGCTGATCCGCAGCCAAGGCCCCGTGCCGACGATCGTGCAGATCTACGACGCGTTCATCAACGTCGCGGAGGCTCATACGAAGGGAGTCGACGTCGAGCTCGGCTATCGGCGGCCGGTGCGCATGTTCGGCGGCGGGAACGAGTCGATCTCGATCCGGGGCTTCGCCAACTATCTCGGCGAGGTCTCGTCGCAGCTGCCGGGCGAGCCGAAGCTCGACCTCGCGGGCCAGCGCGACTATCCCGAGTGGCTCGGAACCGGCAGCATCGAGTACCGCAACGGTCCCTTCAGCATTTACTGGCAGACGCGTTACATCGGCAGCAGCGTGCGCGACGTCAACTGGGTCTCCGGAATCGACATCGACAACAACCGCGTCGAATCCGTCATGTACTCGAACCTCGATCTGTCATACGACTTCGATTACGGCAGCGGCGACGGCGAGGCATTCCTTTACGTCGGCAACGTCTTCGACAACAAGCCCCCGCTGACTCCGGGCGCGATCAGCGGCACGACGGGCGGCACGAGCTACACGCTCGGCAGCCAGTTCGATCAGCTCGGCAGGGTGTACAACGCGGGCGTGAGGTTTCACTTCTAACGGCGGCTCGGCCCGTCGTCCGCTTAGGTGAGCTCCTCGTCGGCGCCGTCGTCGGCGCCGGCGAGGGCGTCATCGTCGGCGTCGGCGTCATCCGCAACGTCGGCATCATCCGCGGCGTCGGCCCCGCCGTCGCGGAGGCCGGGACCCGAACCTTCGATCGTGACGCGCTCGAGCGGCGGCAGGTTGATCGGCGCGTAGCTCGGATCGAGATTTTGCCGCTCGGCGACCGAATAGTGGACGAGCGCACCGGCCTCGATCGGCCGAGGCTCGCTCCGCGGCAAGTAGAAGCCGAGAAACGACCGGCGCTCGGGCCACTCCTTCCGGGTCGCGCGCTTCGGCAGCCACTCGAGGATCCGCCATCCCCAATTCATGGAGTCGTGCAGCTTCGCAGTCGGGCTCGGCGCCGCATAGGTCCGCGTCCCGCCCTTCCGCGGCTTGCCGAGCACGAGATGGTTGTACATCGCGCGGTTGATCGCGAGGCCGTGCTCGACGGCCTCGTCGAGGATCCACGCGAGCGGATACTTTGCGGCCCCGCTCTCCTCCTCCGCGTAGCCGCCGCCGACGTCGGAGTGCACGCCCGCGAACCAGACCTGCTCGACGTCCTGCGGCCGCGCGTCCCCGAAAGGATTCGGCTTGAACTCCTGAGGCTCGCGCCAGAGGTTCGCCCGAAACATGCGCCTTCGCTCGTCGATCGCGAGGGCGTGCCGGAAGACTTCGACCGACGGATTCGTCTTCGTATACGGCAGCTCCTCGAGGCTCGGGATATAGAACCGGTCCGGCCGAGGCACGATGACGGAGCTCACCGTATCCCAAACGCCGATGAATCTGATCGGAACTCGCCGCGTCGTCATGACGCGCTCGAAGCGCCACGCGATCTTGAAGTCGTCCTTCGCCGCGGCCCTCTTGTAGGCCGTCAACGCGTAGTCGCTAAGGTTGCGCTGCGCCGGCTTCACGAGCCCCACGAGATGGAGGAAGCCGGCCAGCACGCGGACCGTGTACGCGCCGCGGCTGAAGCCGAACAAGTAGATTCGATCGCCGTCCTCGTAGTGGTCGACGAGAAAGCGGTATGCGTCCAGCACGTTGGCATCGAGGCCGTATCCCGTGACGAGCCCGAGAACGAGATAGAAATTGTTCTTGAAGTGCGACCAGGCATCGTCGCTGCTCAACGTCCCGACGCCCGGGTGGTAGTAGACGATCTGCTCGTCGTTCTTCCGGACGATGCGAAAGAGCTTCAGGACGTTCGAGAGGTCGCGCTCGATCTCGTTGCCCGTCCCGTCGCAGCAGAGCACGATGTTCTTCGTCATGGGAATCGCCGCCCCCGTGCAGTCCGCGCCATTTTGGCATAGCTCGGCGCACGGCCGTCCGAAGGCACGGGCACGCAAATTGCCTCATCCCCCCACCGCGCCGTGCGGAAGCCCTCGCAGCGGGGCCGAGAGACGATCGTGAGAAAGGCGCCGTCCACGAAGACCTCCGTCTACGCCGCGCTCGCCGGCAACCTGCTCGTCGCGCTCACGAAGACGGGGGCGGCGGCGCTGAGCGGCAGCTCGTCGATGATGAGCGAAGCCGTGCACTCTTTCGTCGACACGGGCAACGAGGCGCTGCTCCTCTACGGGATTCACCGGGCCGGCCGGCCGCCGGATCCCGCTCACCCGCTCGGACACGGCCGGGAGCTCTACTTCTGGAGCTTCGTCGTCGCGCTGCTGATCTTCGCGGTCGGCGCGGGCGCCTCGGTCTTCGAGGGCGTCGGTCACGTCCTGCGGCCCGAGCCGATCCGAAGCCCCATGGTCAACTACGTCGTGCTCGGCCTCGCCTTGGTCTTCGAAGGCGCCTCGTGGCTCGTCGCCGTCCGTCAGTTCGCGTCCTCCAAGGGGAAGCTCGGCTACTTGGCGGCCTTCCGGCGCAGCAAAAACCCGCCGTCGTTCATGGTCCTGTTCGAGGACAGCGCGGCGCTCCTCGGGATCCTGCTGGCCGCTGTCGGCACGTTCGCTTCCTCGACGCTCGGCTTGCCCGTCGTCGACGGCATCGCATCCATTTTGATCGGCGTCGTGCTCGGCACGATCGCGGCTCTGCTCGCGCGCGAGAGCAAGAGCCTGTTGATCGGGGAAATCGCGGACAGCGAGCTCGTCGACGAGATCCTTCGCATCGCAGCGAGCCAGCGAGGAGTCGAGAGCGCGAACGGCGTGCTCACGGCCCAGCTCGGTCCGGATCAAGTCGTCGCGGCCCTGAGCCTCGAATTCGAGCGCGGGCTTCGCGCGTCGGACGTCGAGGACGCCGTGCTCGGCATCGAGCGCAAGGTCCGCGAGGCTCATCCCGAAGTCGTGGCGGTATTCGTCAAGCCGCAATCGGACGAGATCTTCCGCGAGGCGGTTCGGCGCCGGTTCGGCGGCCGCCCTTAGCGGTCGCCATCTTCGACGCGCGGCGTCCTCCGTGACCGCGAAGCGGCGGCTCCGCTACGCTCTCTGCCGGCGACCGAGACGAGACCGTTCGCGCTAGCGCGCCCCGGCGCCGCGCACCTTGATCACCACCTCGACCCCCGCCTGCTCCGTACCTTGCGGCAGCGGAGCATTGACCTCGAGCTTCAACGCTTCCTCGGGAATGTCGATGAGCTCGCCCGTCTCGACGTTATAGAAATGATGATGCCGCTCGATGGTCGAGTCGTAAAACTGACGGCTCGGATCGACCTCGACGGTCGTAAGCAGACCGCGCTCCCGGAACAGGTTCAGCGTGTTGTAGACCGTCGCCTTCGAGACGCGCGACCCCGCCTTGCGCATCTCGCCGATGATCTGCTCGGCCGAAAGGTGCTGCGGGCGCGACAGGATCACCTCTCCGACGTCGAGCCGCTGCGACGTCGGAAACACTCCCCGTTGCAGGAGAAGCTCGGAAATTTGATCTCGGGTCACGGCGCCACCTGGAGAATCAAAGGCTTGGGAAAGTATACCGGCCGGCGGCGGAAATGCCAGCAGGTCCGGCCGCACAGTCAGACAGCGTCCGGGCCGATTCTATCCCTGCGTTCCCACGAGTTTCCTGCGTCGCCGAGGCGCGGCCGGCGGCGATAGCTTGCTTCCGATCGGCCCAAGCACCGCGCGCCGTCGAGCGGGCGACGGGAAGAGTCGCCGAGCAAACGACATGGAGGTCCGCATGCGAACCCGAGGCTTCACGCTCTGGGAGCTGGTTTGCACGCTGTCGATCGCGGCGATCTGCACGACGATCGGCGTGCCGGCGCTTCGAAACCTCGCGCTCGACTCTCGGCGCACGGCGAACATCAACGCCTTCGTTCTCGCCGTGCAGCTCGCCCGAAGCGAATCCTTCAAGCGGGGCCGCCCCGTCGTCGTCTGCAAGACGGCCGATACGCTCGCCTGCGCCGGCGACGATCTGCGGTACGACGCCGGCTGGATGGTGTTCGTCAACGAGGACGACATGCGGCCGCCGAGCCGGCGCCCCGAGGAGCCCCTGCTCTTCGTGCATCGGCCGAGCGCCGGCGCACACATCACGTCGAACCGCGCGTTCTTCGAGTTTCGCCCGTACCCGCGGCGCAGCACGAACGGCACGATCACTTTCTGCGACGCACGCGGGAGCGCGGCGGCGAGAGCCGTCGTCGTGAGCTATACGGGCCGGCCGCGGGCTTCGGGCCGCGACGCCGGCGGCCGTCCGCTCGTTTGCGCAGAGTAAACATAATGATCGCGCGCGACCGACCGCTCGTCGCCCGCGGGCGTCCGGTCGTCGGATGCGCATTCGGCGCGGCCGCCGCCGGCTCTATAGTCCGCGGCCATGAACGTCAGGACGCAATGCGGTTTCACGCTCTGGGAGCTCATGATAGCCGTCGCCGTTGCCGGAATCGTCCTAGGCCTCGGAGTTCCGAGCTTCAAGGAGTTCATGCGCAACAGCTCGATGACGAGCGCCGCGAACGACCTCGTCGCCGGGGTGCTGCTCGCTCGCGCCGAAGCGGTCAAACGCCAGGTGCCGGTCACGCTCTGCGCGAGCCCCGACCCGACCGCGAGCTCGCCGGAATGCGACGGATCGGGCTCGAACGGCGGCTTCATCGTCTTTGTCGACGACGACGACGATGGGGTGAGCGAGACGAGCGACGGCAACGCCGAGGTCGACACGGGAGAGCAGGTTCTGCTGCGGCGCGAGAAGCCGGGCGGCGCGATCAACGTCTGGATCGAAGGCGGGGACTACGTCTCCTACGGAGCGAATGGGTTCAAGCGCCACGCGACGAGCCAAGCGAACGATTCGGCGACTCGCGTCCTTTACTGCGACGACCGCGGGAACAAAGACCGCGGCGGCCTCTCGACCGCCCGCGTCGTGCTCATCGACTGGACGGGCCGCGCGCAAGTGCTTACGTCGCCGGACGACGTTTCGGACGCCGCCGGCGCCATCTCGGGGGCGGACTGTCCATGAAAACGAAGCGCAACATGGTTACGCAGGCTCGCTTGCCGTTGATCGAGGACGGCTTCTCGCTCATCGAGGCGATGATCGCGCTCGTGGTCTTGTCGGTCGGCATGATGGGCATCGCGGCGATGTACGCCGAGGGGCTCGGGGCCGGCCGCACGGCCGTGCTGCGCACGCAGGCGGTCAACCTCGCGGCGGACATGGCCGACCGCATCCGCGTGAACCGGCTCGGCGGCTCCGCCTACGAAGGCGCGGCCGCGAACAACATGTGCGATCCGCAGTCGGGCGGCGACGACGACACGATGTGCACGCCCGCCCAGATGGCCGCGCACGACCTCTTCGTTTGGGAGGACCAGATTGCGGGCCTGCTGCCGGGCGGCGAAGGCTCGGTCGACTACGACGATTCGACGTTGCCGCCCACTTATACGATCGAGGTGGACTGGGAGGAACCGGGCGTGGGAGCGCTTTCCTACCAGGTCGCCGTTCAAGTACCGGACTTTTGATCATGCGCACGAACTCGAGCAAAGCCTGCAGGGCGCCGACGGGATCTCGCGAAGCCGGCATGACGCTCATCGAGCTCATGGTCGCGCTCGCGATCGGCCTCTTTCTGCTGCTGGGCGCGATGACCGTGTACCTGCAGAGCCGCCAGACCTTTCAGGTCAACGAGACGATCGCGCGCCTGCAGGAGAACGGCCGCTTCGCGCTCGATGCCATCGAGCCCGATATCCGCATGGGCCACTTTTGGGGCCTCACGACGCGGACCGACAAGATTCAAGGCCGAGCCGCACCGACCGAGACGAACGCTCTCGCGTTTGCCGACGACTGCGGCGACAACTGGAGCTTCGATCTCGACGCCGGCATCGAGGCCTCGAACGGCAGCTACGGCTGGGATTGCGACGCCTACGGCGACGGCGCACAAGGGAGCTCGGATACGCTCGTCGTTCGGCGCGCCGCCGAGGAGGCGACGGCCACGCCCGTCGCCGACACGCTCTATATCCAGTCGGCGCGGTTCCAGGACAGCCAGATCTTCGAAGGCGCGGCGATTCCGTCCGGCTACTCGTCCACGACCTCGGAAACGCATGAGCTCGTGGTCGACGGCTACTACGTGAGCCAGTCGTCGACGCTCGGCGACGACGTTCCGTCGCTGCGCGTCAAGAGGCTCGGCGTCGGCCCGGCGATCACGGACGAGGAAGTGCTCCCAGGCGTCGAGGATATGCAAGTGCAGCTCGGCGTCGACACGGACGCGTTCGGCTCTCCGAATCGGGGCTCGATCGATCTTTACGTGAATCCCGGCGACGCGATCCTGGCCAATCCAGACGTGCAGGTGCTCGCCGTGCGCATATGGCTCCGTATCCGCGCCGAGCGGCCCGAGCCGGGGTTCACGGACGACCGGTCGTATACGTACGCGGATCAGGACATCGATCCGCCCATGGACGGCTATCGGCGCATCGTCGTCTCCAAAACCATCTACATCCGCAATGCGAGGCCGCCCGCATGAACACGACTCCTATTCGGACAGCACGCGAAAGCGAGGCGGGCGCGGCCCTCGTCGTCGGCCTGATCCTCATGCTCGTTCTGACCGTGCTCGGCGTCTCCGGCATGAACATGAACACGCTCGAGCTCACGATGGCGAGCAACACGCAGTCCCAGCAGGACGCCTTCCAGGCGGCCGAGACCGGCATCGACCTGGCGCTCGCGACTCGCGACTTCACGACGACGGCGGCCACCTCGATCGCTCCGACGGACGTCGGCGGCGACACCACGGCGGAGGCGACCGTCCAGTTCATGCAAACGACGCCCGTGCCCGACCTGTCGTTCAGCATGGGCGTCGGCACCGGCAGCGTGCAGGCGTTTCATTTCGATATCACGGCCGTCGGCGAAGGCCCGCGCAATGCGCGCGCGACCCATACGCAGAGCTTCTACATCGTCGGACCGGGCGGACCCTAACGGCGGAGCCGACGCAGCCGACCGCTCGGAAATCGAGACACGGAGAGTGCGATGAACGCAAACACGAAGTCAGTCGGCGCGAGCGCGCTTCTTGCCGCCCTCGTGCTCATGATCGGCATGCCGGGCGCCGTCTCGGCCGCTCGCATCGTCGCCCAGCCCGAGAGGGACTACGAGCTCCGCCTCTCGAATATCCAAGGGCTGCCGCAAGGCACGGCCGGGTACCTGATCTTCAAGACCTGCGCGGCCTGCGACGTCACGTCGATGACGGTCAGCGCGGACACCGTCTATCTCGTCGGCGAGATGACCGTCCCGCTTTCGCAGTTCCTCGAGACGGCCGAGGGCTACAGGCAAACCGACGCCGACTCGACGAACGTTTTCATCTTCTACGACCTCGCGTCGAAGCACGTGAATCGAGTCGTTCTGATCCATTTGGAAGGCTAGTCGAGCTCGGGCGGCCGAACGGCCGCGGTCGAGGGAACGACGTAGTGACTGTTGAGGGATAACCATGAGCGCTTTGAGCAAACGCAGCATCGCCCTTCTGGGAGGCGTAGTCTGGGCCCTGCTAGCGGGGACGCCGGCGCTGGCCGACGACACGGAGCTCTTCGTGTACGACAGCAGCGTGCTGGCCGTGAAGCCGAACGTGCTGTTCATTTTCGACACGTCGGGCAGCATGCAGACGATCGTGGACAGCCAGGCGAACTACAATCCGAGCACCACCTACGCCGGCACCTGCGACTCGACGAAGCTCTACTGGCGCTCCTTTACGTGGTGGTCCACGGATCCGCCGAGCTGCGATACCACGCAAAGCTTCGATCGGTCCGTGTTCAAGTGCCGCGCGGCGCTCGACGCGTTCCAGACGAACGCGGGCCGCTGGAGCGACAACTTCGCGCAGTTCAACGTGACGACGCGCACGAAAAAAGGCAATACGACCACGACCGCCGTCTGGAGCAATCTGAACGGATCCGTCGATCCGCAGTACGTCGAATGCGCGTCCGACAGCGGCGTAAACGGTAACGACGGCGATTCGAGCGCAACGACGAGAAAGTGGGCGCAGGACGACGACGCGAGCAACCCCTGGAGCGACCGCTCGAGGGACGTGATCAGCTGGCGCAACATGAGCATGGCCACGGTTTACGACGCCAATTACCTCAACTGGTACTACGGCCCCACCGGCCCCGAGTCGCGAAGCCAGATCATGAAGGACGTCGCGACGAGTCTCGTCGGCAGCATCAACAACGTCAACCTCGGCCTCATGCGCTACAACAGCAACGGCGAGGGCGGACACCTCGTGCACGCCGTCGAGGACGTCTCCACGAGCCGCGATTCGCTCATCGCCGCCATCAATGCGCTGCCGGCCGACAGCAACACGCCGCTCTCGGAGACTTTGTACGAAGCGGCGCGATATTGGATGAGCCGGAGCCCCGACTACGGCGCGGGGTTCAACATCGGCACGGACGCCGACGGAAACTACGTGTCGCCCGCCCAGCACGCGTGTCAGAAGAACTACATCGTGTACCTGACGGACGGCGAGCCGACCGACGACAACGAGCGCGACACGCAGATCAAGTCGCTCGTCGACGAAAGCGGCAACAGCTTTGCGGACCTCGTCGGCAGCGCGTGCGATGCGGAAACGTACCCGCTGGGCTTCAACCCCTCGGGCGGCGACTGCCTCGACGAGCTTGCGGAGTTCCTCCACAAGGGCGACATTTCCGCGTCGCTGCCGGGTCAGCAGGGCGTGACGACCTACACGGTCGGCTTCACGGTCGATCTGCCGATCCTGAAGGACACGGCGGAGCGCAGCGGCGGCAAGTACTACACGGCCGAGGACACCGCCACGCTGTCGCAGGCGTTGACCAACATCGTGACCTCGATTCTCAAGACGCAGTCGACGTTCACGGCGCCGACCGTCTCGGTCGACAGCTTCAACCGCACGCAGCACAAGAACGATCTATTCGTCACGGTCTTCGAGCCCTCGAGCGCGATCCACTGGCCCGGGAACCTCAAGAAGTACAAGCTCAAGCCGAGCGACTCGACGATCATCGACCAGAACGGCGCCGAGGCGGTCGACACGTCGACGGGCTTCTTCAAGCCCTTGGCCCAGAGCTTCTGGACGGATGCGGCGGACGGCCCCAACGTCACACTCGGAGGGGCGGCGAACAAGCTGCCCGACCCTTCGACGCGGCACGTCTATACCTATCTCGGCGATGCGGACTTGACCGCGGACTCGAACGGCGTGACGAGAACGAACACCGGCATCACCGACACGATGCTCAACATCGGCAATCCCGGCGATCCGAGCCACGACGAGGTCATCGACTTCATCCGCGGCGTCGACGTGACGGACAGCAACCAGAACAACAGCACCACCGACGGCCGCGACCAGATGGGCGATCCGCTGCACTCGCAGCCGATCTCGATGATCTACGGCGGCACCGTGGCTGACCCCGATCCCGACGACGCGGTCGTCTTCTTCGCGACGAACGACGGTTACGTGCACGCGATCGACCCCAACACGGGCGTCGAGCTCTGGTCTTTCATTCCCCCCGAGTTTCTCGGCGATCAGGTCGATCTGCTGCAGAACCTGACGGCGACGGCGAAGCACTACGGCGTCGACGGAAGCCTGAGGCTTCAGGTGCTCGCCGACAACGACGGCGTCATCGAGCCCGACGACGGCGAGAAGGTGTACCTCTTCTTCGGCATGCGCCGCGGCGGAAGCTTCTACTACGCGCTCGACGTCACGAATCCCGATGCGCCGCAATTCCTGTGGAGGCTCGACGGCGCGGACTTGCCGGGCCTCGGCCAGACGTGGTCCAACCCGGTCCCGACGAAGATGGACATCGACGACGACGCCGAGAACGCCGATCACCTCGTCGTCGTGCTGGGCGGCGGGTACGACGCGACGCAGGACAACTACGACTATTCGACCGACACGAGCGGCAACCACATCTATATCGTGGACTCGGTCACGGGCGCTTTGCTGTGGCACGGCGGCCCGAGCGACGCGACGAAGAACTTCGCGGACATGAACTACTCGATTCCGGCCGACGTCCGAGTCATCGACCTCGACGGCGACGGTTTCGCGGACCGCATGTACGCGGCCGACATGGGCGGCCAAGTCTGGCGCTTCGACATATCGAACGGCCAGGCCCCGAGCACGCTGGTGAACGGCGGCGTCATCGCGCAGCTCGGCGGCGCGGGCCTCGATTCGCCCGCGCGCACCGACACGCGCAGGTTCTACTATGCGCCCGACGTCGCGCTCGTCAGCAACTCCGGCCAGAGCTACCTGCACATCGGCATCGGCTCCGGCTACCGCGCTCATCCGAACTCGACGGACAACGCCGACCGATTCTACGCGCTGCGCGACTACTCGCCCTTCCAGCAGAAGACGCAGGCCCAATTCGACAGCCTCACGAAGATCACCGAGGACGACCTCACGGACATCACCAACAACGTCACGGCGAGCGTCGGCACCGACAGCGCCGGCTGGGTGCTGCACCTCGACCCAGGCGAAAAGGTGCTCGCCGAAGCACGCACGTTCAACAATCAGGTCTTCTTCACGACGTTCACGCCGGGCGCGTCGCCCGACGCGGACGATTGCGTCCCGAGGCTCGGGACGAACAGGCTCTACATCGTGAGCATCAAGAACGGCGCCCCGGTCACGAACCTGGACAAGCCCGTGAACGACCTGAACGGCGACGGGGTCGTCGACGATCGCGACAACGACGCGAACGGGGACGGCGTCGTCGACAGCAACGACGACGTGAACGGCGACGGCACGGTCGACGGCAACGACCTCTCCGTCGCAGACCGCTCGAGCGAGTTCAACGGCTCCATCTCGAGCGAGGTCGTGTTCGTCTTCCCCTCGGCGGAAAACGCCAGCGAGTGCGTCGGCGACGAATGCGCGCCGCCGCCGGTCGGGTGCGTCGACCTGTTCTGCTTCCCGACGAATTTTGCGAACAATCCGGTCAGGACGTTCTGGACGGAGAACAACTTGCAGAGATGAGGCCCTCTGTGAGCTGCGCCCTCGCCTTCCGGGGGCGCGGCGCGCAGACTCGGAGGCTCCTACAAGAGCCTTGCGGGCCCAGGAGACGCTGGCATGGACGAGCCCAGACTGCGAACGCCGAGCCGCCGCGAAAGCGGCGTCACGCTCATCGAGCTCATGATCACGGTCGTCGTCGTCGCGATCCTCGCGACGATCGCGATGCCGAGCTACCGGCAGTACACGATTCGCGCGCACCGAACCGAGGCGAAGACGGCGCTCATGCGCCTGCAGGCGAAGCAGGAGAGCTACTACCTGCAGCACAACGAATACGCAGACGCGCTCGCCGATCTCGGCTTCGCGGACGGCAAGAGCGAGAACGGCGTCTACACGCTCGACCTCGACACGGCCATGGACGGGCAAAGCTACACGGCTTCCGCGGCGCCCACGGCCGGCGGCGGCGACAACGGCGTGACGATGACGGACGACGCGGAGTGCGCCTCCTTCACGGTCTCGTCGGACGGCACGAAGTCGGCCTCGCCCGACACGAACGGCCGCTGCTGGTAAAAAAATCGGGTCAAAGCCCAATTTCCCGAAAACGGGGTCAGACCCCAATTTTTTAGCGGCGCCGCCGGGCCTGCTTCCGCCCCCCGCGCAAGCGCTAAGGATTCTTCTCGCTCGGGTCCGGTATCCCGTCGCGCGCCGAGCGCTCGGCGCCGGGCGCGGAAGCCTCGCTCCGCGCTCTCCGCCTCGCCCGCCCGAAATCGAAAACGTTATCGAGGATCAGCAGCACGGCCCCGACCGTGATGGCCGAATCCGCGACGTTGAAAGCGGGGAAGTACCACTCGCCGTAGTGCACGCGAATGAAGTCGATGACGTAGCCGTAAGCTACGCGGTCGATGACGTTGCCGAGCGCCCCGCCGAGCACGAGCGACAGGCCCGCGGCCAAGAGCCCGTGGCCGCGGGCCGGCAGGCGCCGTAGCCAAACCAAAATTCCGACACTCACGACGAGGCCGAGGGCCGTGAACGCCCAGCGCTGCCAACCCGAGGCTTCGCTCAGGAAGCTGAATGCGGCGCCCTCGTTGTGGAGGCGAATCAAGTTCAGCACCGGGAGCAGCACGATCTCCTCGAACTCCTCGAAGTGCTGCATGACGAGGTACTTCGTGATTCGATCCGCGACGATGACGGCGAGCGCGAGCCAGAGCCAATTGCTTGCGCCCGCGCTGAGCCCGAACCACCGCCGCTTCGCGGGCTCCGGGCGATCGGTCATGCGCGGCCTCCCTCGAGCAGCCGAAGGAGGACCGGGCGCACGCCGCCGGCCGGCACTCTCGCCCGAGAGTTGGACGACCCAAGCGGCTCATTCATCGGCCGCGTCCCGCGCGAGGCGAATGACCCACCGGTGCTCGCCCTGCGTCTGCGACGTCTCGAACGAATCTCGCCCGTCGGGCGCGCCCCAGCGGCTCGCGAGCGTCTCGCTCATGAGGTAGTCACGGTACGCGCCGACGGCCTCACGCACCGCCGCGTCGCCGTCGACGGATAGCGCGATGCGATCCGAAACTTCGAGCCCCGCCTGCTTGCGCGCGTCCTGCACGGCGCGCACGAGCTCGCGCGCGAGGCCTTCCTTGACGAGCTCGCCGTCGAGCTTCGTGTCGAGCGCGACGAGGTAGCCGCCCTCCTCGGCGCTCGCGAAGCCTTCCGCCGACGCGGTCTCGACGAGCAAGTCGTCGGGCTCGAGCTCGACGGTCTGCCCCGCTATCTCGGCGACGTGCTTCTCGCCGCGCGCGACGCCCGCGGCGATGGCCGCGCCGTCGGCGCGCTGCAGGTATTCGCGGATAGCCGGGATCAGCTTGCCGTACCGCTTCCCGACGCGCGGCAGGTTCGGCTTGATGCGGTAGCTCACGAGCTTCGCGTCGCGGGCGAGCAGCTCGAGCGACTTGACGTTGAGCTCCTCGAGAATCTGCTCGCGCTGCCGCTGGACCGCACGCTCCGACGCGTCGTCCGGCACGCGCACGAGCAGCCGCGAGAGCGGCTGGCGCACCTTGAGCTTCGACTCGTTTCGCGCGGCGCGCCCGAGGCCGACGATGCGCTGCACGATCTCGGTCTCGGCGAGAAGCTCCCTGTCGAGGCGCTCGAGGCGCCGCTCGGGCCACCGCGTCATGTGAACGCTGACGGGCGCGCCGGGCCGGGCGCCGCGCGCGAGGTTCTGGTACATCGCCTCCGCGAGAAAAGGCACGAACGGCGCGAGCAGGCGCTGCAAGACGTCGAGGCATTCGTAGAGCGTCAGATACGCGGCCTGCTTGTCGTCGCCGCTCGCGGCTTTCCAGAACCTGCGCCGATTGCGGCGCACGTACCAGTTGCTGAGCTGATCGACGAAGCGCTCGATGGCCGTGCCGGCCTTGAGCGCGTCGTAGCTCTCGAGCGCCGCCGTCGCGGTCTCGATCGTCTCCTCGAGCAGCGCCAGCACCCATCGGTCGATCTCGGGACGGGACTCGACGGGCACCGTGCGCTCCGGATCGAAGCCGTCGAGGCGCGCGTACATGACGAAGAAGCCGTACGTGTTCCAGAGCGTGTTGATGAAGCTGCTCGCGACGTCGGCGACGATCTCGACGGAGACGCGCTTCTGGATGTCCGGCGCGACGCGCGCCGTGAAGTGCCAGCGCAAGGCGTCGGCGCCGACGGCGTCGAAGACGTCGTAGGGATTCACGATATTCCCGAGCGACTTCGACATTTTCTTGCCGTCTTGATCGACGATGTGCGCGAGGCAGACGACGTTCTTGTACGCGACGCTGTCCGATACCATCGTCGCGATCGCGTGCAGCGTGTAGAACCAGCCGCGCGTCTGATCGATCGCTTCGGAAATGAAATCGGCCGGGAAGCTCTTCTCGAAGAGGGCTTGATTCTCGAACGGGTAATGCCACTGTGCGTACGGCATCGCCCCAGAATCGAACCAGCAGTCGATGACTTCGGCGACGCGCCGGTACTCGCGCCCCTCGTGCACGAACGTCACGTCGTCGACGGCGGGCCGGTGCAGGTCGAGCCCCGAGAGGTCGCGGCCGGACCTCCGCTCGAGCTCGGCGACCGAGCCGATGCAGACGTAGTCGCCCGCGCCGTCCGTCCAGACCGGCAGCGGCGTGCCCCAGAAGCGCTCGCGCGACAGCGCCCAGTCGATGTTGTTCTCGAGCCAGTTGCCGAAGCGCCCGTCGCGGATGTTCTCGGGCACCCAGTTGATCGTGCGGTTCAGCTCGACCATGCGCTCGCGAAAATCGGTCGTGCGGATATACCACGCGTTCTTCGCGTAATAGATGAGCGGATCGCCCGTGCGCCAGCCGAACGGATAGTTGTGCTTGTAACGCGCCTCGCGGAACAGGAGGCCGCGCTCGCGCAGCAGCGCGACGATCGTCGAATCCGCCTCCTTGAAGAACTTGCCGGCGACGGGCGTGACCTCGGGCAGGAAGTAGCCGTCCTCGCCGACGCCGTGCAGCACGGGCAACCCGTGGCGCTGCCCGAGCTTGAGGTCGTCCTCACCGTACGCGGGCGCGATGTGAACGATGCCGGTGCCGTCCTCGACGGTCACGAAATCCGCCGTGCGGACGCGGCAAATTTCGGGTGCCGATGCACTCGCGCCGGCCGAGGAGCCGCCTCCGCCCTGCACGGCGCCCCCGCCTCCGCCGGCCGTGCCCGGAATCGGCAAATAGTCGAACAGCCGCTCGTAGCGCATGCCGTCGAGCTCGCGCCCGAGCGCGCTGCGCACGATCTCGTAGCCGGAGTCGCCGAGCACGGCGCCGAGGAGCGGCCGCGCGAGAATCAAGGTCTCGCCTTCGCGCTTCACCCAGACGTACTCGACGTGCGGGTGCACGGCGAGCAGCAGGTTCGAAGGCAGCGTCCACGGCGTCGTCGTCCAGACGAGGAAGTAGGTCTTCTCGGGCTCGCCGAGTGCCTTGAAGCGCACGTAGATCGAAGGGTCCTCGACCTCGCGATAGCCGAGTGCGACCTCGTGCGACGACAGCGTCGCGCCGATGCGCGGGTCGTAAGGAACGACCTTGTAGCCTTGATAGATGAGCCCGCGATCCCAGATCTGCTTGAGCAGATGCCAGACCGATTCGATGTAGGCATTGTCGAGCGTGAAATATGCGTGCTCGAAGTCGACCCAGAAGCCCATGCGCTCCGTCATCGCCTCCCAGTCGGCGACGTAGCGCAGCACCGAGCTCCGGGACTTCGCGACGAACTGCGCGATGCCGACCTCCTGCTCGATGCGCTTCTTGTCGAAAATGCCGAGCTCTTTCTCGATCTCGTGCTCGACGGGCAGCCCGTGCGTATCCCAGCCGGCCTTGCGCGGGCAGTGGTAGCCCTGCATGGTCTTGAAGCGCGGGTAGAGATCCTTGAACGTCCGCGCGAGCACGTGATGAATGCCTGGCCGCCCGTTCGCGGTCGGCGGGCCTTCGTAGAACACGAAGCGCTTGCGCCCCTCGCCTTCGGCGAGCACTCGGTTGAACACGTCCTCGCGGCGCCAAAGCTCGAGAATCGTCTTCTCGAGGGCGGGCCCGTCGTAACGCGGAGGTACTGGCTCGAACATAGGTCCGGGGATGCGGAAGGGCCGGAGTTTACGCGATTCGGCTTTCGAGCGCAGCCCGGGCCTCCGCGACGTCGAGGCGCATCTGCGCCTTCAGCGCGTCGAGGCTCGGGAAGCGGCGCTCCTCGCGGAGACGCCGGACGAAGTGCACGGTGATGTGCTCGCCGTAGATGTCGCGATCGAAGTCGAAGATCAGCACCTCGAGCAGCGCGACGCCGCCGCCGACGGTCGGCCGCGTGCCGATGCTCGCGACGCCGTCGAGCAGACCGTCGTCGTCGAGACCGCCGACGCGCACGGCGAAGATGCCGTCGATCGGCGACCTGCGGCGCTTCAGGCTCACGTTCGCCGTCGGATAGCCGAGCCCGCGGCCGAGCCCTTGGCCGCGAATCACGCGGCCCGACATGCTGTAGTCGCGGCCGAGCATGACGCGGGCCGCGTCGAGATCGCCGGCCGCGAGCGCCGCCCGAATCGCCGTGCTGCTGACGCGGCGGCCCGCACGCTCGACGGGCTCGACGACGGTCACGTCGAAGCCGTAGCGCCGGCTCGCGCGCTCGAGATCCTCGAGCCCGCCGCGGCGGCCGGCGCCGAAGCGAAAATCGTGGCCGACGACGAGGTGCCGCGTGTCGAGCGCGCGATGCAGCAGCGCCTCGATGAAGACCTCGGGCGCGAGGTTCTTGAGCGTTCGGAAGCTCGGGCAGAAGAACTCCTCGAGGCCCATCGCCTCGAACACCTCGAAGCGCTCTCGAAAGCGCGTGAGCCGCGCGGGCGGATCGTCCGGCGCCATGACCTCGGCCGGCATGGGCTCGAACGAGAACACCGTCGACGCGCGCCCTTCGGCCGCCGCCGTGCCCACGACTCGGCGAAGAATCTCCTGATGCCCGACGTGCACGCCGTCGAAGGCGCCGATCGCGACGGCGCGGCCCGAGGGCGCCGGGCACCGCTCGAGGGCCGCCGGCGTCCGGTAGAGGCGCAGGCGCGCGCGCCGCCCGCCTGGCCGCGGTGCCGCCGCCATCAGCTCGGCTTCCTCGACGCTGCCGCGGCCATGCGCGAGGCTTCCTCGACGTTGCGGGCCATCAGCTCGGCTTCCTCGCCGCGACGCGGACCGCGTCGACCCTGAGCCCGAGCGCGTAGCACGTCACGAAGTAGATCGATGCGGCGACGACGACGAGCGTCGCGAGACGCGGCACCTGGTCGGCCTTGCTCCACTCGAGCCAATCGCCGCCGCGCTCGAGCGCGAGCGCCAAGAAGGCGGCCATGACGACGCAGCCCGCGGCCACCTGGAGCAGCAGCGGCCGCCACCCGCGAAGCGGCCGATAAATTCGGGCGCGCACGAGTCCCGCGAGCAGCAGCGCTCCGTTGAGCAGCCCCGACGCCGTCGTCGCGAACGCGAGCCCCGCATGCGGCGGCGCCCAACCCGTGCGCGGCAGCACGACGACGAGCGCGATGCTGAGCGCCGTGTTGAGAACGAGCGCGCCGACCGCGATCTTCACGGGCGTGCGCGCGTCTTGCCGCGCGAAGTAAGCGGGCGCGAGGACCTTGACGAGCACGAAGCCGAGGAGGCCCGGCGCAAAGGCCTGGAGGCTCGCGGTCGTCATCGTCACGTCGGCCTGCGTGAACTCGCCGCCGAAGAAAATCGTCGCGAGCAACGGCCGCGCGAGCATCGCGAGGCCGAGCGCGGCCGGCAGCGCGACGACGAGCACGAGACGCAGCGCCCAATCGATCGTGCACGCGAAGGCATCGGCCGAACCGCGCGCGTGATGCTCGGACAAGCGAGGCAGAATGACCGTGCCGAGCGCGATGCCGATGACGCCGAGCGGAAACTCCAAGAGCCGGTCCGAATAGTAGAGCCAGCTGATGCTGTGCGACGGCAGGAACGTGGCGATTTGGTTATCGATGAGGAGATTGATCTGCGCGACCGAGGAGCCGAGGACGGCCGGCAGCATGAGCGCGAGCACGCGCCGAACGGCGGCGTCGCGCCACGCCCAGCGCGGCCGCGGCAGCAGGCGCATGCGGTGCAGGAACGGAGCTTGGAACGCGAGCTGCACGAGACCCGCGACGAAGACGCCGACGGCGAGACCGATGCCCGGCCGCTCGAGCCGGGGCGCAATGAGCGCCGCGAAGCCGATCAGCACGAGGTTCAGCAGCACGGGCGTGAACGCCGGCACCGCGAAGCGCCGGTGGCTGTTCAGAATGCCGCCCGCAAAGGCCGTCAGCGAGACGAACAAAAGATACGGAAACGTCCAGCGGATCATGTCCACCGTGAGACCGAAGCGGCCGTCGTCCCCGAGGAAGCCCGGGGCGAACACCGCGACGACGATCGGCGCCGCGGCGACGCCGACGGCCGTGACGGCGAACACCACGAGCGCCAGCGTGCCGCCGACGCGGTCGACGAGGGCCTTCGTCTCCTCCGCGCTCCTCGTGCTCCGGTACTCGGAGATCACGGGCACGAAGGCCTGCGAGAAGGCGCCTTCGGCGAAGAAGCGGCGCAGCAAATTCGGGATCCTGAACGCGACGACGAAGGCGTC
>DASTSM010000348.1:0-3075 GCA_035760685.1 Gammaproteobacteria bacterium | reverse complement strand
CCCAGGCGTACCAGCGCGCGTCGCCGCTCCGCCGCACGAGCCGATCGGCGAGCCACCCTCCCGCGAGCACGCCGGCGACGCCGCCGGCGCCGTATGCGAGCGCGATCCACGCGCCTGCCTCCGCGCTGCCCGCGCCGAATGCGCGCGCGAAATAGGAGGGCAGCCACACGGCGGACGCGAACGCGCCGATGCCGTAGAGCGCGCCGCCGAGCGGCAGATGCCGAAGCGACGCGCGCCGCGAGAAGACGCGCAACGACGAGAGCAGCGGCGCCGGCGCCGCCGTGTCCGCGAGCCCTTCGCGCGCGCCGCGGCGAGGCTCGCGCACGGTGAGCCTCACGAGGAGCGCGAGCAGGACGCCCGGCAGGCCGACGATGACGAACGCGAGCCGCCAGCCGACCCGCTCGTCGAGCCAGCCGCCGCCGGCGTAGCCGATCAGGAAGCCGAGCGGGATGTAGAGGGAGAAGATTCCGAGCGCCGACGCGCGCCGCTCGGGCGGGAATAGATCCGAGATCAGCGAGTGCGACGGCGGCGTGCCGCCCGCCTCGCCGACGCCGACGCCGACGCGTGCCAAGAACAGCGCCGCAAAGCCCGACGCGAGACCGCAGAGGGCCGTCATGACGCTCCAGAGGCCGAGCGCAAGAGCGATCAGCGAGCGGCGGTTGCCGCGGTCGCCGAGCAGCGCGACGGGCAAGCCGACGCCCGCGTAGAAGAGACCGAAAGCCGTGCCGCCGAGCAGCCCGAGCTCGGTGTCGGAGAAGCCGAGATCGGCCTTGATCGACTCGAGCAGCACGGAGAGTACATTGCGATCGATCCAGGCCGCGAGGCCGACGGCGACGAGGAGCCCGAGCACGTAGCGGCGCCTCGCGGCCGACGGCTCCGCCCGAGCGCTCGTCTCGGTCGCGGGCGAAAGCGTCGCGGCCGGCCCGAGCTCCGGCGCGACCGTAACCGCCGCGGCGGCCTTCGGCCCGCGCGCGATCTCCGCGCCGCAGACTGCGCTTCCCGTTTCCTTCGTTTCGACGCGCGCCGCATCGGCGCGGCCTCGATCTTCGATCACGACGTCCATGTCGTCCTCCGTGAAGTCCCTGTGTCGGCCAAAGGTCCGTGCGGCATCGCACGCGGCGAGCGCGAAGCTCGCAGGCGCCGCTCAACTCTCGCGCTCGGCAGCGCTCGCGTCGCCGTGCTCGTCCTCCTCGCGCAGCCGCCGGCGATAGAGCTTGCCGGTCGGGTCGCGCGGAATTTCCTGCCTGTACTCGATCCTGCGCGGCAGCTTCATCGCCGCGATCCTGCGCGCGAGAAAATCGAGCAGCGCCGCGGTCAAGGCGGGACCCGGCGCCGCGCCGATCGCGACCTTCACGAAGGCCTTCGGCACTTGGCCGAAAAGATCGTGATGGACGCCGCATACGGCGCAGTCCTCGACGGCCGGGTGCTCGAGCAGCGCCTGCTCGATCTCGGCGGGATAGATGTTCATGCCCGACGAGACGATGAGGTCCGCGCGGCGGTCGCAGATGAAGAGCCGCCCCTGCTCATCGACGTAGCCGAGGTCGCCCACGGTGATGAAATCGCCGCGATACGCGTCGCGCGTCTTCTCGGGATCGCCCTTGTACTCGAAGCGATCGCCCGTGTGCGGCTTCAAGTAGACGAGACCGATTTCGCCGGGCCGGAGCTCGCGGCCGCGCTCGTCGAGAATCTTGATTCCGGATCCCGAGATCGGCTTGCCGACCGTGCCCGGCGCCTCCAACCAGTCGGACGGGCTCACGATCACGCCCTGTGCTTCGGCTGCGCCGTACGACTCCCAGACGATCGGCCCCCACCACTCGAGCATTCGCTTCTTGATCTCGATCGGACACGGTGCCCCGCCGTGCACCACGAAGCGCAGCGACCCGGTCGAGTAGCGCCGGCGCACGCGGGCAGGGAGCTTCACGAGACGCACGAACATCGCGGGGACCATGAAGCTCGTCGTGACGGCATGACGCTCGATGAGCGCGAGCACGTCCTCGGGATGGAAGCGGTGCACGAGCACGACGGCGTGGCCCATGTGCAGCGCCGTCACGGCGCCCTCGAGGGGCGCCGAGTGATAGAGCATCGACGCGCAGAGGTGCACGTTGCCGGCCTCGACCTCGATGCCGAGCGAGGTGTGCCAGGCGACGATTCGCTCGAGCGCGGCCGCTGCGTTTCGCGTCGGCAGAAGCACGCCCTTCGGACGGCCCGTCGTCGCCGAGGTGTACGGCATGACACGGCCCGCGGGACGCGGCGCGAGCGGCCGAGGCTCCGCGGCCGCGACGAAGTCCTCGAGCGGCGTGAAGCCGTGCGCGGCGCCGATCGAGACGGCGACTTCGCAGCGGGCGGCTGCGCGGCGCACGCTCGCGAGGCGCGCCGCCCCGAGACGGGCGTGCACGAAAACGGCTTTCGTTTCCGAGTCCGCGAGCACGAACGCGAGCTCCTCTTCGGCGAGGTGCCAGTTCACGGGAACGACGCGCAGGCCCGCATCGATGGCCGCGAAATACACGGCCAGATACTCGGCGCAGTTCGGCGCGACGATCGCGGCGGCGTCCTCGGGCTCGAGCCCGGCCGCGCACAGCGCACGCGAGATTCGGCTTGCGAGCCGGGCCAACCGGGCGCGCGACCAACGCACCCCGTCGGGATCGATCACGGCGACGGCCTCGGCGTCGCGCTCGGCGAAATGCGGGAAGCTCACGTAGGTCATCGCCGTTTCCTTGCGAATCTCGCCGCAGTCCCGGCGGCGCGGAATGCCGCCGTGTGATTCGGGGCGTTCGACGGGACGTTAGGGCTCCATGCGCCGTGCGGCGAGCGGCGAAGCCGGTGTGTTTGCGGAGTTTTCGCTGCTGTGTTCCGCGGCCCGATCGCGTGACGGCGCGGGAAGCGCGTCGCGGCCGAAGCCAGCGGCGCCGCGCCGCGTGGTGCCCAGAGATCGTTTGTGTCGGCGCGAAATCGCCCGTATCGGCACGATTCTCCCCTCGCCGCGCGCGGACTCGTCGCCGACGATTCGAGCTCGGCGCGGCGTGGGCACGCCGCGCTCCGAGAGCCGCTCCGAGCGAACGCCTTCGAGCGCGCGGC
>DASTSM010000347.1:0-19771 GCA_035760685.1 Gammaproteobacteria bacterium | reverse complement strand
GAGGATCGGGGATCAGAGGCACGGCCGGCTGGTCCGGCAGCCCGGGCGGCGGCAACACGTCGGTGAGGCCCGGACAGCCCGCGTCGAGGCTCGCGACGCGCGGGAACGTCGCGCCCTCGTTGATCGCGGCGAAGACGAGCGGCGAGCCGTTCTCGTCGGCCTTCGTGTAATCGAGCGCGAAGCGCGCCGTCAGCCGGTCGGTCGGCGTCCAGGCGAATTTCGCCGTGGCCGTCCACGTATTCGTGTCGCCGAGGTCCGTGCCGTCCGGCCGCGTGACGTAGCCGTCCTGCACGCGCCTGCCGACCGAGTAGCGGGTCTTCAGCGCGTCCGAGATCGGGACGTCGACGGCGGCGAAGACGTCCGCGAGGCTGTCCGATCCCGCGCTTCCGCGCACCGTGCCGCCGAGCTCGTCGCCGGGCTCGACGGTCGAGACGAGGATCGCGCCGCCGATCGTGTTTCGGCCGAAGAGCGTGCCCTGCGGGCCCCGCAGCACTTGAATCGAGGCGATGTCGCGAAGCTCCATCGTGCCGCCGACGGCGCTGCCGAAGTAGACGTCGTCGAAGTAGAGGCCGACGCCGGGATCGACCGTGGACGTCGGGTCCGTCTGGCCGATGCCGCGGATGAAGACCTGCGACGAGTTGTTGTTGCCGGCGAGCGGCGCGTTGTTCGAGAACTGGAGGTTAGGGACGACTTGATCGAGCTGGGTCGTATCGAACACCTGCCTGTCGCGAAGCGCATTGCCGGTGAAAGCCGAGACCGCGATCGGCGTGTCTTGGAGGTTCTCCTCGACGCGACGGGCCGTGACCGTGACCTCCTCCAGGCGGCCGGCGCCGGCCGAGCCCGCGCCCGGCGCTTGCGCGCGCGCCGGTCCTTGTGCTGCCGCGAAGCCCAGGAAGAAGACGAGAGCGGTGAAACGCGAGAAAGCCGGTGTTCGCATCGCTGGCCCCCGAACGCATTCCGGTCGCGTCCATCTTGGTCGTTCGAGGCATTGCGGGACATAGGGGCCGCTCCCCGGGATCGGAAAAAAAGAGCGCTGCGCCCACGCGCGACACCGAACGAGCCATCGGCTAAATTGTGCGCAGCACGCCCCCCGAGATTGGAGAACCGCATGAGTTACATGCTTTTGATCGTCGAGCCCCACGGCCAGCGCGCGCAGCGCACCGAGGCCGAGGGCCGGGCGGTCTACGACCGAATGCTCGAGTTCAGCGCGGATCTCAAGGCGCGGGGCCTCCTCAAGATGAGCCAGGCGCTGCGCACCGACGCCGTCGGCGCCCGCGTGCAGGTGCGAGGCGGCAAGACGAAGCTCGTCGACGGCCCGTTCGCCGAGACCAAGGAGATGGTCGGCGGCTTCTTCCTGCTCGAGTGCGAGTCGCGCGAGCAGGCGCTCGAGATCGCGGCAGAGTGTCCGGCCGCGCAATGGGCGACCGTCGAGGTGCGCGAGCTCGGGCCCTGCTTTACTTAGCGGGGCTCGGGGAACGGCTGCTCGCTCGGCCGTCGAACATCCTGCCGATGACGCGGTAGACGAACGGGCGAGGAAGCTTGCGGGTCATGAGCGTCACGAAGCGATTGTGCAGGCCCGGCACGCAGACGGCCTGATCCTTCGCCAACGCCGCGAGCGAGCTTTCGACGACCTCGTCCGCGTTCATCGCTCGGCGCAAGCCTCGGTCCGGATAGACCGGACGTTCGCCGAGCCGCGCCTGAAAGTTCGTGCGCGTCAAGCCCGGACAGAGCGCTTGCACACGAACGCCCGTGCCGCGCAATTCGAGGTGCAGCGCCTCGCTCAAGCCGTTCACGAACAGCTTGCTCGCGCCGTACATCGCGTTGCCGGGATACGGCTGGAAGGCGGCGATCGAGGACACGTTGATGATTGCGCCGCTGCCTCTCGCGAGCATCGACGGCAGGGCCGCGTGCGTGAGCCGAGACGTCGCCGCGGCGTGCACGTTCAGCATGCGCATGAGCTCGTCGATCGGCGCCTCGTGAAACCGGCCGCGCAGCCCGAAACCGGCGTTGTTGACGAGAACCTCGAGCCGCGGCGTCTCGCGAATGGCGGCGAGGACGCGGTCTTGTCCCGCCGCCTCCGAGAGCTCGGCGAGGATCACGCGCACGTCGACGCCGTGCTCGGCTCGGAGCGTGTCGGCGACCGCTCCGATCTCGCCGGCTCTGCGGCCCGTGAGGACCAGCGCGTAGCCGTCGCGGGCGAAGCGTCTCGCGAACGCGGCGCCGATGCCGCTCGTCGCGCCGGTGATGAGTGCGGTTTTTTGCTCGGTCGTCACGATTTCCCCCTAGGAGCGATGCGCATCCTCAGGACCGGTGCCGGGCATTGTAGAATCCCCTGCATCCCCCCCGAGGAGCCGAGATGCACTTCCGCACGCTTTTGCTTCCGCTGGCCCTGGCCGCTGCCGTCCTGGCCCACGCTCAGGGGCCGGATTCGAGTGCCGTGCAGCGCGTGCCGTCCCCGGCCGGCCCGGGCGCGACCGGCGCCGCCGAATCGAGCACGGCGCACGCCCCGGCGCGCACGAACCCGTTCTTCGAGGAGAGCTCGCTTCCGTTTCGCGCGCCGCGCTTCGATCTGATCCGAGACTCCGATTTCGAGCCCGCGCTCGAAGAAGGAATGCGCCGGCACATCGAGGAGATCGAGCGCATCGCGAACCAGAAAGCCGCGCCCACGTTCGACAACACGATCGTCGCGATGGAACGCTCCGGCGCGCTTCTCGACCGCGTCACGCGCGTGTTCTTCGGCCTGACGCAGGCGAACACGAACGATGCGTTGCAGGCAGTGAAGGCCAAGGAAGCGCCGAGGCTCGCCGCGCACTACGATGAGATCTACTTGAACGCGAAGCTCTTCGCCCGCGTCGAGGACGTCTACGCGAGGCGGGGCGCGCTCGACTTGTCCCCCGAGGGCGAGCGTCTCGTCGAGCGCTACCACCGCGATTTCGTGCGCGCCGGCGCGGAGCTTTCGGAGGCGGACAAGGCCACGCTGCGCGCGCTGAACCAGGAGGAGTCGAAGCTCGAGACCGAGTTCGAGGACAAGCTCCTGGCCGCGACGAAGGCGGGCGCGGTCGTCGTCGAGGACCGCGCGAAGCTCGCCGGATTGAGCGAGGGCGAGGTCGCCGCGGCGGCGACCGCCGCGGAGGGCCGCGGGTTGCGCGGCAAGTGGGTGCTGCCGCTCCAGAACACGACGCAGCAGCCCGCGCAAGCCTTGCTCGAGAACCGCGATCTGCGGCATCGCCTCTTCGTCGCCTCGACCGAGCGCGCCGAGCACGGCGACGGGAACGACACGCGCGCGGTCATCGAGCGCCTCGCGCAGCTGCGCGCCGAGCGCGCGAAGCTGCTCGGCTTTCCGACGTTCGCGGCCTACGCGCTCGACGATCAGATGGCGAAAACGCCGGACGCCGCGATCAAGCTGCTGACCGACATCGCGGGCCCGGCGACCGACAAGGCGCGCGCGGAGGCCGCGAAGCTTCAAGCCCTGATCGAGAGCCGCGGCGAAAAGTTCACGCTCGCCCCGTGGGACTGGCAGTACTACTCGGAGCAGGTCCGAAAGGCCGAGTACCAGCTCGACGAATCCGTGATGAAGCCCTACTTCGAGCTCGACCGCGTGCTCGAGGACGGCGTCTTCTTCGCGGCCAACCGGCTCTACGGATTGACCTTCAAGGAGCGGAAGGACATCCCGGTCTACGCCCCCGACGTGCGGGTCTTCGAGGTGTTCGATGCCGACGGCAGCTCGCTCGCGCTCTTCTACTGCGACTACTTCAAGCGCGACAACAAGAGCGGCGGCGCCTGGATGGACGCTTTCGTCGAGCAGTCGGGCCTGCTCGGCACCAAGGCGGTCGTCTACAACGTCGCGAACTTCCAGAAACCGGCGCCGGGCGAGCCCGCGCTGCTCACGTTCGAAGACGTCACGACGATGTTTCACGAGTTCGGCCACGCGTTGCACGCGATGTTCTCGGACGTCGAGTATCCGACCCTCGCCGGCACGAACGTGCCGCGCGACTTCGTCGAGTTCCCTTCGCAGTTCAACGAGCACTGGGCCCTTGATCCGACGGTCATTGCGCACTACGCCCGGCACTACGAGACCGGCGCGCCCATGCCGGAAGCCCTGATCGAGAAGATCAGGAAGGCGAAGACGTTCAACCAGGGCTTCGCGCTGACGGAATATCTCGCCGCCGCGCTGCTCGACATGGATTGGCACACGCTCCCGGCCGACGCGCCGCTGCAAAAGACGGATGCGTTCGAGGCGCAGGCGCTCGCCCGCTACCACGTGGACTTGCCGGCCATTCCGCCGCGTTACCGCTCGAGCTACTTCGCTCACATCTGGTCGAACGGCTACGCCGCCGGCTACTACGCCTATCTCTGGTGCGAAGTGCTCGACGACGACGCGTTCGCGTGGTTCACCGAGCACGGCGGGCTCACGCGCGAGAACGGGGATCGCTTCAGGAAGATGATCTTGTCGCGCGGCTACACGCACGATCTCGCGGAGCTCTATCGCGCGTTCCGCGGCCGCGATCCGAGCGTCGAGCCGCTGCTCGAGGAGCGCGGCATCGGGGGGTAGGGGCCTCGCCCTCGGTTCCTTATAAAGTGTCGCGGGCCGCGCTCGCATCCAAGCGCGCGCCCGAGCGGCCGCTTGCCCTCGCCTTCGTTTCGTGCCAGATTCCCCCTAAACGTCTAAGGGGAGAGCCCGGGTGGCCGAAGACCGGCTCAAGCACCTGCAGGGCACCGTCGACCTGCTGATCTTGAGGACCCTCACGCGAGGCCCCCAGCACGGCTACGGCGTCTCCGCATGGATCCGCGAGCGGAGCGGCGGCCAGCTCGGCCTCGACGACGCGGCGCTCTATCAGGCCCTGCACCGGCTCGACCGGCGCGGGCTCATCGCGAGCGAGTGGGGCCTCTCCGAGAACAATCGCCGCGCCAAGTACTACGAGATCACGCGCAAGGGGCGCCGGCACCTGGCCGCGGAGTCCTCGACGTGGTTGCGCTACGCGCGCGCGGTAGCCGCGGTGCTCGAGTCGACGTAGTGCGTGCACGAATCGAATGCAGGCTCGCTCGAGTCGGCGTAGACGCGAAGTCGCCGTAGACGGGAGTCGGCGTAGAAGCGTGTCGCTGCAAAAGATAGAGGGCTACGCAATGGAGCGTCTCCGAGGTTTTCCGCGCCGCTTCCGCGCACGCGAACGGCTTATCGCGAATGGACGAAGCGGCGAAAGGCAGTCCCGCTTGATCGCGGGAGGTCCGGCAATGCCGAGAGCGAAGCTCAAGGCGCTACGTGCGTCGTAAAGAAGTAGATGAAGCCGAGGAGCACGGCCATTTGGCCGAGCAGCGCCATGTACATTTGCCTCGTAACACCGCTCACGGTGGCGTGAATCTCCGCCTTGAGCTCTCCGCGGAGCTCGGACATTTCACGCTTGAGCTCCAGTCGAACCTCTTGCGTCTCTTGACGCAGCTTCTGAGCGAGATCCGACATCTTCTGCGACAGCTCCTGCCGGAGCTCGAACATCTCCTTGCGCAGCTCCTGGCGGAGCTCGGACATCTCGCCGCGCAGTCCCTGACGGAGCTCGGTCATCTCGCCGCGCAGTCCCTGCGCGAGCCCGGACGTTCCTTCGCGAACGTCTTGTCTGAGCAGCAACACGTCCTGCTTCGTCGAGAGCGTGTCCTTCGCCCCGGCGATTTCGATCTCGATCGCCCGAACGATCGCGCGTGCCTGCGCCGGCGGTACGTCTGCCTTCTCGAGGATTTCGAGAGACTCGGGCTGCATGGGCATGATGATAGACCGATCGAAAGGTGCGTCAACGACCGATAGCCACCCTAAATCGTCTCATTCGGTCTCGAGTCGGGGCAGCCCTGAAAGCCGCGGATTCGGACCGCGGGCTCGAAGGGCCGCACCTCCTGGACCCGCGACGCGAGCAGACGTCCAAGGCCGACCGCCGCCGCACTGCCGACGACGGCCCCGATCGCGACGAGCCGGCCGCCTTCCGCGACGATCATGCGGACGACGTCGGCCACTCCCGCTCCGAGCGCGACGCGTACGCCGATCTCTGCGACGCGCTGCGTGACCGAGGACGTCAGCACGCCGTAAATCCCGACGATCGCAAGCGTCAACGCGATAACCGCGAACACGAGCGTCAGCACCCTGGGCGTCCGCTGAGGGCCGAGCGAGCGCGCGATGTGGACGTCCATGGAGACGGCGTCGTAGAGCGCGAGGTTGAGATCGATGCCGGCGAGCACGGCGCGCGCCGGCGCCGCTAACGACTCCGGGACGAGCGACGTGCGCAGCGCGAACACGGCGACCGCGGGCGGCCGTTGCTTGTAGTGCCAGTAGACCGTCGGGGCATCCCAGTCGTGTCGAGTTCGCGCTCGATCCGAAAGTCCTCGGCTTCACGGCCGGCATCGCGGTGCTCGCCGCAGCGTTTTCCGCGCTGCTGCCGCTGCTCGAACCTCCGGAAGCGCGACGCTCGCGCTCCAGACGCCGTCGGGGTCGAAGCCCGGTCCGCGCCGCTCGATGCGATAGAAGCTCGTCGTCAAGAGACCCGCGCCCGCGAGCAGCGCGACGCCGGCCGCGAGCTGCACGACGACGAGTCCGCTTCGAAAACGCCGCGCTCCGCGAGCGCGCGCTCGTAGAAGCGCGCGCTCGCCTCGGGGGTCGAGTACCGGTCGACCGATCGAGCCCGAGCGCGCGCACGAGCGCGAGTCCGCCGCTCGCGATCGCGAGCCCGGCAAGCGCCCCCGCGACCGCCAGCGCGAGGCTCTCGAGGAAGACGAGCCGCGCGAGCCGCCGGCGATCGGCGCCGAGCGCGACGCGCACGGAGAGCTCGCGACGCCGCTCGAGCGTCCGCGCGAGCTGGAGGTTCGCGGCGTTGGCACATGCGATCAGCAGCACGACGACGACGATGCCTTGAAGGATCAGCAGGATTTGCTCGAGATCGCCGACTCTGCTCTCCCGGAACGACTCGGCGCGGGCCGTGAAGCCCGTCGCCTCCGCGAACGCCGATGCGGCCTCCCCTTGCACGCTGCGCCTCGCGATCTCCGCGAGCTCCGAGTGAGACGCACGAGCGTTGCGCCGGGCCGAAGGCGGCCGACCGTGACGCCGGCGTCTTGTCCGCGTTGGCTTTCGGCCGCCTGCTCGGAGGTGTACGCGAACGGTAGCCACGCATCGATCGGCTGCTCGAAGAAATTGAAGCCCTTCGGCATCACGCCGACGACCCGGAAAGTCTCGCCGTTGAGCCGAACGTCGCGCCCGACGGCGTCGGGCTGCGCGCCGAAATGCGTCGCCCAAAGCCGATGACTCAGCACGACGACGCGGTCGTTGCCGGGAGTCGCCTCGCTCTGCGTGAGTCTCGCACGCTCGACGGGGAAGGGCGGCCGGAACAGCTTTCGCTCGCGCGGGCGTCGCCCTCGTTGTTCGCCGTCCTCGGCATTGCCCCGGCCCTCGGGGCGCTGTGGACCATGACGAGCCGGGCGTCGTCGGGGTACGGCAGCGGGCGCAGGAAGAGCCCGTCGTAGATGCTGAAGACGGTCGCGTTTGCGCCGATCGCGAGCGCGAAGACGACGATCGTCATGACGGCATGGAGGCGCCGCTTCGCGAGCGCGCGCAGCGAGTAACGCAGGTCTTGCAGCCAGGCGATCATCCGAGCATCTCGTCCGTGCGGCCGTTACGGCATGCCGTGTGCGGCGGGCATGCCGCGTGCGGCGGCCGCGTAGTACGATGCGTACGATACGCGTTGAACCCGACTCATCCCAAATTCCCCCACGCAGTCATGCCCGCGAAGCATAGGCCGGTCCCAAGGTGAAGCTCGAAGCCGAAGCCTTCGCCGCGCTCTGCCGCGCTCGCGAGAAGCTCGAGCGGCCGGAATGCCGCGCCCCCGTCGAGGCTTTAGCCCGCGAGGCCCGCATGTCGCCGTTCCATTTCATTCGGCGATTCGCGGCGCTGTTCGGCGTGACGCCGCACCAGCTGCGCGTGCGTTCTCGTCTCGAGCGTGCGAAGCGCTTGCTGGCCGCGGGCCGGCATTCGGTGACGGACGTTTGCATGGAGGTCGGGTTCTCGAGCGTCGGCAGCTTCAGCGCCCTCTTCGCCGCCCGCGTCGGCGAGCCGCCCTCGGCGTTTCGGCGGCGAATGCACGCGGCCGGCGGCGCGCCGGGAATCGTCCCGAAGGAGCTGACTCCGGGCTGCCTCACGCTCATGGAACACCTGCCGGCCTCCGTCTTCCGCAATTTTCGAGAAGCGGCGGCGCCGCGTGCCGTGCGAGACTCCGTTGCTCCCGACCACGCTTAAGAGGCGGCCATGCGAATCAATCTCACGAGCATCTTGGTCGACGATCAGGACAAGGCGCTTCGGTTCTACACGGAGGTTCTCGGCTTTCGGGCGAAGCACGACGTCCCCGTCGGACAGTACCGCTGGATCACGGTCGTCTCGCCGGAAGGGCCCGACGACTTGGAGCTCGTGTTGGAGCCCAATGCGAACCCGGCCGCGAAGGCGTTTCAAGAAGCGATGTTCGAGCAGGGCATTCCTCTGACCGCGTTCGAGACCGGCGACATCCACGGCGACTACGAGCGCCTCAAGAAGCGCAACGTCGTGTTCACGCGCGAGCCGACTTCGGCAGGACCCGTGACGATCGCCGTGTTCGCGGACACCTGCGGCAACCTGATTCAGATCTACGAGCCACAGGCGGCAAGCGCGTAGCGCCCGACGGCTTCGAGCGGCTCGGCGCAGCGAGTCGGATGCGTCCGGCCACTGCGATCAGCGCGATCGCGCTCACGGAAAGCGGCTAAACGTTCGGCCGAACCTCGCCCTGAGCCCTGCCCAGACTTCGCCTAACTCGCTAGACGGACTGGCTTTTTCACCGTCACTGCTGTGACGCTGCCCCCGAAGCGGGGCGCGCGACTCGTTGGTTGCCGCCATACGCGCAGGCGTATAATAGCGCTTTATTCGAATTAGCGTATATAAGTCCTTTATACGCTGTCTCGTATCAGCGAAACTGGAAGGTGAATCCACTCTCATGAGCCATATCGCAAGAACAGCGGCTCAGATAGGCGCCATCGTTCGGCGCGAGCGCCGCAAACGGGGTCTCACGCAAGCCCAGCTCGGAGGCCGGATCGGCTTGCGGCAAGCCACGATTTCCAAGCTGGAGAAAGGCGAGCCGGCAACGCAATTGCGCACGCTGCTCGATGCCCTCACGGCGCTGGACCTTCAGCTCGTCATCGCGGATCGCGGCAAGGGCGGAGCGGATGTCGAGACCGTGTTCTGATGGCGCGCAAGAAGACGCACGTACGGCTGCATGTATTCCTCAACGGGCGGCTCGTCGGCCGCCTGACCAAGGAGCCATCCGGCGCCATCGATTTCCGGTACGACCCGTCTTGGCTCGGCTGGGAACACACGTTCGCCGTCTCGATGTCGCTGCCGCTCCGCGAGGACCGTTACACTGGCGCACGGGTCGTTGCGGTCTTCGAAAACCTGCTCCCCGATGACGAGGACGTTCGGCGAAAGGTTGCCGCGCAGTCAAACGCGGAAGGCGTCGACGCCTACAGCCTGCTCGCGGCAATCGGCCGGGACTGCGTGGGCGCGCTGCAATTCCTTCCGGAAGGCGCGGACTCAGGGCCCGCCGGCCGGGTTGCGGGGGAGCCCGTCGACGACGAGCAGGTCGCGCAGATCATCGCCGATCTAGGCGCAGCGCCTCTCGGCATCCGAAAGGGGCGCGAATTCCGAATTTCCATTGCGGGCGCGCAGCAAAAGACCGCGCTGCTGTTCTGGCAGCATGGGTGGCACATTCCGAGCGGCGGCGCACCGACCACGCACATCCTCAAGCCGCAAATCGGCGTGCGCAGCGACGGCATCGATCTCTCACGCAGCGTCGAGAATGAGCACCTGTGCATGCGCCTCGCGCAGACCCTCGGCCTGACGGTCGCAAAGACGGAGATCAGAGATTTCGCCGACGAACGCGTGCTCGTCGTCGAGCGATTCGATCGCACATGGACGCAAGACGGCCGGTTGCTGCGCGTCCCGCAGGAAGATTGCTGCCAGGCCCTCTCGGTGCCGCCAGCGCTCAAGTATCAGGCCGATGGCGGGCCCGGCATGCGCGACTTGCTCGATCTCTTCAAGGCCAGCGATACGCCCGAGAAGGATCTCGCGGCGGTCCTGCGGGCGCAAATCATCTTCTGGCTGCTCGGAGCTACGGACGGTCACGCAAAGAATTTCAGCATCTTCCTGCGACCGGGCGGAGGATTCGAGCTGACGCCGCTGTACGACGTGATGTCGGCGCAGCCGTTGCTCGACGCGAAACAGCTCAGGCGCAACGAGATGAAGCTGGCGATGTCCGTCGGCGACAACCGCCATTACATCGTCGATACGATACAGCCTCGGCATTTCGTGCAGGCGGCGAAGTCCGCGAGGCTGCCGGCGCAGACAGTTCGAGGCATCTTCGCGGACCTGCTGAACCGCGCGCCTGGCGCTATTGCCCGCGCCGGCGAAGAGCTGCCCTCAGGCTTTCCGGACTCGGTTTGGACCTCGGTAGTCGGGGGTCTTGAAGAGCGACTCCGCGTTCTGGAAGCGGCGGACAGCTAAAGCCAACGTCGCGGAGACAACGACACCGAGCCCCCAGCGCCCCCGGCCACGCCGAACGTTTCGATGCAGCGCGACGCGCTCATGTTCATGCCGACGGGGCCGAGCCACGCTCGAGCCGAGCACTCTGCGCTGGAGTATGGTTAGATTTTTTAGCCAGGCGCCCGCGCCGATCGGACCTCAATAACGATTTCCCCGAGGCGGCTATGAGCAAGCCATCCGCGCCCCCGCTGACTAAGAAGGTTGGAAATCGCGCGCCGGCGGAGGGGGTTGCCGGCGCCGCGACGCACTTGAGCCCGCATCCCCCGGTCGATATTCCTTCGACGCCGCTCGCCGACTTCGTCCTGACCGGCGCCGCCGCACGAGGCGGCGACCGCCCTGCTCTCGTCGACGCCGTCACCGGCCGCGCGATCTCCTACGCCGCGCTGCCGGAGCTCGTCGAGCGGACCGCGGCCGGGCTCGCGCGGCTCGGCATCGGCAAGGGCGACGTCTGCGCGATCTTCGCGCCCAACACGCCCGAGTATCTCATTGCCGTGCTCGCGATCGCGCGGCTTGGCGCCGTCGTCACGACCGTAAGCTCGCTTTCCACGAAGGAGGATCTCGCGAAGCAGCTTCGCGACTCCGCGGCCCGGATCCTCTTCACCTCAGCGGCGCTCGCGGCGGCGTGGACGGCGGCGATCGAGGGCACAGCCGTCGAGCGCGTCGTCGTGTTCGACGACCTCGAAACGGGCGCGGTCGGTACCGGCGTACGCGCGGCAGCCGCGCTCGGCGCGTTCGGATCGGGCGGCGCGCGAGGCAATCGCCGCTCCGCACTCGCCTTCGCCGTGCTCGCCGCGGGGCGCGGCGGCGCGCCGGAGGTCGTCATCGAGCCGAGCGACCTCGTCGCGATGCCCTATTCGAGCGGCACGACGGGTTTGCCCAAAGGCGTCATGCTGACGCACCGCAACCTCGTTGCGAACGTGCTCCAGGCCGACGGGGCGAGCCACTACATCCACGCCGAGGACACGACGATCGTGTTCCTGCCGCTCTTTCATATCTATGGGCTCACGGCGATCGCGCTGCTCGGCCTCTGGTCGGGCGCCACGATGATCGTCATGCCGAAGTTCGAGCTCGAGCCCTATCTCGATCTCGTCGCGCGCCATCGCGCGTCGCTCCTGCACGTCGTGCCGCCGCTCGTCGTCGCGCTCGCCAAGCATCCCGCGATCGACGGGCACGACTTCTCGTCGATCCGCAAGCTCTTCTCGGGCGCGGCGCCGCTCGGCGCGAACGTCATCGAGCAGTGCATGCAGCGCATCGGCTGCGTGCTCCAGCAAGGCTACGGCCTCACCGAAACCAGCCCGGCGACTCACATCACGTCGGACGATCCCGCGAGGATCAAGCACGGCTCGGTCGGGCCTCCGGTGCCGAGCACCGAATGCCGCGTGGTCGATCCGGAGACGGGCCGCGACGTCGCGCCCGGCGAGGACGGCGAGATCTGGGTCCGCGGCCCGCAGGTCATGCGCGGCTATTTCAACCGTCCCGAGGAGACGCGCGCGGCGATCGACGACGCCGGCTGGTTCCGGACCGGCGACATCGGCCACGCGGACGAGGACGGCCACTTCTTCATCGTCGATCGGCTCAAGGAGCTCATCAAGTACAAAGGCATGCAGGTGCCGCCCGCCGAGCTCGAAGCCGTCCTGCTCTCGCACCCGGCCGTCGCCGACGCGGCCGTCGTGCCGCTCAAGGACGAGGACGCGGGCGAGATCCCGCGCGCATTCGTCGTGCGCAAGGGCGAGACGACGGCCGACGAGCTCATGGGCTACGTGGCCGAGCGCGTGGCGCCGTATAAGAAGGTGCGGCGCATCGACTTCGTCGAGGCGATTCCGAAGTCGGCGTCGGGGAAGATCTTGCGGCGGCTGCTCAGGGACAGGCCGGCGTAGCCGGCCTACGGGCAGCTGCCGTCCGTCCCGCCGCCCGCCGCTTCGCGGCGACCCACTCGCGCGCGATAATGCCGCATGGCGTGAAAATTACAGGAGCCGCGATGAAACGGTTGGTCGGAATCGCCGCGGGCTGCGCGCTGCTCGCGGCCGCGCCGTGCGGCGCGCAGGACGGGCCCGACAAGCGGTTGTCGCTCACGATCTACAACGACAACCTCGCGCTCGTGGAGCACGTGCGTCCGCTCGAGCTCGCGGCCGGCCGCCGCCGAATCGAGTTCAAGGGCGTGTCGGCTGCGATCATTCCGCAGACCGTGAGCTTTCGGGCAGCCGGCGTCGAGCTGCTCGAGCAGAATTTCGACTTCGATCTTTTGACGCCGCAGAAGCTCATGGAGAAGGCGGTCGGACAGAACGTGCAGATCGTGCGCACGAATCCCGGCACCGGCGCGGAGACGCGCGAGACCGCCGAGGTGCTTTCGACCGTCGGCGGCGTCGTGCTCAAGATCGGGGAGCGCATCGAGGTGCTGCGCGAGGACGGCATTCCGTCGCGCGTGATCTTCGACAAGGTGCCGCCGAACCTGCGGGCGACGCCGACGCTGTCGGTGCTCGTGGATGCGGAGCGGCCCGTGAACGGCGACGTCACGCTCGCGTATCTGTCGCACGGGCTCTCGTGGCGCGCGGATTACGTCGCGGTGTTCGACGAGCCCAACGGCTCCGTCGCGCTGCAGGGCTGGATCACGCTCACGAACAGCTCGGGCACGACGTTCGAGAACGCGCACGCGCAGCTCGTGGCCGGCGACGTGAACGTGAGCGACAACCAGGTCGTCGGCATCCGCCCGCGCGCGCCGAACGTACGGCGCGCGGCCGGCACGGAATCGTCGAACCGCGAACAGCTCGCCGACTACTACGTCTATCCGATTGCGCAGGCGACCACGATCGCGAACAACCAGACGAAGCAGGTGAGCTTCCTGTCGGCCGACCGCGTGCGGGCGGACAAGGGCTACGAGCAGACGTTCTACGGCTTCCAGTCGCTCGAGCAGCCGATCTCGGCCGAGGTTCGCGTGCGCTTCGCGAACTCGAAGGAAGCCGGGCTCGGCGAGCAGCTGCCGGCCGGCGTCGTGCGCGTCTACGCGCGCGATGCGCGCGGCGCGCCGCAGTTCGTCGGCGAGGATCAGATCGGCCACACGAGCGCGGGCTCGGAGCTCGCGATCAAGATCGGCGACGCATTCGACGTGACGGTGCAGCCGACGTTGCGCCAGACGACCCGAGTGTCGCGCCGCGATACGGACTACGCGATGTCTTACGCGCTGCACAACGCACGCACGTCGCCGGTCACGGTCACGATCCGCCAGCAGGGTCTGCCGCGCTTCAACGAAGTGCGCGAGCAGTCGATCGAAGGCCGGCGCACGAGCGCGACGAGCTTCGCCTGGGACGTGCCGGTGCCGGCGAACGGCGACGCCGAGCTCGCGTTCACGATTCGCCAGGGCGGCTAGTCGCGATGCGGCGTGCGGTGACCGTCGCGGTCTTGTTCGCGGCGCTGCTCGCCGCGGCGCGCGCGTGCGCGGACGAGGACGAGGACGTCGTCGTGACCTCGCCGCGCGCCGATGCGGTGTCCGTCACGATTTACCGCGACGACCTCGCGCTCGTGACCGAGACGCGCACGGTCGACCTGCCGGCCGGACCGTTCACGCTCGTGCTCGAGGACGTGGTCGAGACGCTGCTGCCGCAATCGGCCGTGCTGAACGGCGCGGACCGGACGCTCGCGGAGAGCAACTTCGACTTCGACCGGCTCACGCCCGCGTCGCTGCTCGAGCGCTCGATCGGCAAGACCGTGACGATCGTGCGCACGAATCCGAAGACGGGCCGCGTCATGCGCATGCCCGCGACGATTCTCGCGGCCGGCGACGGCATCGTGCTTCGAACCCCGGACGGCAGCGAAGCGCTGCACTGCTCGGGGCTGCCGGAACGGCTCGAGCTCTCGGAGGTGCCGCAGTCGCTGCTCGCGAAGCCGCGGCTGTCCGTGCGGCTGGCGGCGGGCGCGCCGGGCAAACGCACCCTGACCGTCAGCTATCTCGCGCATGGGTTCTCGTGGAGCTCCGACTACGTCGCGCGCTTGAACGCTCGCAGCGATCGGCTCGCGCTCAGGGGCTGGATCACGCTCACGAACTCGACGGGCACGTCGTTCGCGGAGGCGCAGGTGCAGATCGTCGCCGGGAGGCTCAACCTCGTCGACGCGAGCGACGGCGGTTCGCGCGGCGATGCGGCGACCGCGCGGGACGGCGGGGACGGCGCGGCCGACGCTCGGCGAGAGCGCGACGCCGACGCCGCGCGCGATGCGTTCGCGCTGCTCACGCAGTGCCGCGAATCGACGCCGCCGCCCGCGACGCTGGATCAGCGGTTGCGGGAGGGAAAACATTTTTACGCCCCGTCGATCGAAGAAGTCGTCGTGACGGGCGCGCGAATCGCGAGGCGTGAGGCGCTCGGCGACTACCAGCTCTACCGGTTGCCGATCGCCACCGACCTCGCGGCACGGCAGACGAAGCAAGTCGCGTTCCTCGACAAGCCAGCCGTGAAGGTCGAGCGGTTCTACAACTACGAGCTCGACGATCTCGACGCAACGGGCGCCGACGAGGACGTCATCCCGACGCTCACGCTCGCGTTCCAAAACCGCGCCGGCGACGGTCTCGGCGAGCCGCTGCCGAGCGGCCGAGTGCGCGTGTTCGAGCCCTACGAAGAGCGCGAGGTCTTCGCAGGCGGCGCCGACCTCGCCGACAAACCCGTCGGCTCGGCCGTGGAGCTCGAGATCGGCGGCGCGCTGAACCTCGCGGCGCGGGTCACGGCGGCGCTCGATGGCGACGCGCGCGGCGACGGGCTCGAACGCGTGACCGTCACGGTCGAGCACCGGGTCATGAACGACAAGCGAGAGCCCGTGGCGGTCGAGGTGCGGCATCGTGTGAGCGATCGCTTTACCTCGCTCGAGGTGCGGAAGTCTTCGCCGCGCGCACAGCGCAAGAACGGCGAGCTCGTCTGGCGGATCAAGGTTCCGGCCGGCGGCGAGGCTTCGGTCAGCTACGTCCTGACGGCGCTCGAGCGGCCGTAGCGCGCAAACCCGGGGCCGCGGCGGAATCGGTCGAGGCATTGGGGTTAACCGGACTTGTCAGTCTCCCTCGGCGCGTGCGCTGGCCCGCGCGCCGCCGCCATGTAAGACTAGCGCGGCGCTCGCCCCGCTCGGTGAGCCAAGTGCACGACGGGATCGATTCGAGGCCCGATACGGAGAGGCGGAATGAAGATGAGAGTGGTTCTAGCATTTCTGGTTGCCGGCAGCCTGGCCGCATCGGCCGCGGCGCAACAACCGTCCCAGCCTGCTCCCGGCGCTGCGCCCGGGCGTCCTGCCGGTGCGCAGCCGCGGCGCTCCCCGCTTCCGCCGCCCGAGCCGATCGAGCGCGTCAAAGACAACATCTACAAGATCTTCGGCGGCGGCGGAAACACGCTCGTCGTCGTGCAGGAGGACGGCGTCGTCCTGGTCGACACGAAGATGCCCGGCAACGGCCCGGCGATCCTCGGCGAGGTCAAGAAGGTCACCGACAAGCCGATCAAGCTGATCATCAACACGCACAGCCACCCCGATCATGTCGGCAGCAACGATTACATCCGCGAGCAGTATCCGAACGTACGCATCGTCATGAACGAGGGCGCGAAAGAAGAGCTCAGCGGACCGCGCGGGAATCCCAAGCTCCTGCCGACGGAGACCTTCACGGATCATATGACGATCGGCTCGGGGGCCGACCGGATCGAGCTCTACCACTTCGGCCGCGGCCACACGAACGGCGATACGTTCGTGCTGTTCCCCGCCGCGCGCCTGTTGTGCATGGGCGATGTCATGGCGTGGAACATGGCGCCGTTCCTGCCCGCCGGCGGTGCGGAAGCGATCGCCGAAGAGACCGAAGCGCTCGTCAAGGCCGTGGACGGGAAGGTCGATCTCGTCGAGGAAGGCCATGGTCATATGAACACTTGGGCCGGACTCGTGCGCCTGGCCCGCTTCGACCGGGCTTTGGTCGACGCCGCGAAGCTTCACTATGACCGCGGAGACCCTCCGGGCATGGCCGTCGCCGACTTGCAGAAGAACCAATACTTCGCGCCGCTGCTCGATACCCACATCAAGAAAGGGCTCGAGTACGGCAACACGCCGCTCGCTCGGGCGCACATGAACGTGAATGTCGCTTACGCCGAGCTCGCGGGTGAGAAAATCGGCTTCGGGATCGCGAACGGCGCGCCGCTGCCGGCCACCGACAAGCACAAGGGCTCCGACCCCAAGGACACCGCTCCGCCGACTCCCGAGATGCTCGCGAACGAGGCGGCCAAGTAGGCCTGCCACTTCACCGCTGATCATTTTGGGGGGAGGCCTCTCGCAAGCTCGCGCCATACCCGCAAGCTCGCGCTAAAAAGGAACAGGGACCAAGCCGCTTCAGGATCCGCAATCTCCCACGTGCCGTGAGCCTCTCGGGCTCGGAAGCGGTGGCATATGTCTTGCATCTTGGCGCAAAGTCCACAGCGCGCGGTTCGCCCGCGCGCGCCTCGTCGTCACCGCACGAATTGGGGGAAACTAGTGCAACCAGCCCATCGCATGATGGCCGCGCCCGCCTTGGTCGAGCGCGAGCAATGCCCGAGCTGCGGCGGACGCGAGGCTCGCGTCCTGCTCAGCATTCCGTATCGGGACCCGGTCATGGATACGTTCTTGAAGACGTACTATCACCGGCCGCCGGACACGACGCCGTTGGACGGCTTCAGCTACGAGCTCGTTCGCTGCGCCGACTGCTCACTGGGCTATCAGCGCTACGCGCCGGGACCCGAGCTGCTGCAGACCATCTACGACCAATGGATCTCGCCGACGCCGCCGGACGGCGAGCGTCAACGTTATCGGCTAGAGGACTATCGCTTGCTCGCGCAAGAGGTGCAGTTCCTGATCGAGCACTTCGGCAAGCGTCCGGCGTCGATCGACGTGCTCGATTTCGGCATGGGCTGGGGCGTCTGGGCGCGCATGGCGCTCGCTTTCGGCTGCAAAGTGGCCGGGTCGGACCTGTCGCTCGTCCGTCAGCAGCACGCGCGCTCGATGGGCGTCGAAGTGCTGCAATGGAACGAGCTGCCCGGGCGCCACTTCCATTTCGTGAATACCGAACAGGTCTTCGAGCATCTCGTCGATCCGGCGGGAACGCTGCGGCACCTCGCGTCCTCGCTCGCGCCGGGCGGACTCCTGCGGATCAGCGTGCCGAACTGCCGCGCGGCGCTCCGAGCCGCCGAGAAAAGCAAGGCGTTCGAAGCTTTATCGTTCGACGATATCCGGCCGGTGCATCCTCTCGAGCACCTGAATGGTTTCGAACCGAGGTCACTCGAGCGGTTCGGGCGCGCGGCCGGCCTCGAGCCGATCCGTCCGAGCCTGAGGTTGCTTTGCAACGGCACGTCGGGCTGGCTCTCGCCGAAAGCGGCGCTCAAGTCATTGCTGCGTCCCGTGTACAGGCACGTGTATCCGAAGAGCACGGTGGTGTACTTCCGGAAGGGACGCTGACGCTCGAGCCCGTCTCGGCCGAACCGACGAGTGCGTAAGCTGAGGTCAGGCAGCTCCGTTCGCGCCGTTTCGTGGCCGGCCGGACCGCGCCCTTGACCGCTTGATTTGAGCCCCCGGCGTGCTGCAAGCTGCTCCGCACTGGGGGACGATGTCCCGTTCTTTTCGATGGCTATGTGGTGGCACCCGGTGCCGATCACAACTTTTGGAGGCACAAATGATTGCACGCGCTTTGGGATGTGTCGTCATGTTGGGGTGTCTGGTCGCCGCGCCGGTGCAGGCACATCACTCCACCGCCGGCGTCTACGACCCGTCGAAGGAGGGGGAAGTCACGGGCGAGCTGGCGGCCATCAAGTTCGTGAACCCGCACGGGTCGGTAACGCTCAAGGTAGCGAACGCCGACGGCACGACGACCGATTGGGTGTTCACGACCGGTTCGGCGACGGCGCTCGCTCAGCGCGGCATCACGAAGGTCGGCCCGAACGCGCTCAAGATCGGCGAGAAGTTGACCGTGACGTACACGCCGGCACGGAACGGGGCGCCGCTGGGAGCGCTCAAGTCGATCAAGCGGGAGGACGGCAGCGTCGTAGGTACGAACCCCAACGAGTAGTAAAGCACTGAACCGCACCCTCGACCGGAGATGGAGATCGCTATGGCGTCGCGAAAAAGAATGATTTGTACACGGGTCGCAATCGCAGCGACGCTCATGATCGGCGTGCCGTCCCTGTCGAGCGCTCAGGAGCAGGTTCGAAGCGCCGAGACGGCAGCGGCGGCGGGGGGCGGCCAAGGCGCGCAATTTCGCGGCCGGGGCGAGCCGCCGTACACCCCTGCGCCCGACGCGAAGGACCTGAAGTCGGTGCTGTTCAACTGGGCCTGGTACATGGGCATGCTGCGGAGCACCGAGGAGCGTGATCTCATCATGACGCTCGACTATCAGGGCAAGGGCACCATGCAAGTGGACGGACAGCCCTGCAATGTTTCGCTGTACCGAGCCGACATCAGCTACCGAGATTCGGGTGAGCGGATCCGGATCACGGGCACTCGGCCCAATGGTCAGAGCTGCTCCGATATCGAAGTCCTGAGCGGCGCCTATGCCTGGGACGAAGACATTCAGGGGGCCGAGCTGATCCCGGGCCAAGGCAAGGCCACTCCGATGCCGGAGACCGTAGAGGAGCGGATGATTCGCTTGTGGTCGGGCCCGCAGGGTGCGTGGAAGGCCGCAATGGCCGGCACGCAGTACCCGAACCCGCCTCAACTGGCGGCCAGGCCGCAAACGGTGCCGGCCGATGTCATGAAGGCAGGTAAGACGTCGGTCGAATGGCAAGGCAACACGCCCGTGCTGACGTTCCCGATCCCGGGCGTGCCCGATGCGACGGCGACCGCCACGCTCGACGACAAATTCATGGCCAAGAGCGTCGTGGTGAAGAACGGCGCGGACACGTACGAGTTCACCTACGGCAACTACAAGGATTGGAACAACCCGCTGAACCCTGCCGAGGCGTTCTACGCCGGCAAGATGACGGAGAAGAAGAACGGCACCGTCGTCCGCGACATTACGACGACGGTGACGGAAACGGGCCAGATGTACGTCATCATGCCCGTGCCGGCGAGCGTCAAGGCCGCGATCAAGCCGACGAATCAGCCTCTCGACTGGACGCTCGAGGGACCGCCGCCGTCGCAGGCTGCGAACGCCCCCACGCCGCGCCGCGCCGACGGCAAGCCGGACCTGAGCGGAGTCTGGGGCCGGCCGTT
>DASTSM010000346.1:0-5083 GCA_035760685.1 Gammaproteobacteria bacterium | reverse complement strand
CTCATCATGAACGTCGCGGGACCGTGTCTCATCGTCGACAGCCTCTCGCATCTCACGATGCAGCTCGGCGACTTTCTGACGATGGTCCTCGCCTCGATCGCAATGCTCGGGGCCATGATCGCCGCCGGCTTCGCGATCCTCAAAGCCGTGGGTCTCCCGATCCGCTCTTTCCTGCCGGCGCTCGCGATCGGCAACACGGGCAACCTCGGCCTGCCGCTCTGCCTGTTCGCGTTCGGACAGCGCGGCCTCGGTCTCGCCGTCGCCGTCTACGTCACGAATTCCGTCGGCCAATTCATCGTGACGCCGATGCTGCAGAGCGGAATGCCCGCGTTCCGCACGCTCGCCGCGACGCCGGTCGCCTATGCGGCCGCGATCGGCGTGGTGCTGCTCGCGGCGGGCCTGCATCCGCCCGAGTGGCTCGCGACGACGTTGCGCCTGCTCGGCGACCTCATGATCCCGCTCATGCTGCTCGCGCTCGGCAACACGCTCGGCGGGCTCAAGGTCACGCGCCTCGGGCTCGCCGTGGGCATCGCGGGCGCGAGGCTCGCCCTCGGCGTCGCCGCGGCGTTCGGCGTCGGCAAGCTGGTCGGGCTCGACGGCCTCGCGCTCGCGGTGCTCGTGCTCCAGGGCGCGATGCCGACCGCGGTCTTCAACTATCTCTTCGCGGCGCGCTACGAGCGCCATCCCGACGACGTCGCGGGCATCGTGCTCGTCTCGACGCTGCTCGTGGCGGTGCTGCTGCCCTGGCTCGTGACCTACGTGCTCGCGCTCGCGGGCTGACGGCTGATCTTCCGCCGCCGCCCGCTCCACGCCTTCGGTCTCACGCGCCTTCGAGGATCGCCGTGACTCCCATGCCGCCCGCCGTGCAGACGGAGATCAGGCCGCGCCCGCCGCCGCGCTGGTGCAGCAGCTTCGCGAGCGTCGCGACGAGCCGCGTGCCCGTGGCCGCGAACGGATGCCCGATCGCGACGCTGCCGCCCTTGACGTTGAGCTTGGCTCGATCGATTGCGCCGAGGGGCCGGTCCCGGCCGAGCTTCTCGCGGGCGAACTTCTCCGATTCCCAGGCCTTGAGCGTCGTGATCGTCTGCGCCGCGAAGGCCTCGTGGATCTCGTAGTAGTCGAAGTCCTGAAGCGCGAGACCGACCTCGTCGAGCATCTCTGCGACCGCGTAGGCCGGCGCCATGAGCAGCCCTTCCTTGTTGACGAAGTCGACCGCCGTCTCCTTCGCGTAGGTCAAGTACGCGAGCACGGGCAGGCCGTGCGCGGCGGCCCAGTCTTCGGACGCGAGCAGCACGGCGGACGCACCGTCCGTGAGCGGCGTGCTGTTGCCGGCCGTCAACGTGCCGGCCGCGCGGTCGAACACCGGCGGCAGCCGGCCGAGCTTCTCGAGGCTCGTGTCGCGCCGGATGTTGTTGTCCATCTTCACGCCTTTGAACTCGACGACGAGATCCGAGTAGAAGCCCTCGTCGTAGGCCGCGGCCGCGTGCACATGGCTCGCGAGCGCGAGCTCGTCCTGCTCGAGGCGCGTAATGCCCCATTGCTTCGCCGTCACCTCCATGCTCTGCCCCATCGACAGGCCGGTCCGCGGCTCGACGACTTGCGGGAAGCTCGGCTTGAAGTGCGCGGGCCGGATGCCGAGCCACGGCACGAGGCGCTGGCCGAGCGTCTTGCCGCGCGAGCTCTCGAGCACGATGCGCCGATACTCGTCGGGGTACACGATCGGCATGTCGCTGATGCTGTCCGTGCCGCCGGCGATCCCGGAATCGATGAGCCCCACGGCGATCTTGCTGCCTATCAGGATCGCGGCCGATAGGCTCGTGCCGCACGCGCGCTGGAGATCGAAGGCCGGCGTCTCGGGCGCGAGCCCCGACGACAGCGCCGACTCGCGCGCGAGATTCCAATCGCGGGAGTGCTTGATGACGGCGCCGAGGGCGATGTCGCCGAGCCGCTCGCCCGAGAGCGCGAAGCGCTCGACGAGCCCGCGCAGCACGGCGCTCATCATCTCCTGATTGGAGCAGCGCGCGTAGGCCGTGTAGGCGCGGCAGAAAGGGATTCTGAGCCCGCCGACGATGGCGATGCGCCTACCGTTGAGACTTCGCATTCGATTCCTCCAGATGTCGTTCCCTATTGGCCGAAGGTCGGCGCACCCTCCGCGAGATACGCGGCCTCGTCCGCGGTCGTCTCGCGGCCGAGAGCCGCGTTGCGGTGCGGAAATCGGCCGAACCGCTCGACGATGTTACGGTGCGCTCGCGCGTAATCGGCGAACTTGGCGAGCGCCTGCGCGAGATGCGGCGGCATCGACGGCTCCGCCGCGAGCTCCTCGTATTTGCGCACGGCGAGGTCTTGGATCGCCGGCGCTTCCGCGTGCTGGAGCGGCATGTAGAAGAACGCGCGTTCGAGCGGCTCCAGCTCTAGGTCGAGGCGACGCTCGATTCCGGTCAGCGCGAGCTCGAGCGCCTTCGCGTCCTGCGCGAAGGCCGCCGCCGTGCCTCGATTCAGCTGGCGCGGGATCTGATCGAGCAGCAGGATCAGTGCGAGACGGCCGCGCGCAGTGCCTCTCCACACGTCGAGCTCGCCCCGGGCGGCGCATGCGGCGAGATCGCCGAAGCGCCGTTCGATCTCGCGGTCGTTCTTCGCGTCCGGTACGAACCAGCGCGACACGAGCCGGTCGGCGGCTTCCGGGCCGTCGGGCGGCGGGCCGAACCAGGCGTCCAGCAGGGTGGCGATTCGAGGGTCCATCTCTCTCAGAGGCATTCGACCGACGGGGGGCGCGGAGCCCGCGTCCTCGCACCCGAGTATAGTGCTGACCGGCGGTGCCCGGGCGCGTCCGATCCCGTCCGCGCCGCCGGAGACGAACTCTGCCGATGTCACTGCGGAAGCAACTGTTGGCCTTCGGTCTCCTGACGCTCGTTCTTCCTTGGACGGGCTACAGGTTCGTGCAGGAGATGGAGGCGGCGCTGCGCAGCGGGCTCGAGCGCGCGCTGCTCGCGAGCGCGGCGACGGTCGCGGCCGCGCTCGACGACGACGAGTCCCTCGAGGCCGCCCAGCCCGCCGCAGCGCACGCAGCCGGCCCCGCCGCAGAGGCAATCGACTCCGCACGGGGCGCAACGGACTCCGTGCGTCCCGCGCTTGACGGCGCGAGCGCGATCTACGCCGAGACGCTCGGCCTCGAGCCGCGCATCGACGGCCTGCTCGACGACGACTGGTCGCGCGCCGATCCGTCGGGCAGCGCGCTCGAAAGCGCCGAGAGCGGCACGCGCTATTGGACCGGGGTCCTCGGCCGCTACCTCTACGTCTATCTCGAGACCGAGGACCGGGACGTCGTCTACCAAGGGCCGCCCGGCGAGCCACCCTACGGCGACCGCGTCGTGCTCGCGCTCGAGCCGCACTCAGGCTCCGTGTATTGGCTGTTGCTCGCGACGGGCGCGCCGGGCGTGTTCCGGGCTCAGGCGACGGAACCGCCGCTCTTTCAGTCGGCGGGCGCGTACGAGGACCGGGTGCTGTCCGCGTGGCACGAGACTGCCGGTGGCTTCGCGGTCGAGGCGCGCGTGCCGCTCTCGCTCGTCGGAGCGGCGCTCGGCATCGCCCGCATCGACGTCGACTCCGGACCCTCCGGGTACGCCGTTGCCGTCGCCAAGACTTGGGACCTATCGGGGCCGCCCGGACCCTTGATCCGCGCGCGTCCCGACCTCGAGGCCGTGATCGCGCAGTTCGGTCAGACGGGCAGCCGCTTCCGAGTGCTGGACAAGCGCGGCTGGATGCTCGCGGCGTCGGGCTCCGTCGCGCCCGCGTCCGACTCGGCCGCCGCGCTTCGGGCCGGGCCTTTCGACGGCCTCTTCGAAGCGCTGCTGCGCCGCGACGATCCGGCGTACTCGGCCCTCGAGCCGCGCCCCGGCCGCATCTCGGGCGCCCCGGTCGACGCGGCGCTGGCCGGGCACCCGGGCGCAGCCTGGTATCGCGACGGGCCCGGCGGGAGCGCGGTCGTCGCCGCGGCGGCCCCGATTCTTCGAGACGGCGCCGTCGAGGGCGCCGTGCTGCTCGAGCAGGCGAGCGATCCGATCCTGACGGTGACGAACCGCGCGCTCGTGCGTCTCATGACCTTCACGCTGCTCGCGGCTTCCGTGGCCGCCATCGGCCTCCTCGGCTTCGCGACGCTGCTCTCGTTCCGCGTCCGGCGTCTCGCGCGCGCCGCCGAGACCGCGCTCGGGCCGAAGGGCGAGATCGAGGCCGCGCTGCCGGGCCGCGCGTCCGGCGACGAGATCGGCGATCTCGCGCGGAGCTTCGGCCGGCTGCTCGAGCGTCTGCGCGAGCACACGTCGTACCTGAAGACGTTGGCCGGGAAGCTGTCCCACGAGCTCAGAACGCCGCTCGCCGTCGTCTCGACGTCGCTCGACAATCTCGAGCAAGAGGTGGAGTCGCCCGCGGCGCGGCCCTATCTCGAGCGGTTGCGCGACGGCGCCGCAAGGCTCGATGCGATTCTCGCGGCGATGAGCGAGGCGACGCGCATGGAGCAGGCCGTCGGCGACACCGTGCCCGAGGTCTTCGATCTCGCGGCCGTCGTCGATGCGTGCTCCAAGGCCTACGCCGACATCTACACGGAGCGCCGCTTCGCGTGCCGCATTCACGCGGCCGGGCGCGCCGACGTGCTCGGATCGGCGGAGCTCACCGCGCAGCTCATGGACAAGCTCGTGGACAACGCCGTCGGGTTCAGCCCGCCCGGCAGCCTCGTCGAGATCGAGCTTGCCGAGAACGGCGCCGACGTCCGCCTCAGCGTCGCGAACCGCGGACCGCGCTTGCCCGAGGGCATGCGGCGCCGTCTCTTCGACTCGCTCGTCTCGATGCGCAGCCGCGACGACGGCCAGCCGCACTTGGGGCTCGGGCTCCACATCGTCGCGCTGATCGCGGAGTTTCACGGCGGCCGCGCGGAGGCCGACGATCTGCCGGACGGCAGCGGCGTCGTATTCAGCGTGACTTACCCGCGCGCGGGCCGCTGAGCCCTGCCTACCCGGGGGGGGGCGGGCCGCTGAGCCCTGCCTACCCGGGGGGGCGGGCCGCCGCCGTAGCCGGACTCGAGTCAGAGCAC
>DASTSM010000345.1:0-4968 GCA_035760685.1 Gammaproteobacteria bacterium | reverse complement strand
CGCCCGCTCGAATAAAAATGCGGTCAGACCCCATTTTCGCTCGCGAGAAATCGGGGTCTCGAGAAATTGGGGTCTGACCCCAATTTCCGGCTACCGGTGCGCGTCGAGGCGGATGTCGGAGAGCACGAGCGGGATGTTCTTGCGCTCGGCGTAGCTGCACGCGAGCTCGAGGGCGGCGTCGGGGGACATGGGCCGCTCGGCGAGCAGCGTCTTGATGCGAGTCGCGCTTCGCTCGTCGTCCGGGCGCTTGTGCACGACGCGCTCGATCGTCGCGAGGGTGACGGTGTCCTGCTCGGGATCGCACCACGCGCTGACGCGCACGTAGTCCGGCCCGACGCATGCGGCCGACTCGTCATCGTGAACGATCCTGACTTCCATCTCGGGCGTCCTCCCGAACCATCGAATAGCCGGAAACTTCAAGCAACCGGCGTGCCAGCGGCGAAGAGCGAGGCGCCGCAAGGCTCCGAAGGCGGCGATCGCACGTTATGTAGCGTCGCGTTGACGCAGAGAGTCAGATTTTGACACTGCCGCGATTGCGCCGAGGCGGCGCTTATGTCGAATGACCGCGGCTCGGCGGCAGCACCGCACTGTCGAAAAGGGGGTCGGTGTCGAAAACGGGGTCAGAGCCGATTTTCCGCGAAGCGCCCTAGCCGACGCGAGCCGCCGCGGCGTCACCGCTCCTCGGCGTCGAGCGAGAGCAGCGTCGCGTTGCCGCCGACGGCCATCGTGTTCACGGTATAGGTCTGCTCGCTCGCGAACTGGAGCAGGTAGTGGGGACCGCCGGCCTTCGGGCCGGTGCCCGAGAGGTTGACGCCCCCGAACGGCTGCACGCCGACTTGCGCCCCGATGATGTTGCGGTTCACGTAGACGTTGCCGACGCGCGCGTGCCGCGCAATCTGCCTCGCGACGCGATCGATGCGGCTGTGCACGCCGAGCGTAAGGCCGTAGCCCGTCGAGTTGATGTCGTCGATCAAGGCCTCGAGCTGCGACTCCTCGTAGCGGACGACGTGCAGGACCGGACCGAAGACCTCCTGCGCGAGCTCGCGGGCCGCATCGAGGCGAATCAGCGTCGGGGCGAGGAAAAGCCCGCGGCTTTCCGACGGGTCGAACGGCGTCTGGTAGACGATGCGCGAGCGCCGGCTCTCGACGTAGCTCGAGAGCGCCGCGTGCGCCTCCTCGTCGATGACGGGACCGACGTCCGTCGAGATCAGCGCCGGATCGCCGACGACGAGCTCCGCCATGTGGCCGACGAGCATCTCGATGACGCGGTCCGCGATGTCCTCCTGCAGGCACAGGAGGCGCAGGGCCGAGCAACGCTGCCCGGTGCTGTTGAAGGCGGACTGAACGACGTCGATCACGACCTGCTCGGGCAAGGCCGAGCTGTCCACGATCATCGCGTTGACTCCGCCCGTCTCGGCGATGAGCGCGGCGAGCGGCCCGTCGCGTCCCGCGAGCGTCCGCGCGATCGCGCGCCCGGTCTCGACGGACCCCGTGAACGCGACGCCCGCGACGCGCGCGTCGGAGAGCAGCGCTTCGCCGAGCTCCGGTCCGGGCCCCGGCAGGAACTGAAGCGCCGGCCACGGAAGCCCGGCCTGCGCGAGCAGCTCGACGGCTCGCGCCGCGACGAGCGGCGTCTGCTCGGCCGGCTTCGCGATGACCGTGTTGCCCGCCGCGAGCGCGCCCGCGATCTGCCCCGTGAAGATCGCGAGCGGAAAATTCCAGGGGCTGATGCAGACGAAGACGCCGCGCCCGTTGAGCCTGAGCTCGTTGTGCTCGCCGGTCGGCCCGGGCAGCTTCACGGGCGCCGCGAAGAGCTTCTCGGCTTCGCTCGAGTAGTAGCGCAGATAGTCGGCGGCTTCGCGGACCTCGGCGACGGCGTCCGCGACCGTCTTGCCGGCCTCCGCGACGCAGCGCGCGATGAGCTCGGGCCCGTCCTGCTCGAAGAGCTCCGCGGCGCGGCGCAAAATCGCCGTGCGCGCGCGGACCGGCGTCTCGTTCCACTCGCGATGGAAGGCCGCCGCGGCGCCGACGGCTTCCGCGGCCCCGGCCTTCGTCGCGACCGCGACGCGGCCGATGACGCGCCGGCGGTCGGCCGGGTCCCGCTGCTCGAGCTCGGCCCCCGGCATGCGCTTGCCGCCGACGATCGGGCCGGCCTGCCACGGACCCGAAGATCGCTCGAGGTCGGCGGCGAGGCGCCTGAGCTCGACGCCGTCCGCGAGATTCCAGCCGCGCGAGTTGCTGCGCTCCTCGCCGAAGAGGTCGACCGGCAGCGGAATGCGCGGATGGGGCAGGGCGTTCAGGTGCGCTTCGGTCGCCGCGACGGGATCGGCCGCGAGCTGCTCGATGGGCACGTCGGCTCTCGTGAGCCGATGCACGAACGAGGTGTTCGCGCCGTTCTCGAGGAGCCGCCGCACGAGGTACGGCAAGAGATCCTTGTGGCTGCCGACGGGCGCGTAGACGCGCACGGGACGGTCGAAGCTCGGGCTCGTCATGAGCTCGCCGTAGAGCTGCTCGCCCATGCCGTGCAGGCGCTGGAACTCGAAGCGGCTCCTCGCGCCCACGTTGAGCACCCAGCAGACCGTGTGCGCGTTGTGCGTCGCGAACTGCGGATACAGGTGCGGGCTCGCGAGCAGCAGGAGCTTCGCGCACGCGAGGTACGAAACATCCGTGCTCGTCTTGCGCGTGAAGACCGGATAGCCCGCGAGCCCCTGCTGCTGCGCCCGCTTGATCTCGGTGTCCCAGTAGGCGCCCTTGACGAGACGCACCGGGATCACGCGCCGCTCGGACGCCGCGAGCTCTTCGAGCCAGAGCAGCACGTGCCAGGCGCGCTTCTGATAGGCCTGGACGGCGATGCCGAGCCCCGAGTAGTGAGCGAGGCTCGGCATCTTGAACACCTTCTCGAACACGGCGAGCGTCGGCTCGAGCCGGTCGGCTTCCTCGGCGTCGACCGTCAGCGCGAAGCCGCCTTCGGCCGCCGCGGCGGCGAGGATCTCGAGCCGCGCGGCGAGCTCCGGAACCGCGCGCGCGCTCTGCGCATACTCGAACCGCGGCGAGAGCGCGGAGAGCTTGACCGAGATGCTCGGCGCCGTCGTGATGTCCGCGTTGCCGCCCGTCTCGCGCAGCGCTTCGATCGCGCGCAGGTACGCCGCGAAATAGCGCTCCGCGTCGTCGCGCGTCAGCGCGGCCTCGCCGAGCATGTCGAACGAGTAGCAGTAGTCCGGCTGCTCGGCGGCGCGGTGCAGCGCCTGCTCGATCGTGCGCCCCATGACGAATTCGTGACCGAGGATTCGCATGGCCTGGCGCAGCGCCGAGCGCACGACGGGATCGCCGACGCGGTCCATGAGCCGCGCGAGAAAGCTCGGCAGCGACTGCCTCGGAACCTCGTCGGGGCGCACGAGCCGGCCCGTCAGCATGAGGGCCCACGTCGATGCGTTGACGAACAGCGACTCGCTCGCGCCGATGTGCGCTTGCCAGTCGGCATCGCCGAGCTTTTCGCTGATGAGCTTGTCCGCCGTCTCGGCGTCCGGGATGCGGAGCAGCGCCTCCGCGAGGCACATGAGGACGATGCCTTCGGCCGACGAGAGATCGTATTCGCTCAAGAACGCGTCGAGGCCGGCGGCCGCGTGATGGCGCTTGCGGATCGCCTCGACGAGCTTGCGCGCATCGCGCTGGACGGTCTCTGCGCGCGCACGCGGAAGCCGGGCCTGCTCGAGCAGGAACTTGACGGTGCGAGCCTCGTCCGCGACGTAGTGGCGGCCGATCTCGTCGCCGCCGTCGATCAAGCGGTCCTTACCGGCCGGGAAAATCCAGCGCCGCGCGCTCGCCATGAGCATCAGTGTAGCGGCTCGCGCGCCGCGCCGTCAGGGAGCTTCGCGAGGAGGCTCGGCGCTCCGGAACCGGGGTCGGGCTAGGCCGGCAGGCGGTGACCGATGATGTTGAGGAATTCCGCGCGCGTGCGGGGATCGGAGCGGAAGTGCCCGAGCAGCTGGCTCGTGATCATCGTGACGCCGTGCTTGCGTACGCCGCGCGTCGTCATGCACTGATGCGTCGCCTCGACGAGGACGCCGACGCCCTTCGGCTTCAGCACGTCTTGAATGCAGTGCGCGATCTGGGCCGTCATCGTCTCTTGGACTTGCAGACGGCGAGAGAACGTCTCGACGACGCGGGCGAGCTTGCTGATGCCGACGACCTTGCGGTCCGGCAGATAGCCGATGTGCACCTTGCCGATGATCGGCGCGATGTGATGCTCGCAGTGCGACTCGAACTCGATGTCGCGCAGGACCACGAGCTCGTCGTAGCCGTCCACTTCCTTGAAGGTGCGGCGCAGAAACTCGACGGGATCGTCGTTGTACCCGCTGAACCAGTCCTCGTACGCGCGGACGACGCGCCCCGGAGTGCCCTTGAGCCCCTCGCGGTCGGGATTCTCGCCGACCCAGTAGAGGAGCGTTCTTACGGCCTGCTCGGCCTCTTCTCTCGTTGGCTTAGTCACTTTCTATTCGACGGTGGTCTCTGCCCGCTCTCGCGTCGCCGCGACGGCCGCCGCGGACGCAAAGGAGAGCGAGTCTAAAGTCCGCCCCGGGGAGGCGCAACCGAGCCCGTGCCGGAAAACCGAAAAATGGGGTCAGACCCCATTTTTCGGGCGGGCGCGATACCCGGCACCCCATTTTCCGGCGGCGCCGGCACTCGCCGGCCTTCTGCTATGCTCTCGGGCCCATCATGAGCGTACGCCGCATCGTCGAGACTTTCGAAGCCTGGCGCGCGACGGGCCGCCCGCTTGCGCTCGCCACCGTTTACGAGACGCTCGGCTCCACGTACACCAAGGCGGGCCACCGCATCCTCATCGCGGCCGACGGCGTCTATCAGGGCCTCGTGAGCGGCGGCTGCCTCGAGGGCGACATCGCCGAGCACGCGCGCCGCGTCATCGAGCGGCGCGAGCCTTCGCCGCTGACCTATGACTTGCGCGACGAC
>DASTSM010000344.1:0-7901 GCA_035760685.1 Gammaproteobacteria bacterium | reverse complement strand
GCGCGGCGGCCGCCGCGCTCGCCGAGCCCGCCGCGCCCGCGGCGGCGGTAGCGATCGCTGTTCCGATCGCTGTAGAGTCGAACGATTCGGTCGAGGTCAGAGACGATCCGCGACCGTGGCGCGATAGCTCAGAAGCTCCTGCTCCTGCAGTACCCTCGTCGCCTCGAGCGAGCTGATCTCCTTCTCGAGCTCACCTTGGCGCTTCGCGTTGTCCGCGGTCTGGGTCAGCAGCGCGGCGCGGTCCGCGGCCGGGGTGTCGTCGCTCACGATGGCGGCGGCATTCGAGATGGACGCTTTCTTCAGCTTCTCGAGCTCGTCCTTCTTGTACGCGATCTGCTGAGTGGTCGCGCGCAGCGTCGATTCGAGCTCGTAGAGATGATGGCCTTGGTTGTAGGCCGCGAGAAACTCGGGCTCGAGATCGGCCGGGCAGACGCCCGCGTAGCGCGCGCCGTTGCGCCCGGCCTCGAAGCCGTTTCCGGGCTTGCAAAATTCGCGAGCGCCTTCCTCGTGTCCGCTGCGGTACGCGTCGAGGTTCGGCGTGATGCCGTACTTCGAGCAAGACTGGCGATAGTTGCCGATGTTCCCGACGGGACGCCCCGCCGCGCCGTCCTCGAATCCGATGGTCCGCCAGTCGCTCACCTGGCACTCCTGCTCGCTGAGGCCGGCGCAACCGCCGAGCCCGAGCAGGACCGCCATCAACGCGAGTCGATCGCTTCGCATCATCGTGTTCTCCGCGGCGCCCAGGGGCGCCATGCTCGAGATGGCGAAGTATAGGAAGCGCCGCGGGGCGCTCCCCACGAACAGCATCACACTCCTGCCGGGGATAGTGTTGAATACGACCGCGATTCGCGATTGCGAAGAGCACGCGAGCATGAGGCCGTCTTTACCGGACGTCGTAGCCGCGTCCCGCGGGCAGGCTCACGGCTCGGCGTGCGGGACGCTCGGCGACAGGACGTCGCCGAGCGAGCCCCCAGGGAGGGGTTCACGGCGGTCCCGCACGTCGGGCCGTGAGCCTGCCTGCGGGACCCCGAACGTTGGGTGCCAGTACGCCGATCTAAACGACGCGCTGCACTCGGTGCGCCGAGCACTGCGCGCGTCAGCCCTGCTCGAGCAGCTCCCTGAGGTCGATGACGGCCGAGTGCGCGCGCGACAGATACGACGCGAGCACGAGCGAGTGGTTCGCGAACACGCCGTAGCCCTCTCCGTTCAAGATGATTGGGCTCCTGACGGGCTGGAGTGCGCCCTCGAGCTCGCGGATGATCTGCCGGAGGCTCACGACGGCGTTCTTGTCCTCGAGCACGCCCTCGAAGTCGAACTGCGCCGCGCGCATGAAGAGGAGCAGCGCCCACGCCGTGCCGCGCGCCTCATAGAACACGTCGTCGAGCTGGAGCCACGGCGTCCTCACGTCGATGTCCTCGGGACGCGCGGTGGATTCGCGAGCGGCCGGGTCGCCCGCGAGATCGATGTTGACGCGCGGCCGCGAGACGCTCGCGGACAACCGTTGAGAGAGGCTGCCGAGACGGCGTTCCACGACGAAGAGCCACTCCCGCAGATTGTCGGCGCGGGCATAGAAGCGGGCATCCGAGAGGTTCTCGTCGACGAGGCGCGCCCGGTAGCTGTCGAGCGCCACGATCGCTTCGCGGTACTTGCTCTCGGTCGTCGGGAAGAGCCACGAGTCGTTCGAGAAGTTCAGGGCGGGCTCCGCGATCGCGAGATCCTTGTCCTCCGTGGACTGAGATTGAGACCGGCTGTAGTCGTTGCGCAGCACCCGCGCGAGGTCGCGAGCCTGCACGAGCACGCCGAACTCGAAATTGGGCATGTTGTCGAGCCACACGCCAGGCGGCGCGATGTCGTTGCTCAAGTAGCCGCCCGGCTTGTTGAGCATCCACTCGACGACGCGGATCAGCGTATCGGTCGTCGAGTAGCCGACGACGGGCGCGTCGCGCGTCGGCGGCTTCTCGTTGACCCAGAGCGGCTTCGGCTCCCGCGACCAGTACCAGCTCAAGCCGAGCAGCACGAGCACCGCCGCGCCGAGCACGACGCCGACGACCGAAAGCACGATTCGGCCGCGGCGAGACTCGGGCGCGCGAACAAGGCCACGCAACCGCGCGAACATAGGACTACCTCGTATCGTCGACGACGACGCCGGGTTGTGAGAACGGCAGCCTCGCGGCGCTCATTGCGCCGCGAGCTGCCTCAAGACGTAATGCAAAATTCCGCCGTGATTGAAGTAGTCCTGCTCCTTCGGCGTGTCGATCCTGACGCGTGCCTTGAACTGCTTTTTCTTGCCGTCCGGCCGCGTCGCGGTGACGTCGACCTCCTTCACGCGCTCGGGACGAAGACCCCTGATGTCGAAGACTTCCGTGCCGTTGAGCCCGAGGCTTTCGGCGGTGTCGCCGTCTTTGAACTGGAGCGGCAGCACTCCCATGCCGATCAGGTTCGAGCGGTGGATGCGCTCGAAGCTCTCCGCGAGCACGGCTTTGACGCCGAGCAAGGCCGTCCCCTTCGCCGCCCAGTCGCGCGAGGAGCCGGCGCCGTACTCCTTGCCCGCGAGGATCAGGAGCGGCGTTCCGTCCGCCTTGTACCGCATGGCGGCCTCGTAGATGCTCGTCTTTTCGCCCGATGGCAGGTACGTGGTCCATCCGCCCTCCGTCCCCGGCGCGAGCTGATTGCGCAGGCGCACGTTCGCGAAGGTGCCGCGCATCATGACCTCGTGATTGCCGCGGCGCGAGCCGTAGGAGTTGAAGTCCTTCTGCTCGACGCCGAGGCTGAGCAGGTAGGCGCCCGCGGGGCTGTTGAGCGCGATCGAACCGGCCGGCGAGATGTGATCCGTCGTGACCATGTCGCCGAGCAGGGCCAGCACGCGCGCCCCTTCGATGTCGCGCGGCGGCTTCGGCTCACGCTGCATCGACTCGAAGTAGGGCGGGTGCTGCACGTATGTCGAATCCGCGTCCCACGCATACGTCGCGCCGCCCGGGACTTCGAGGCTGTTCCAGTTCTCGTCGCCCGCGAAGACGTCGGAGTAGCTCGACTTGAACATCGCCGAGGTCACGTTCGCCCGGATCAGATCGTTGATCTCTCGGCTCGACGGCCAGATGTCGCGCAGATAGACGGGCTTGCCGGCTTGATCCGTGCCTAGCGGATCCTTGTAGAGATCCGTCTTCATGTTGCCTGCCAGCGCGTAAGCCACGACGAGCGGCGGCGACGCGAGGAAGTTCATCTTGACGAGCGGATGAATGCGCCCCTCGAAGTTCCGGTTGCCGGAGAGCACCGAGCACGCGACGAGGTCGCTGCCCTGAATGGCCGCCGCGATGGGCTCCGGCAGCGGGCCGCTATTGCCGATGCAGTTGTGAACCGCGACGGTGCCGGCGACGAAGGCCTGCAAATCGTCGACGGCGAGATCGTAGACCTCGCGCTTGCCGGCGTCTCGGCGGTCGATGACGGCGAGAGCGAACGTCGGCAACGTCAGCGACTCCTTTTCCGCGCAGTATCGCTTCGGTTGTCCGCGCTCGTCGCGCGGCTCGAGCGCCGCGAACCAGTCGCGCACGCCGAGCTGCTCGAAGAGCGCGGCGGGCGAGGGAAAGTCGCAGCTCTGCCGATGGAGCGGCCTGAAGCTCCGGGCTTCCGCTGACGGCAACCGGTCGAAGCGATCGTGCCCTTCGAGCAGGGAGTAGTGCGGGAACACCGGCGTCTCCCGCTCCGCGAGCTCGGCGGCCGCGAGCGCGCGCGTCGCCGAGAACGAGCGCTCGGTATCGACGCGGCGCAGCTCATCGAGGCGGTCCGCCATCCAAAGCCGCTGCTGATTGATCGTGTCGATCGTGCGCCAGTAGACGGCGGCCGCGCTCGCGCGCATCGACTTGTCGATGCAGTAACGGAAGCCTACGCGCTCCACGAACGACAGGCCTTCGGGCAAGTCGAGGCGAACCTCGACGCGCGGCGTTCCGTCCCCGGCGGCGGGATACGACGATGCCGCTTGGCGCGTGGGGTGCTCGTAGATCTTCGCGCCCTTCGCCTTGACGCCGCAGCGCACGAGCAGCCCGATCAGCTGCTGCATCATTCGCTTCGTGTCTTCGGCGTGCTCCGGCCTCGCGCTCTGCGAGTACGCCGGCGGCTCGAGCGACGCCTCGTCCTCGGACTCGCCCCAGCGATGCAGCATCGGGCCGTGGCCGTCGGCGCCGAAGAGGCCGCCCAGAAACTCGCGAACGACCGCGGTCGGGCAGGCGGGATCGAGCACGAACTCCGGCAGCGTCGGCGCCTGCCCGATGCGCTTGCCGACGCGCACGCCGGGCAGCGCGATGACGGCCCGCGTGAGCTCCTTCGGCAGCACGATCGACCATTTCCGGTCGTCGTAGCGAGAGCCGACGGGACGCTTGGCCGTGAGAAGCTCGATGTCGTCGAGCACGGCTTCGCGGTCGAGGGCCTGGCCGACGTTCATGCGGCCCTGCTCGGCGACGCTGATCGAGCCGTCGGAAAGCAGGTGGCCGACGAGACGCGCAAACGCGAGCGTCTTGGCTCGCTCCTGCGCGCCGTCCATCGTGAGCGCGAGGCTGCCCGCGCCAAGCGAGTAGCCCGCCTCGTCGACGCCGATCTCGTCGAGCGGAGCCTCGAGCCCCATGGCGACGCGATCCTTGCCGACGACGAGCCGATCGGCCCGGACCCACCGCCCGTCGGCAGACAGGATCTCGTGGTCGGGTGTGCACGTGAGCCTGCGCCCGTCCTGCAGCACGAGCGAGACGCAGTCGCGCTCGCCCTGCGAAATCATTTCGCGCTGCCGCGCCATGGCGAGACGCCGATCGGCCGTCGGGCCGAAGAGCCGGACTCCGCCCGCGCTCGGCAGCGCTTCGATCGGCCGCGCCGTGCCGTTCGCGAGCAGCACCGGCGTGCCCGCGGCGATGCAAGTGGTACACCCGTAGCCGACCAAATTAAATTTGAGCGCGTCGAGATCGTCGAGCAGCCCGCACTTCTCGAAGTAGTCGGTCACGACCTTCGAGCCGGGAGCGAGGCTCGTCTTGACCCAAGGCTTGGGCTTGAGGCCCCGCGCGGCCGCGTTCCGCGCGAGCAGGCCTGCGCCGATCATGACGGCCGGGTTCGAGGTGTTCGTGCAGCTCGTGATCGCAGCGATCGTGACGGCGCCGTCCTCGAGCACGAACGTTTTGCCGTCGAGCTCGACGGGCACACGCGTGGGCGGCACATCGTTAGCCTTCGCAAGCAGCGAGGCCGCCTTCTCGGCAGCGCTCCGGAGCGGGATGCGCTCCTGCGGCCGCCGCGGCCCCGAGATGCTGGGCTCGACCGCGCCGAGATCGAGGGAGAGCACGTGCGTATAGCGCGCCTTCGAGGAAGTGCGCCAGAGTCCCTGCTCCTTCGCATAGCGCTCGACGAGCTGAATGACCTTGCGGTCGCGGCCCGAGAGCTCGAGGTAGCGCAGCGTCTCGTTGTCGATCGGGAAAACGGCGCACGTGCTGCCGTACTCGGGCGACATGTTGCCGATCGTCGCGCGGTCCGCGAGCGGCAGATGGTCGAGGCCCTCGCCGAAGAACTCGACGAATTTTCCGACGACGCCGTGGGCGCGGAGCATCTCGGTCACGGTCAGCACGAGGTCCGTTCCCGTCGCGCCCTCGGGCAGCCGGCCCGTGAGCTCGAAGCCGATGACCTGCGGAATCAGCATCGTGATCGGCTGGCCCAGCATCGCGGCCTCGGCCTCGATGCCGCCGACGCCCCAGCCGAGGATGCCGAGGCCGTTGATCATGGTCGTGTGCGAGTCCGTGCCGACCAGCGTATCGGGATAGGCGACTCGCTCGCCGTCGCGCTCGACGTCGAACACGACTCGGCTCAGGTACTCGAGATTGACCTGATGAACGATGCCCGTATTCGGCGGGACGACGCGGAAGTTGTCGAACGCGTTCTGGCCCCAGCGCAGGAACGCGTACCGCTCGCGGTTTCGCTCGAACTCGATCGCGTTGTTCTCGGCGAGCGCCGTCGGCGTGCCGAACCGGTCGACTTGCACGGAGTGGTCGATGACGAGCTCGACCGGCGAGAGCGGATTGATCGAGGCGGCCTTGCCTCCGAGCCGCACGACGGCGTCGCGCATCGCGGCGAGATCGACGACGGCCGGCACGCCCGTGAAGTCCTGAAGGATCACGCGCGCGGGCGTGAACGCGATCTCGCGGTCGGGCTCGGCTTTCGGATCCCAGCTCGCGAGCGCGCGGATGTCGTCGGCCGTGATGTTCGCGCCGTCCTCGTGACGCAGAAGGTTCTCGAGCAGGATCTTGAGCGTGTAGGGCAGCGCGTCGACGCCGCCGCCGACCGCATCGAGACGATGAATGCGATAGTCCACGTCGCCGACACGAATCGACCGGCGCGCGGCAAAACTGTCTAGCATAGGGAGACCTCGGAGGCGGTTGCCGCGAAAGCTGAAAGTATAGCAAGCCAAGCGCGGCCGGCGCCGGGTCGCTTAGCCTGCCGCGCGCTCCGCGGCCGCGAGTCCCGAAAAATCGCCGCGCCGCTCGGCGGCATCGATCGTGCCGCCTCCGAGGCAGCGATCGCCGTCGTAGAACACGACGTACTGACCGGGCGTTACGGCTCGCTGCGGAACGTCGAAAACGACGTCGGCCTCGGCGGGGCCGGCCGCGACGATCGTGCAAGGCTGGTCGGGCTGCCGGTAGCGCGTCTTCGCCGCGCACCGGAGCGGGGCCCCTGCCGGCCAGGCCCGGGGCGCCTCGCCGATCCAGTGCACGTCGGTCGCGCGCAGGGCGTCGGCGTAGAGCAGGGGATGGTCGTGTCCCTGGACGACGACGAGCTCGTTGCGCTCGACGTCCTTGGCCGCGACGTACCACGGCGCTTCGGCCCGCGCCGCGACGCCGCCGACGCCGAGGCCGTGGCGCTGCCCGAGCGTGTAGAACGCCAGGCCGCGATGCTCCCCGAGCAGGCGGCCCTCGCTGTCCCGAATCGGCCCCGGCTCGGCCGCGACGTAGCGCCTCAAGAAATCCGCGAACGGCCGCTCGCCGATGAAGCAGATCCCGGTGCTGTCCTTCTTCTCGGCGACGTCGAGCCGCGCGCGGCGCGCGAGCTCGCGCACCTGAGCCTTACGGAGGTCCCCGATCGGGAAGATCACGTCCGCGAGGTCGTCGGCCTCGACCGCATGCAGGAAGTAGCTCTGGTCCTTGGCCCCGTCGAGTCCCTTGAAGAGCCGGGGCATACCCGCGTCGACGTCCACGCGTGCGTAATGGCCCGTCGCGAGCCGGCGTCCGCCGAGCCGGCGAGCGTAGCGGCGCATGACCCCGAACTTGATCTCGCGATTGCAGAGGACGTCGGGGTTCGGGGTCCGGCCGCGCCGCGACTCCTCGAGGAAGCGCGAGAACACCTGCTCCCGGTACTCGCGCGCGAAATTGACCCGGTGCAGCGGCAGGCCGAGCTGCGAGCAGACGCGGCGCGCGTCCTCGAGCTCCTTGGCAGCGTCGCAGTAGCCGTCGTCCTCCCAGTTCGTCATGTGCAGGCACTCGACGGCGAAACCCGAATCCCGGAGGCGCAGGGCGGCGACGGCGGAATCGACTCCGCCGGAGAGCGCGACGATGACGGTTTCCGCGGCCATGCCGCGATTTTAGCAGCGGGGGCCGTCCGGCACGCGCGGCAGCCGAGGCCGCGCTCGCGCAACGGCATCGGGCGGCCCGTATTCTCGGTATTCTCGGGAGCGGCCGGCGCCGAAAGACCTCAGGCGAGCTGAATGCGGGCCGCGAGCGTTCGGTCGAGATCCTTGAGGCAGCGGAGCGGGAAGCGGATGCCGGCGCGATAGTCGTCGATGCACTGCATGACCATCGGGCTGCGGAGGCGCGCGCTGCGGCCGAGGATTGCGCTCCGCGCGAGCCAATGCACGGCGACGATGCCCTCGTCGAGTCTTGCCGGCT
>DASTSM010000343.1:0-14287 GCA_035760685.1 Gammaproteobacteria bacterium | reverse complement strand
TGTCGGTCAGCCGCTTCGCGACCGCGATGGCTCCATGCGCGGGCGGCTCGTGATCGACGGGCACCAGCACGCGGCCGAGCGAGACCGCGCCGTCGGCGGCCGAGACGAAGCCGCGCTCCGCCCGGTCAGGCACGAACAACGACAGCGTCTTTGTCGCGCGCGCGAGGGCCTCGGCGCGCGACCCCTTGAGCCAGCGCGAAACGCCTTCCCTGCCCTCGGTCCCGAGCACGATGAGGTCGAAAGGCTCGTCCTCGGAATACATCAGCACGGCGGACGCCGGGGACCCCCTCGGGACCACGATCTTCTCGACTCGAACCTGAAGCTGCTCGAACACGGCGCTGCGAGGACTGCCGGGCTCGAGCAGTCCCCAACGCTCGAGCGTCCCGCGCACCGCCGGAAACCGCTGCCAATCCCGCTGCCCTGGCTTCACGTGGCCGACGTGCAGCAGCGTGAAGCGCGTGGCGCCGATCAAGGCCAGCGCGAGCGCGTGCGCGAACGCGCGCTCGCTCGCGCGCGAAAAATCGGTCGGATGGAGGACGGAGTCGAACAGGTCCGGCTTTTGAGTGGTCGCGAGCATATGATCGAGCGCGAAGCGGATCTATCTGCGCCGGCCGCCGCCGCCGCGCGGCATCGAGCGCGCCGCCGACCGGCTCGCTCCGTATTGGCGCGCCTCGTAATCCCGGCCGAGGTTCGACGGCGCCTCGTAACCGGAGCGGCTCGTGCCCGACTGCGACTGCGGCGACGCGCGCGCTGCGGACTGCGACGAAGTCCCGGCGTCCGACGACGACGGGGATGCGCGCGTCGTGCCGGACGACGATGGAGACGCCCGCGTCGCGCCCGACTGCGACGGCGTTGCGCCGGTCTGCGCCGACGAGCGGCCGCCTTGACCTCCCGCGGACGCCGGGCCCGACGTCGCGCCCGCAGACCTCGACGAGTCCGCCGCCTGCCACTCGCGCTGCTCGCGCGCCTCCCAGCCCTGATCGGTCTGCCGGTACACGTTGCCGTTCCTGTCGGCATAGACGTTGTTCGGACCGCTGCCCGGCCGATTGGCTTGCTGGAGCCCGGCCGTGCGCTGCTGATCCGCGGGCGCGACGCGCTCGCGCGTGCGCGCATCGTTGTAGAGATTGCGGCTTCCGGCGCCCGGCTCGCCCGTCGCCGCCGCGCGGCGCGTGCCGTCCGCATACGGCGTCGCACGAGGCGCGCCGGGGCGCTGACCCGCCTCGTAGTACGGCCTTCGGTATCCGCCCGGCGGGTAGTACGGCAGCGGCCGATAGTAGGGCCCTACGGGATAGCCCGGACGATAGTAGCCTCCGTAGCCCCCGCCGAAGCCGACGCCGATCGTGAGAAACCCCGTGCTGTACGTGAAGCCCATGCCCCAGCCCGTGTAGGGGTTGTAGGACACGTGCATGCCGAACGTCGCGGGCCGCGGGTAGTACGCGGCGCCCCAATAGGGAGGGTAATACCAGCCCGTGCCGTAGACGGGGCAGCCGTACCAGGGATACGACCAGAGATAGCCCGGCGTGTAGCCCACGTAGACGACGGACGGCGTCGACTCGTAGATGGTGACGTACGTCACGTTGTACACGGGCGACGAGGGAGGGATCTTCTTGATCTCCTCCGCAGGAATGCTGTCGGCCACGACCCATTCGCCCATCGGGCTGTCGGCGACGAACCAAACGCCCTGGTCGCACGCGTAGTACTTGCCGTGGATCTTGAGGACCTGCGAGGCCGTGTTCGTCGCGTACTCGACCTCGGTGCCCTCGATGCGCTTGAACTGCGGCTTGCCGTCGTACTCGACCTCGAGCTTCGCCTTGCTGCGGTCGATGGCCGCGGTCTGCGGCACCGCGGCGTCGAGCATCGCTTCCTCGGCTTCGGGCGTGCCGGCGACGGAGACGCGCACGGCGCCGAGATCGGAGGCCGGGGGTATGTCCTCGAGCGCGGACGGCAGCTGGTCCGGGCGCACGACGCTCCAGGGTCCCGCGAGCGTCGCGGCGCGATACCAGCGGCCCGAAAGCAGCACGAACACGTCGCCGCCCGCGATGTCGCGCACGACCGGCGTCTCCGTGTTCACGACGTACATGAGCTCGCCCGAGCCGAGCACGCGCCAAGACGGCGGACCGTCGGTCGCGATGAGCTCGGTCGGCTCCGTCGCGACGACGATCTTCGGCGGCTTCTCGGGCACGGGCGCGGATGAAGTGTCCGGCGGCACGAGCTTCGCGACTTCCGGCGGAGGCGAGGCGATCGGCATCCACTCGCCCTTCGGATCCTTCGAGGCGTACCAGAAACTCCCGCCGGATAGATAATAGGTCCCGTCGCGCTTGTCCTTGATCACGGCGAACGTCGTATTCACGACTTGCTCGAGGCTCGTGTCCGGGATCGAGGTCGAACGAGGCTCGCCGTCGTAGAGGAGCAGCTCTGCGAGCTCCTCGACGACGACGATCTTGGGCGGGTCGTGCTTGAGATCCTCGAGGCTCTTCCGCTCGCTCTCGGCCGTCGCGAGGCTCGCCTGGAAGCGCTCGAGCGAGAGCGGAATGCTCGTCTTCGGCATGAGGCCCGTGATGAAGGCGGCGACGTCGGCCTCGTCCTCGGGCGCGCTGTCCGGCCAGCGCACGCGCGTCACGACGATGTCGCGCAGCACGACGCTGTCGGCGTCGCGGTCCGTGTCGACCTTGGCCGTGAACCAGAACGCGCCGAACGTCGGCTCCTCCTTGCCGGGCGTCGTGACCGAAGCGGCGGCGCGGCCCTCGAGCGTGCTGCCGTCGAGCTTCTCGGGCTGCGGCTGATAGATCGTGAGCGCGCCTCTCTCGGTCTCGATGCGGCGCGGCCACGGGCTTTCGTCGTCGTCGGCGGCCGCCGCGCGCGCGGCGCCGAGCGCGAGGACGAGCAGTGCCGCGAGGACGCAGCCGCCGTGTCGTTGCGTGAGGGTGCCGCCCTCGCTCGAGCCCTTCGCTCCCTGCATCCCGCAGTCCTCGCGTGCATTCCTTCTGCATTCCCCTATGACGCGAGTCTAGGAGCCTCGCGGAGCACGAGCAGTCGACCGAAAGGCCTATATGAACGCAGCGCTCCGCTGCTCCTAAATGGTTTCCGAGGTGACGAGAGACGTGACGACGGCCGCCGATGAACGCATCCGCGCCGCCCGCGATTCGACGAGAACCGCGGTGCAGCAGGTGTACCTCGTGAGACACGGGGAAACCGAGTGGAGCCGCAGCGGACAGCACACGGGCGTGACGGACATCGCGCTGACCGAGCACGGCCGTGAAGTCGCGCGCCGGCTCGCCCCCGTTTTCGCAGAGGGATCGTTTGCGCAGGTCCTCACGAGCCCTCTGCGGCGCGCGCGCGAGACCTGCGAGCTGGCCGGCCTCGGGACGCAGGCCGAAGTCGACCTGCGTCTCATGGAATGGCACTACGGCGAATACGAGGGCCTGACGCCGCGGCAGATTCGCGCGAGCGCGCCCGACTGGCTGATCTTTCGCGACGGCTGCCCGGGCGGCGAGATGCCCGAGGACGTCGGCGCGCGCGTCGACGGCGTCATCGAGCGTCTGCGCGTCGTGCACGGGCACGCCGCGGTCTTCGCGCACGGTCACGTGCTCAGAGTCTTCGCGGCGCGCTGGCTCGGCCTTCCCGCGACCGCGGGCTGCCATTTCCTGCTCGACACCGCGACGCTGAACATCTTGAGCTACTACCGAGGCATTCCGGCGATACGCCGCTGGAACGCCGAGGTCGACGCATAGAACTTAGGAGCACCGCACCATGCATGCGAAGAGCCGTTCGGGCGCGAAAGCCGCGCGCGAGACGAAGCAGCGCGCCCGGGCGGCGACACCGTTCGAGGCGCTCGACGACGCGGCGAAGGACCGCCTCTGCATCGACACGATGCGCACGCTCGCGATGGACGCCGTGCAGAAGGCCAACTCCGGCCATCCCGGCACGCCGATGGCCCTCGCGCCCGTCGCCTATTGTCTCTGGCAGCGCTTTCTGCGCTTCGACCCGAGCCACCCGATCTGGCCGAACCGCGACCGGTTCGTGCTCTCCGTCGGCCACGCTTCGATGCTGCTCTACGCGCTGCTGCATCTGACCGGCGTGAAGGCCGTGAACGCGAGGTACGAAACGCTCGGCGAGCCGTCGGTCACGCTCGAAGACATCCGCCGCTTTCGCCAGCTCGACAGCAAGTGCCCCGGCCATCCCGAATATCGCTGGACGACGGGCGTCGAGACGACGACGGGTCCGCTCGGCCAGGGCGTCGCGACGAGCGTCGGCCTCGCGGCCGCCGCGCGCTGGCTCGGCAGCCGGTTCAATCGAGAGGGCTTCGAGCTCTTCGACTATGACGTCTATGCCCTCTGCGGCGACGGCTGCATGATGGAAGGCCTCTCGGGCGAGGCCGCCTCGCTCGCGGGCCACCTCGGGCTCTCGAACCTCTGCTGGATCTACGACAACAACCACATCACGATCGAAGGCAACACGGCGCTCGCGTACAGCGACGACGTCGCGACGCGATTCATCGGCTACGGCTGGAACGTGACGCGAGTCGGCGACGCCAACGACCTCGAAATGCTCGAGCGCGCGTTTCGCACCTTCAAGAGCACGCGCAACCAGCCGACGCTGATCGTCGTCGACAGCCACATCGCTTACGGCGCGCCCAACAAGCAGGACACGAGTGCGGCGCACGGCGAGCCGCTCGGCGCCGAGGAGATCAAGCTCGCGAAGCGTCACTACGGCTGGCCGGACGACGCGGAGTTTCTCGTGCCGGACGGCGTGCGCGAGCATTTCGCGGCCGGCGTCGGCGCGCGCGGACGCGCGGCGCGCGACGCCTGGTGGACCGAGTTTCAGCGGTATCGAGAACGTCATCCCGAGGCCGCCTCGCAGCTCTACTGCATCCTGCGCCGCGAGCTGCCTCAAGGCTGGGACGCCGGCTTGCCCGACTTTCCGCCCGATGCCAAGGGCATCGCGACGCGCGAGGCGTCGGGGCGTGCGCTCAACGCGCTCGGCGAGCGCGTGCCGTGGCTCGTCGGCGGCTCGGCGGATCTCGGCCCTTCGTGCAAGACGCGGCTCGCGTTCGACGGCGCCGGCGACTTCGGCGCCGGGAGCCCGGGCGGGCGAAACTTCCACTTCGGCATCCGCGAGCACGCGATGGCCGCGTTCCTTAACGGGCTCGCGCTCGCGAAGCTCCGGCCCTACGGCTCCGGATTCCTGATCTTCAGCGACTACGCGCGGCCGGCGATCCGCCTCGGCGCGCTCATGGAGCTGCCCGTCGTTCATATATTCACGCACGACTCGATCGGCGTCGGCGAGGACGGCCCGACGCATCAGCCCGTGGAGCAGCTCGCGTCCTTGCGCGCGATACCGGGCCTGATCACGTTGCGGCCGGCCGATGCGAACGAGACCGTCGAGGCCTGGCGCGTCGTCATGCGCCTGCGCCGCCAGCCCGCTGCGCTGATTCTCACGCGCCAAGCGGTGCCGACCCTCGATCGAACGCGCTACGCGAGCGCCGCGGGTCTCGCGTGCGGCGCGTACGTGCTCGCGGATGCGCACGTTCTTGCGGATGGGGACGGCGGACGGCCCGAAGTCATCCTGATCGGGACGGGCAGCGAAGTCGCGCTCTGCGTCGAAGCCTACGAGCGGCTCGCGGCCGAGGGCGTTCGCGCCCGCGTGGTGAGCATGCCGTCGTGGGAGCTCTTCGAGCAGCATTGCCGCGAGCACCCCGAGTATCGCGAGGAAGTGCTGCCCGAAGCCGTGCGCGCGCGAGTCTCCGTCGAGAAGGCGTCGACGCTCGGCTGGGCCCGCTACGTCGGCAGCCGCGGGCGGAGCATCGGCATGGACACCTTCGGCGCATCGGCGCCGCTCGCGGAGCTGCAAAAGAAGTTCGGCTTCACGGTCGAGAACGTCGTCGCGGCGGCCGAGGAGCAGCTCGGTCGGACGAGCTAGCGCGACCGGCACTCCTCGACCTGCGCGTCATCACCGCTTGAGCTCATCCACGGATTCGAAATCCTCGAGGCGCTTTCGAAGTATGCTCGCCCAGGTCTGAGCCAGTCGGCGCACTTCGGGCCACACGGTCACGCTGTTCGCTTCGACCGGCCAGCCAGCGTTCTCTGCGGCCCGCCGATCGGCCGCGCGCGCGAGCACCTCGTTGCTCTCCGAGTCGCGCAGCTCGATCACGAGCGTGGCCTCGCCGACCGAGGCCAGGTAGACGTCGCAACGACCGGTACATTCGTTGATGGGCGGAACCTGTGAGACGACGTCGATGAGCCCTCCGACGAGCATGAGCACGTCCGGGCCCGGCTCGGCGACGATCTCGTAGCGCTCGAGCTTCGAGAGCTCCTTCAGGAACGCGTCGCGGACCTCCTGCTGGAAGCGGGCCTTGCCCTCTTCGCTGATCGGAAACTCCGTCTCGTCGCTGCGTCCCGGCCAATAGTGCTTGCCTTCGCTGTCGACGTGCTTGTACTGGATGCCGGCGCTCGCGAGCATGAGCTTCTTGTAGCCGCTGAGGTCGAGGTCCGGCTTGACCCACGCCGCGTCCATGACGCTCTTGTCGACGCGGTACAACCCGTCGAACGTGACCTCCGCGTCCGGCCCCGTCTGCAGTCTCGGCTTCGCGAATGCGGCAGAGCCGAAGCCGATCATGAGCACGGCCGTCAAGGCCGGCACACTCCCCAAGATCGAGAACCGTACGGAATTCTTCATGGCGATACCCTCGTACTCGTCCGAGAAGTCTTCGCCATTGAAACGTCGCGAAGAATTGGACTTTCGGTGTAGGGGAGCCGAGAGCCGGCCGCGCCGCGCGTCGCGCCTGCTTCAAGCCGAGAGAATCCGCGCCTCGCGTCTCTTGCGCCAAGAGACGTAGGCTCCACCGACGGCGAACCCGAGCAGCACGTAGAGCAGCACGGCGGCGCCGAAACGCATGTCGGGGTAATTCGTCGCCGCGATCGACAAGCCGATGGCCGGGTGGCGGCACGCCGTAGAGAGCGCGAGCACGGTCCTGTCTTCGGCGTTCGGGCCGCCGAGAACGTGTCCGACGGCGACGCCTGCGACGAGGAACAACAGCATCGCGATCAGCGTGCCGTCGCCGATCAGCGCCCAGAGGGCGGAAAAAGTAAACGCAAGCAGGACGAAGACCGCCAATGCCAGCAGCGCCCTCGCGGCCAGTGTGATCGGCCGCCGGATACGCGCCGCAAGCGCCGGCAGCTTGGAGGACACGACGACGCCCGCGGCCAGCGGCAGGAGCGCGTAGAGCACGACGACGGCGGCGACGGCCCCGGGCGCCATGCCGAGCGGACGGCCGAGGAGCCCGCTCAGAAGCTCGACCCAAAGCGGGACGAGCGCGATAGCGGCCGCGCCGAGCAGCGCCATGAGCCCGAGCGCGTACGCCCCCCGCTCGCCCGCCGCGGCTTCCTGCCTCGGGAGCAGCGGAGGCATCGGCGAGATGGAGAGCGCGATCAAGGCGATTTCGACCGTGCGCCGGAAGTCGAACGCATAGGCGAGCGCGATGGCGAGAATCGGCATGACACCGAATACGGCCAGCAGCGAACGAAACACCAAACCCGGCCGCCGAAACAGATACAGCAAATCGTCGAACGTCGCCTTGAGCCCGAAGCCAAAGACGGTCAAGACGATGCTGACCTGGAACGCCAGGACGATGATCTGTTGCATCCTATGCCGCCGACCTGCTGCTCTTGCCCGTCCGCCACGCCTCGACGCCGCGCTCGAGGTAGCTTGGCGCATCGACCGAGTCGAACAGCTGGATCAAGCTCGCGACGAGCCCCGTCCAGCCCGTCTGATGATTCGCGCCGAGCCCTCTGCCGTCGTCGCCGTGGAAGTACTCGAAGAAGAGCAGCTGATCGCGCCAGCTCGGATCGCGCTGAAACGCCTCCATGCCCCGATACATCGGGCGCCGCCCGTCCTCGTCGGACGTGAAGATGCGCGTGAGCCGCGCGACGATCTCCTGCGCGACCTCGAACAGGTTCATGAGCTTGCCCGAGCCCGTCGGACATTCGACGCGCAGGGAATCGCCGTAGTACTGATAGAACTGGAGCAGCGCCCGCACGATGAGGGCGTTCATCGGCATCCAGATCGGCCCGCGCCAATTCGAGTTGCCGCCGAACATGCCGGTATCGGACTCGGCCGGCAGGTACTGCACGCGATATTCCTGCTGATCGACCGTGAACGAATAGGGATGCTCGAGGTGATACCGCGACAGCGAGCGAATGCCGTACGGGCTCAGGAACTCCGCCTCGTCGAGCATGCGCGCGAGAATCGAGCGCAGTCGCTCGAGATTCACGAGCGCGAGAATGCCGCGTCCGCCGTAACCTAGATGGTCGGCGCCGGTCGGATGAATCGCCTCCATGAGCTCCGGCTTGCGCTCGAGCCGCCCGCGCACGTGACGCGTGAGCTTCGGCACGCGCTCGCGCTGCCGCGGCTCGATGACCGTCGTCGCGCAGAGCGGCAGCAGGCCGACTAGCGAGCGCACCTTGAGCCGCTGGGCGCGGCCGTCGGGCAGACGCAGCACGTCGTAGTAGAAGCGGTCCTCGTCGTCCCAGAGACCGTCCGAGCCCGGCCGGTTGATGGCCCTCGCGATCGACAGGAAGTGATCGGCGAAGCGGGTCGCCATGTCCTCGTAGACGGCATCCTCGGTGGCGATCTCGACGGCGAGCGAGAGCATGTTCTGGCAGAAGAACGCCATCCATGCCGTGCCGTCCGCTTGCTCGAGGCGGCCGCCGGTCGGCAGCCGCGCGGAGCGGTCGAACACGCCGATGTTGTCGAGCCCGAGAAAGCCGCCCTCGAAGACGTTGTGCCCCTCGGGATCCTTGCGGTTGACCCACCAGGTGAAGTTCGCGTCGAGCTTCGAGAAGATGATCTTGAGAAAGCGCAGATCCGGCTCGCGTCCCTTCACCTGCTCGAGGCGGTGCACGAACAGCGCCGCCCACGAGTGCACGGGGGGATTCACGTCGCTGAAATTCCACTCGTAGGCGGGGATCTGGCCGTTCGGGTGCAAGTAGACTTCGCGCAGCATGAGGTCGAGCTGCTGCTTCGCGAACGCCGGGTCGACGGACGACAGCGCCACGGCGTGAAAAGCGAGGTCCCACGCCGCATACCACGGGTACTCCCACTTGTCGGGCATCGAGATCACGTCGTCGTTGACCATGTGGGCCCATTCGCGGTTGCGACGGGCGTAGCCCCCGCCCCGAAGCGCATCCGTTCCGTGCTCCGACAGCCACTTCTCGACGTCGAAGAAGTAGTACTGCTTCGACCACAGCATGCCCGCGAGCGCCTGGCGCATGACGGCCGCGCGCTCGGGGCTCGTTCCGCGCGGCGTGATCGAGGCGTAGAACTCGTCGGCCTCGCGCGCTCGAGTGCGCACGACGTCGTCGAAGTGCGAGAACGGGTCCGGCTTGGAGCCCGGCTCGCGCGCGTCGAGGCGCAGCCGCAGCACGAATCTCTCGCCGGGCGCGAGCACGCGCGGGCGGTGAACCGCCGCCTTCGTCCCGACGCCTTCGGGGTTCACGGCGTCCCGGCGCTGATGAACGAGAAAGTCGTTGATGCCGTCCTTGACGAACGCCGTGGCGTTGGGGCTGCCGAAGAGCCGCGCCGTGTTGGTCTCGTTCTCGGTGAAGAGGAGCGAAGCGGAACCTTCGACGTGCAGCCAGCGCTCGCCGAGCTCCGGGTGCGACGCCGCGATCGCGACGCCCGGTCCGGCCGCCGATGCGGTCCTCAAAGCGGGCTTCGGCGCTCCGGGCCACCAGCGCCACGTGTTCCGGAACCAGAGCGACGGAAGCAGGTGGAGCGGAGCGGGCTCGGAGCCCCGATTCACAGCGGTCACGCGGATCAAGACGTCCTCGGGCGAGGCCTTCGCATACTCCACGAAGACGTCGAAGTAGCGATCTCCCTCGAAGACGCCCGTATCGAGCAGCTCGTACTCGGGATCCTTGCGCGTGCGCGTGCGGTTCGTCTCGACGATCTGATTGTACGGATAGGCCCGCTGCGGGTACTTGTACAACCACTTCATGTATGAATGGGTGGGCGTCGCGTCGAGATAGAAGTAGAGCTCTTTGACGTCCTCGCCGTGGTTGCCTTCGCTGTTCGTGAGGCCGAAGAGGCGCTCTTTGATGATGGGGTCTTGCTCGTTCCACAGGGCGAGCGCAAAGCAGAGGCGCTGATGATCGTCCGAGAAGCCCGCTAGACCGTCTTCGCCCCAGTGATAGGCGCGGCTGCGGGCGTGGTCGTGCGGAAAGTAGCTCCACGCGTTGCCGTCCTCGCTGTAGTCCTCCCGCACGGTGCCCCACTGGCGCTCGCTGAGGTAGGGACCCCATCGCCGCCAAGGCGCGTCACCGCCGTCCGCCTCGGACAGGCGTCGGGCCTCGGCTGTCTCGTCCATGGTGCTTCGTCGCTCGTGTCGATTGTGGGAATGAGCTATCGGCCGAGCGTGAGCCGCGCGCCTCGGCTGCGCTATTGGTCCAAAGCCCACCTCGCCGACGCTCTTGTACGACCTTTTGCCAATCGATTCGGCCCGGGGACACGCTCAAGAATTTCTCGCCGCGTCAAACACGTGTCGCCGGAGCACCGCCATGAAACCTACACTGTCGGCCTCGATCGCGCTGCTGGGGCTCGTCTCGCTCGGCACGGCGGTTCCAACCCTGTCCGCCGAGACGTCGCAGCCGATCGCGAGCTCGGACGTCCTGAGCCGCATCTCGATGTTCAGCTATATGGAGGGCGCGAAATCGAAGCTCGTTCTGCGCGGGACGCCGATCGCGCCGAACGCAGAGGGCAAGGCCGAGGTCGAGTACAAAGACGGCAACGCGCGCATCAAGGTCAGCGTCGAGCGGCTGCCGAATCCCCCGTCGCTCGGCCCCTATACGACCTATGTGCTTTGGGCGCTGACGCCCGACGGCCGAGCGTACAACGAGGGCGTCTTGGCCGAATTCTCCGAGAGCAACGACAAAGGCAAGGGCGAGCTCGAGACGACCTACAACGCCTCGCAATTCGCGCTGATCGTCACGGCCGAGCCGCATTTCGCCGTCAGCCTCCCGAGCGGGATGATCGCCCTCTACAACGTCGCCGACGACGTCAAGGGCACCGAGACCAAGATCACGACCGTCACGGAGCGGGCCGACTACTCGTACCTCTCGCCGATACCGGCCGACGAGAAGACGGCTCCGCTTTGGCTCGTAGAGGCCCGCTACGCGGTCGACATCGCCGAGCACGCGGGCGCGCAGCGCTACGCCCCGAACGACTACGCCACGGCGACCGAGCGGCTGTCGGCCGCGGAGGGCGCGATCGCGGGCGAGAAAGGCGGGAAGAAAAAGGAGCGCGAGAACGCTCACAAGCTGACCCACGAGGCCGTGATCGCGAGCGAAGACGCACGCCGGGCGGCGATCGTCGCGTCGGCGCGTGCGTCGTCCGAGGAAGAGCGACTCGCCACGGCGAACGCGGCCGCGGAAGCCGAACGGCAGAGAAGCGCGGCGGCCGCCGAAGAGGATCTCCGGAGACGCCTCGACGCGGCGCTGCCGACGCGTCAAACGGATCGCGGTCTCGTCGCCGAGATCGCCGGCGTCGAGTTCGGCGTCGGCAAGGCGGATCTGAGTCCCGCGGCGCGTGAGGCGCTCGCGCGCTTCGCGGGCGTCGTCGCCTCCTATCCGGCGCTGCGTTTCAGCGTCGAAGGACATACGGACAGCACGGGCAGCCCGACGGCGAACAACCAGCTTTCGCTGCTTCGTGCGATGGCCGTTCGCGACTATCTCGTATCGCAAGGCGTGGCGGCGGAGAAGATCACGGTCAACGGCTTCGGTCCGGCGCGGCCGGTCGCGGACAACGGCACGGCCGAGGGCCGCGCACGCAACCGTCGCGTCGAGATCGTGATCCCGCACGAGACGATGACTCCGGCCCTCGCCCCTTCCAGCAAGGGTTGAGCGAAAAACGCGCCCGTGCCGAGCGGCCGGCGGACGCCCGCCGATCGCTCGGCGCGCGGCCGAGCCGCAGCCGCCGCGCGGTCGGCCGAAGGGTTTCGGCCCTTGCGGCCGCGATCGCGGCTCTGCCCTACTCGCAACGCCAAGCGGCCGCCGCGGCGACGGCGGACGTCGTGCAGCTTCAAAACGGCGACCGGCTCACGGGCGACATCAAATCGCTGGACCGGGGCAAGATCCGCGTGGAGACGGACGCGACCGACACGATCGAAATTAAATGGGAGTACGTCTCGGGCCTCGAATCGCGGCAATACTTCGAGGTCGTCTTGGGCGACGGGCGCGTCCTGTACGGATCGCTCGCGGGCGATGCGAAACCGAACGAGGTGCGCGTACGGAGCGCGGACGCGCTCATGTCGGTTCCGATGCCGCAGATCGTTCGAATCACGCCGATCGAGAGCCGTCTCATCGACCGCATCGACATGCGCGTCGACATCGGATACAGCCTCGCGAAAGCCGACGCCGTCACGCAGGGCAGCGTCGGCTACGACTTTCGTTATCGAGCCACCGATAGCCTCGTCACGTTCGACCTCGATGCGTCCTCCGCGCTCAGCGAGGGCGAGCCGAGGAGCGACCGGGTCAACGCCGGCTTCTTGTATCGGCGGTTCTTCGTGAACCGGCGCTGGGACCCGGTCGGAATCGCGCAATTCGAGCGCAACGACGAGCTCGACCTGGGCCGCCGGCTGGCGATCGGCGGAGGCATGAGCCGCTGGCTCGCGGATACGAGCCGGAATCGGATCAGCCTCACGGCGGGCGTCGTCTACAGCGGCGAGGATTCGGCCGAGACCGACGACCAGCTCGGCACCGTCGAAGGCATGCTCGGCATCGCGCTCGATTGGTTCCGTCACGACTACCCGAAGCTCGACGTGACGACCCGCCTATCCCTCTTCGAGAGACTCCAGGACAGCGGAAGGAGCCGCGGCAATCTCGATTCGACCGTGAGCTGGGCCCTCGGCGAGGACTTCGGCCTCGGCTTCAGCCTCTACTACACCTTCGACAGCGATCCGCAAGGCGTGGGCGCGAAGACGGACTACGGCCTATCGACGGCGTTCGGCTGGAAGTTTTGACGCGGTGAGCCGCGTCGCTCGGCGCGCCGGCACGCGCAGTCTTGCATCGTGAAGTCCGTCGTCAGAAGTACTTCAGCATGGACCGGGGATGAGCCGCCTTGAGCGTTCGGTACCAACGGCAAGCCGGATACAGAGCGAGCAGCGCGACGGCCGAGACCGCGTAGGTCGTGCGGATATCGCCCGCGCCGCGCAGCCCAAAGTACGTCGCGGGCTCCGGCCGCGACGCTCGCGCTCGCGGGGGCCGGAGCCGCTGCCGGCATCGGCACCGCCGGCGCCGCCGCGGCGACATCGCCGCCGCTTTGTGCCGCAGCGGCGGCGCCACCTCGAGCTCGCAGCGCGCGCTCAATAAGCCGCCAAGCCTTCCGCTCGGAATATCGAGACCGCCCGCTCCACCGCTTCGGCCGTCGGCGGCTCCGTCTTCTCGAGGTGATAGCGGATCCCCAGCTGTTTCCACTTGTACCGTCCCATTTGATGAAACGGCAGCACGTCGACGCGCTCGACGTTGCCTAGACCGGCCGCGAAGCCCGCGATTTGCTCGATGCTATCGGGATCGTCCGTGAGGTTCGGCACGAGCACGAACCGCACCCAGAGCCTCTTTCCCCGCTCCGCCAGCCGCCGCGCGAACTCGAGCGTCGGCCCGATCGCGCGGCCGGTCAGCTCCTTGTGCCGCGCCTCGCCCCAGGTCTTGATGCCGAGCATCACGAGATCGATCGTTTCGAGCTCGCCGTCGCTCAATAGGCTGCCGTAGAAGCCGTTCGTCTCGATCGTCGTGTGAACGTCCATGCGCTTCGCGGCCTCGAGCATCTTGACGACGAACCGGTGCTGCATGAGCGGCTCGCCGCCGCTGATCGTGACGCCCCCGGACATCACCTTGAGCCCGTGCCGATACTTGCCGAGCTCCTCGGCGAAGCGCGCGACGGAAATCGGATAGCCGTTTCGCATCGTCCAGGTATCGGGGTTGTGGCAATAGCGGCAGCGCCACATGCAGCCGGTTGTCCAGGCGACGACGCGCACGCCCGGGCCGTCCACGGTCGAGCCCGTCGTGTACGAATGCAGAAACCCCATGTCGCCCGTCTCGAGGGCGCTTTGCACGTCCGTCTCGGGCACGCCTTCGCCCAACTGCACGCGCAGCTCGAACGGGCTCTTGGCCTCGAGCGGCACCGTCTGTGCGGCGCTCGGCGCCTGGCCCTTTGTCTCATGCTTGGTCGGCTGCTCGGCCATCGGAGTCCGCTCCGTGGAAGGTCCGGTTGATGACGTCCATCTGCTGCGCCCGCG
>DASTSM010000342.1:0-22690 GCA_035760685.1 Gammaproteobacteria bacterium | reverse complement strand
CAGGAAGTCGTCCGCGTCCGTCTGGAGCCAATCCGGAGCGAACTCGTCCAGCACGCGGGCCGCGTCCTCGGGGCTCGGGTGACGCATGACGGCGACGCGCGCGACGCCCGCGGGCAGCGCGGCGCAGAGACGGCGCGCGCGCTCGGGAGTCACGCGCCGCACGGACTCCGCGAACACGAAGCCGACGGCGTCGGCGCCCGCCTGCGCCGCCGCGTCGATCGCGCGCTCGGTCGTCACGCCGCAGATCTTCACGAACACGCGCCTCGAGTGTACGGCCCGACCGTCGTCCGTGACGCCCATGACTACGCCGCCGCCGCGCGTCCGGCCGCGATGAGCTCGGCCGCGGCGCGCGCGGGGTCCTGCGCCTGCATGAGCGAGGACCCGACGAGCGCGAGCGTAAAGCCGAGCTCGGCGACGGCCCGCGCGTCCTCCGTGCGAGCGATGCCGCTCTCGGCTACGGCGGGATAGCCGTGCGGCAAATGCGGCGCGAGCGCGGCGAAACGGCCGAAGTCGACGCGCAGCGTCTTGAGGTCGCGGCAATTGACGCCGACGAGGAGCGGCGGCTCCGCCGTCTCGCGTTGTGCCGGCGGTGCTGCCGGCGCGGCACCGCGCGCCGCATCCCGTGCCAAATCGAGCTTCGCGATGCGCTCGAGATCGCGCTCGTCGAACGCCTCGAGCAGCACGAACAGGCCGCTCGCGCGCGCGGCGTCCACGAGGTCTCGAACCTCGGCGTCCGTCAGCATCGTGACGATGACGAGCACGCCGCCCGCGCCCGCGGCACGGGCCTCGAGCACCTGATACGGATCCGTGATGAAGTCCTTGCGCATGACGGGCCGATCGAGCCCCGCGAGCGCCTGTGCGGCTTCGCGCAAGTGCGCGAGCGAGCCGCGAAACTCGTCGGGCTCGGTCAGCACCGATACGGCGGCGACGCCCGCGGACGCGTAGGCCTCGAGCTGCGAGCGGCGATCGAAGTCCGAGCCGCGCAGGGCGCCGGCCGCGGGCGAGCGCAGCTTGAGCTCGGCGATGAGGTCGAAGCCCGCGAGCCTGAGCCGCGGGGCCGCGGGAGCCGCCTCCGCCCGGGCGCGGAGCCGCGCCTCGGGCTCCGCCGCCCGCGCCGCGCGGACGCGCTCGCGGCTCGCGGCCGCCATGCGCTCGAGGAAGCCCGTGCTCGCGGCCGCGCTCACGCCGTGCGTCCGTGCCTGTGCCCGCGGCGTCGGTCGAGGATTCGCTCGCGGCGCTCGAGTCTCGTCGCGGCCGCGCTCATGCCGCGCCTCCTCGGCCGAGCTCGGCGAGCCGCGCGAGGGTGCGCGCGGCGGCGCCGCTCTCGATGGCGGCGCGGGCGCGCTCGACGCCGGCCGCCGCGTCGCGGGCATCGCCCGTGACCTCGAGCGCGAGCGCCGCCCCGAGCACGAGCGCGTCGCGGTGTCCCGGCTCGTCCTCGCCGCGAAGCGCCGCCTCGAGCCGCCGCGCGTTCTCCGTCGCGTCGCCGCCGCGCAGCGGCTCGGCCCCGCAGCGCGCGACGCCGTAGTCCGCAGGATCCCGCACGCTTCGGCGCACGGAGCCCGGGCGCACGTCGAAGCAGACGAACGGCCCGACCGGCGTCGCCTCGTCCCAGCCGTCGGCGCCGTGCACGACGAAGGCGCGCTCGATGTCCATGCCCGCGAGCGTCTCGGCCATGAGCGCGGCCATCGCTTCGCTGAAGGCGCCGATGACGTGATACGGGGGCGCGGCGGGGTTCGCGAGCGGTCCCAAGATGTTGAAGACGGTCCGCACGCCTAGCGCGGCGCGCACCGGCCCGATGTGCTTCATGGCCGGGTGATAGTGCGGCGCGAAGAGAAACGTGAAGCCGAGCTCGCGCAGGTACCGCGCGGCGTCGCGCTCGTCGAGCGGGACCGGCATGCCGAGCGCCGCGAGCACGTCCGCGCTGCCCGAACGGCTCGAGACGGACCGGTTGCCGTGCTTGACGACCGTCGCGCCCGCCGCGGCGGCGAGCAGCGCGCTGCCCGTCGAGAGGTTCAAGCTGCCCGAGCCGTCGCCGCCCGTGCCGACGATGTCGACGTGACGGCGGCCGGGGGCGATCTCCGGGCGCCGGGCGAGCCGCCGCATGGCCTTCGCGAACCCGCGGATCTCCTCGGCCGACTCGCCCTTCGCGCGCAGCGCCGTCAGCAACGCGCCCGCGAGCGCGGGCGCGAGCGTGCCCGCCGCGAGCTCGCAGAGCAGCGTATCGGCCTCGCTCTCGGCGAGGCTCTCGCCGGTCAGGAGCCGATCGAGCAGCTTCCCGGCGGCTGCGCCGCTCGCGTCAGTAGGCATGGCGCGCGCGGTCCGGATACAGAAAGTTCTCGAGGAGCTTCGGGCCGTCGGGCGTCAGCACGCTTTCCGGATGGAACTGCACGCCTTCGACCGCGAGGCTCGCGTGCCGCACGCCCATGATCTCTCCGTCCTCCGTGCGCGCGGTGACGACGAGCTCCCGCGGCAGCGCGCTTCGGTCGGCCGCGAGCGAATGATAACGCCCCGCCTCGAAGGGATTCGGCACGCTGCGATAGAGCGTCGCTCCGTCGTGCCGGACGGTCGACGTCTTGCCGTGCATGAGCCTTTCGGCCGAGACGATGCGGCCGCCGAAGTGCTGAACGATGCACTGATGGCCGAGGCACACGCCGAGAATCGGCACGCGGCCCGCGAACGCGTCGATGAGCGCGAGCGAGAGGCCCGCGTCGTCGGGACGCCCGGGGCCCGGCGAGATCACGACATGCGTCGGCTCGAGGACGCGCGCGTCCGCGATTGTGATCGCGTCGTTGCGGTGCACGTGCACGTCCGCGCCGAGGACGAGAAACGCCTGCACGAGGTTGTAGGTGAAAGAGTCGTAATTGTCGACCAAGAGCAATCGTGCGCTCACAGTCCTTCCTCCGCCATCTCGAGCGCCCGCCGCAGGATCGCGCTCTTCGCGAGGACCTCGGCGTACTCGTTCTCCGGGACGCTGTCGGCGACGATGCCGGCGCCCGCCTGAAAGCTGTACTCGTCGCCGTCGAACACGACCGTGCGGATCGTGATGGCTTGATCCATGTTGCCGTTGTTGCCGAAGTAGCCGACCGTGCCGCCGTAGAGCCCGCGCGCGACGGGCTCGAGCTCGGCGATGAGCTCCATGGCCCTGACCTTCGGAGCGCCGACGAGCGTGCCCGCCGGGAACGCGGCCGCGAACAGGTCGAAGGCGTCGCGGCCCGCCGCGAGCTCGCCTCGGACGCCGCTCACGATGTGCATGACGTGGCTGTAGCGCTCGATGCTGCGGTAGGGATCGACGTGCACGGAGCCCCCGCGCGCGACGCGCCCCAAGTCGTTGCGCGCGAGATCGACGAGCATGACGTGCTCGGCGTTCTCCTTGGGATCGGCGAGCAGCTCGCGCTCGAGCTCGAGGTCCTCGGCCGGCGTCGCGCCGCGGGGCCGAGTGCCCGCGATGGGGCGCAGGGCCGCCTCGCGGCCCTCGAGCCGGACCAGGGCCTCGGGCGACGAGCCCGCGACCTTGAGGTCGCCGAGCTCGAAGAAATACATGTAGGGCGAGGGATTCAGGAGACGCAGGCCGCGATAGGCCTGGAAGGGATCGAGCTCGCAGCGGCCGCTGAAGCGCTCGGAGAGCACGATCTGATAGATGTCGCCGGCCTTGATGTAGGACTTCGCGCGCGCGACGGCGTCGATGAAGCTGTCGCGCGAGAAGCTCGGCTTCGCCGGCGAGAACTTGCCGCGGGCGCCGACGCCCTCGATGCCGCCGCACAGCGCCTTCACGACCTCGGCGCGCAAGGCCTTACGATCGTGCTCGCTGCCCGCGTGGAGCAGCGCGACGCGGCGCGTCAAGTGATCGAAGACGAGCAGCGACTCGGGCGCGACGAATGCGGCGACGGGGAGGCCGTCGAGCGCGGCCCTATGGGGCGGCAGGCGCTCGAAGTACCGCACGACGTCGTAGCCCGCCGCGCCGACGAGGCCGCCCGAGAACGGCAGGCCCGGAATCGCCGGGTTCAACTTCGGGCTCGCCGCGAGCGCGCCTCGCATGAGCGAGAGCCAATCGTCCCGGCTCGCGGGGCGGGGCTCGGACGCGCCGTTCCGGACCACGCCGTCCGGGTTCAGCACGAGCGTCGTGCCTGCGCCGAAGCCGATGAACGAGTAGCGCGCGAGCCGCTCGCCGTTCTCCACGCTCTCGAGCAGGAAGCGCGGCCTGAACGGCTTGAGCTTGATGTAGGCCGAGACGGGGGTGTCGAGATCGGCCGCGATATCGAACGGTGACTCCATCGAACGTTACTCTTGCAGACGCTGAGCCCAAAAACGAAAAAACCCATCACCGGGTCATCGGAGATGGGTTCGCTGGGTCGAAATCGCGTTGCTGACTCGGCCGCCCCGGGCGCTGGGCTAATCCTCCGGCCGCAAAACCCTCTCCGTCGGTTGGCGTCGCCACCACCAACGGCGCGAGGAAATCTGCTGTCCGAGTCCGCTCATGATGCGGAAGTATGTCGGCCTCCTAAGCGCCGGTCAAGGAAAATGGGGTCAGACCCCATTTTCGGACCCCCTTTTCGGTCAAAGCCGGTAAACCATCGGCAGCACGATCGAGAAGCCGAGCCACATGATCAGCGTGAGCGGCAGTCCGACGCGCGCGAAGTCGCCGAACTTGTAGCCGCCCGCCGTGAAGACGAGCAGGTTTGCCTGATGGCCGAACGGCGTCGCATAGCTCATGTTGGCGCCGAAGATGACGGCGAGCACGAAGGGCTCCGGCGAGACGCCGAGCTGATGCGCGACCTGAACGGCGATCGGCGTGCCGATGACGCCGGCGGCGGTCGTGTGCACGACGTTGTTGAGGAGCGCGAGGATCAGCATGAGCGCGCTCAGGATCACGGCGGTCGGCAGCACGTCGACCGACTTGACGAAATGCTCGGCGAGGTACGCCGCCGCCCCAGTGTCCGTCAAGGCTTCGCCGAGCGCGAGGCTAGAGACGATGAGCATGACGACGGCCGTCGGCAGGGCCTTGCCCACGTCGCGCCACGCGAGGCAGCGCGTCGCGAGCATGAGCCCGACGCCGACGAACGCGCTGACGGAGATCGGCAGCACGTTGAGCGCGGCCGCGACGATGACGAACACCATGATCGTGAGCGCCGTATCCGCGCGATGCGTGCGCGGCAAGTTCATGGTGCCGTCGAGAACGAGCGCCGTGCCGGAGCGCTTGAGCTGCTCGAGGTCGCGCTGCGTGCCCTGCACGAGCACGACGTCGCCCGCACGCAGCGGCACGAGTCCGATATGGCTCGCGATCTCCTCGCCCTGATCGGCTCCGCGTGCGCGATGCAGCGCGAGCGGCAAGAGGCCCGTGCGCTGCGCGAATCGCGCGCCGACGAGCGTCGACTTGTGCAGCATCGAGCCGCGCGTGACCACGATCTCGGCGAGGTGCTCCTGCTCCGGGGCCGCCCGGCTGCCGTCGCCCGCGGCGTCGTGCAGCGTCGCGCCGAGCTGCTTCTCGAACTCCTTGAGGCGCTCGGGAGTATCGCGCACGACGAGGCGGTCGCCCGGCAGAATCCTGACCAGCGGCAGCTTGGTGACGACGAGACCTTCGCCGCGCTCGATGCGGTCGACGCGCATCTCGTTGCTCGTGAGCGCGAGGCACTCCGCGAACGTCCGGTCGCAGCAGGCGCTGTCCGGCAGGATATGAAAGGTCGCGTTGAAGACGCGCGGCGACGTATCGGACAACGGCGGCTTGCGCGCGGGCATCAGGCGAGGCGCGACGAGCCATAAGTAGAGGATGCCGAGACCCGCGACCGGAGCGACGATGAGCGTGAAGTCGAACATCCTCATATCGGACGCGCCGAGATCGCGGGCGATCGAGACGACGAGCAGGTTCGTCGAGGTGCCGATCGTGGTCGCCATGCCGCCCATCAGGATCGAGAACCCGACCGGCATCAGGATCATGGACGGCGGAAATTTGTTGCGCACGGCGACGCCGACGAGCATCGGAAGCAGCACTACGACGAGCGGCGTATCATTGATGAACATGCTCATGACGGCGGCGATGCAAAGCGTGAGAAGGCTCGCGAGCCGCGGCTTCGCCGTCCAGGCGCGGGCCAGCGAGGCGGCCAGCGGCTGCAGCGCTCCCGTCGTCTCGAGCCCTTTGCTCATGATGAGCAGGGCGGCGATCGTCACGAGCGCCTCGTTGCCGAATGCGCGAAGGAAATCGCCCGGTGCGAGGCGCTCTCCGTCGTGCTCGTACGGAAAGATCTGGAACACGACGAGCAGGATCAGCAGGATCGCGAGGGCGGACGCCTCGAGCGGCAGCCGTTCGCGCGTGAACAAGTACAGCGCGAAAACGGTCAACACTACCGTGAAGATCGCGTGCGGATTCGGAAGTGCGGGCACTGGCTCGTTGTTCTAATGATTTGCGAGCCCTAATAGCACGCCGCTCGAAGCCGCGCCAAGACTTGACAGTGGAGCTGTCCCGGCAGGGCCTCGTGCCGGAGGCCGCTGATTTTGCGTCCCGATTCGGGCATGGAGAGCGATGAGCGACCAGGACGACGCCGCCGAAGCCGCCGAGCCGCGCACATGGAGCGAGCGGCTGCGCGGCGTCGCGGCGGCCGAGCGCGATGCGGCTTCGGGCGCCGCCGCCGGCGGCGCGCGCGCCGACGAAAACCGCGGAGCGGCGCGGGCCTTCGCGCGCACGAGCGACCGCACAAAGGTGCCGGGCGCCGAGGCCCCGAAGGGCGGCTCCGAGCCTCGCGCCCCTCCGCCCGGCGGGCGTCGGCCAGGCGGCCCCGAGATCGGCGAGCCTCGCCCTGGCGGCCCTGACGCGGGGCACGCCGCGAGCCCCCGCCCCTCGCTCTATTCGCGTCTGCTGCGCCGGCTCGCGGATTCCTTCAGTTTCTGGCGCTACAGCCGCCGCGCGGTCGAGCTCGTGTGGTCCACGAGCCGCGGGCTCACGCTCGCGCTCGGCGCCATGACCGTCATCGCGGGCTTGCTCCCGGCCGGTGCCGCCTACGTCGGCAAGCTCATCGTCGACGCCGTCGTCGCCGCGATCGCGGCGCAGACCGCCGGGGCGAGTCCCGACTACGCGCACGTGCTGCTGCTCGTCGCGCTCGAAGGCGCGCTCGTCGCGGGCCTCGCGGGCGCGCAGCGCGGAATCGATTTCGCGCAGTCGTTGCTGCGCGTGCTGCTCTCGCAGCGCGTCAACGTCCTGATCGTCGAGAAGGCGCTGACGCTCGAGCTCGCGCAATTCGAGGACTCGGAGTTTTACGACAAGCTGAATCGGGCGCGGCAGGAAGCGTCGAGCCGGCCGCTGAGCCTCGTGAGCCGCACCTTCTCGCTCGCACGCAACGGCGTCTCGCTCGTGAGCTATGCCGCGCTGCTGCTTCAGTTCTCGCCGCTCGCCGTGCTGATCCTCGTCGTCGGCGGACTGCCGGTCTTCATCGCCGAGACGCGCTTCTCCGGCGACCGCTTTCGCATCTTCCGCTGGCGCTCGCCCGAGCGCCGCATGCTGCTCTACCTCGAGATCGTTCTTGCGCGCGAGGACCACGCCAAGGAGGTGCAGCTGTTCCGTCTAGGCTCGAAGCTGCTCGGCCGCTACAAGGACATCTTCAAGCTGCTTTACGACGAGGAGCGCGCGCTCACGATCCGGCGCGACAGCTGGGGCTTCGCGCTCGGTCTCGTCAGCAACATCGCGTTCTACGCGGCCTACGCCTGGATCGCGATCGCGACGATACGCGGCGCGATCTCGCTCGGCCAGATGACGATGTACCTGCTCGTGTTCAAGCAGGGGCAGAGCGCCGTCTCGAACATGCTGACGGCCATCGGCGGCATGTACGAGGACAACCTATATCTTTCGAACCTCTACGAGTTCCTCGAGCAGCCCCCGCGGGTCGCCACCGGGACCGCCGCCGCGGGCCGCGAGCCCGCGGACGGCATCCGCTTCGAGCACGTGAGCTTCACGTATCCCGGCGCGGATCATCCGGCCGTGGAGGACGTGACGCTGCACGTCCGTCCCGGCGAGAGCGTCGCGCTCGTCGGCGTCAACGGCTCCGGCAAGACGACCCTCATCAAGCTGCTGGCGGGGCTCTACGCGCCGACCTCCGGGCGAATCTACTATCAGGGCACACCCCTCGAGGACTGGGACCCGGTCGCGCTCAAAAGCCGCATCGGCATCATTTTCCAGGACTTCAATCGCTATCAGCTCAAGGTGGGCGAGAACATCGGCGTCGGCGACGTCGAGGCGTTCGACGACGCGGCACGGCTCGCCGAGGCCGCCGAGAAAGGCCGCGCGGCAGAGTTCATCGAGACGTGGGCCGAGCGCTACGAGACGCCGCTCGGGCGCTGGTTCAACAACGGCCAGGAGCTCTCGGGCGGACAATGGCAGCGCATCGCGCTCGCGCGCGCATTCATGCGCGGAGGCGCCGACATCCTCGTGCTCGACGAGCCGACGGCCGCCATGGACGCCGAGACCGAGGCCGAGATCTTCGATCACTTCCGCTCCCTCACGCGCAACAAGATCTCGATCCTGATCTCGCATCGGTTCTCCACGGTAAGGCGCGCGGAGACCATCGTCGTCATGGACGGCGGGCGGATCGTCGAGCAAGGCAGCCACGACGAGCTCGTGGCGCTCGGCGGCCGCTACGCGCGCCTCTTCGAGCTTCAGGCGCGAGGGTATCGATGACGCTCGCTCCGGCGGGTGGGTTACAATTCGCTCCCCGTCGCCGGCGTCTCCCTTGAACGCCGCCGGAGTGCCCCCTCATGGCCGTGTCCAGATCGAAGAACGTTTTGCGCGCCGACCTCGTCTTCCCCGAGAAGGACAAGGCCCTCCGCGAGGACGTGCATCGGCTCGGCGAGCTCGTAGGCGATCTCGTGCAGGAGCAGGCCGGCGAGGCGCTTTTCGACCTCGTGGAAGCGGCCCGCCGAGCCTCGATCGCGCATCGCGAGGGGGACGGCGGCGCCTTCGCCGAGCTCCGGACGCTGCTAGCGGCCCTCGCGCCGACGACGGCGCGCGACTTCATCCGCGCTTTCTCGACCTACTTTCAAGTCGTGAACATGGCCGAGCAGGTGCATCGCATCAGGCGCCGGCGCGCCTATGCTCAGGACGCGGGCAAGCCGCAGCCGTTCGGCTTTCGCGACGTGCTCCAGCGGCTCAAGGCCGAGGGCGTCGACGCGGACGAGATGGAGCGCATCATCGCGGGCGTCTGCATCGAGCCCGTGTTCATGTCGCACCCGACCGAGGTGACTCGCCGGACGCTCCTTCGCAAGCAGCAGAACATCGCGCGGCACCTGCTCGCGATGCTCGATCCCTATATGACGCCGCAGGAGGTCGCGTCGGAGCTGCGGCAGATTCGGCTCGAGATGACGACGGGCTGGCAGACCGAGGAATTTCCGGGCGAGCAGATGCATCTCGGCGACGAGGCCGAGCACGTGCTGTTCTTTTTGACGGACGTGCTCTACCGGATCGTGCCGCAGTTCTACGAGGCGTTCGACGCCGCGCTCGCGGACACCTTCGTCGAGAGAGGCGCCCGGCTGCGAGTGCCGACCGTGCTCAAGTTCTCGTCCTGGGTCGGCGGGGACATGGGCAACGATCCGAGCGTCACGGCGAAGTCCATGCGCGAGACGCTCGCGCGGCAGCGCGCGCTGGTCCTCGATCTCTACTATCGCGAGACGCGCGAGCTCGCTCAGCACTTGAGCCAGAGCGAGAATCGCGTCGGCGTGTCCGAGGAGCTCAGGGCCAAGTCGCTGCTCTACGCGGGCCATTTCCCGCAGGCCGCGCACTCCGTGCCCGCTCGGCATCGAAAGATGCCCTATCGGGTCTTCCTGCGGCTCGTCGGCGCCCGTCTTCAGGCGACCTACGACGACGAGGCGTTTCCCTACGAATCTCCCGACGAGTTCATCGAGGACATCGAGCTCGTCGCGGACAGCTTGCGGGCGAACAGGGGGCGGCACGCGGGACTCTTTCTCGTGCAGCGCCTGCTGCGGCGGGCGCAGTCCTTCGGCTTTCATCTCGCGACGCTCGACGTGCGCCAAGACGCGCTCGTGCACCGGCGCGTCGTCGGCGAAGTGCTCGACGAGCCCGGCTGGCTCGAGCTCGCGAGCGCGGCCCGGACGGCGCGCGTCAAGGAGGCCCTCGAGCGCCGCGAATCGCCGCTCGGGCCGCTGTCCTCGGAGGCGCGGCGCACGCTCGGGGTGTTTCAGGCGATCGCGCACTCCCGGAGGAAATACGGCCGGGCCGCGATCGGACAATACGTCGTCAGCATGGCGCACGGTCCGGACGACGTGCTCTCCGTGCTGCTGCTCGCGAAGTGGGGACACCTCGGACCGAAAGGCGGCGACGTCCCGCTCGACATCGCGCCCCTGTTCGAGACGGCGGAGGATCTCGAGAACGCCGGGGAGATCATGCGCGGCCTGCTCGCGGACGCCCACTACCGCAAGCATCTCGAAAGCCGGGGCAACGAGCAGATGGTCATGGTCGGATACTCCGACGGCAACAAGGAAGGCGAGCTCGTCTCGGCGCGCTGGAGCCTGCATCAGGCGCAGCGGCACCTGATCGCGACGATGCGCGAGCTCGGCGTCAAGCTCACGTTGTTTCACGGCCGCGGCGGCACGGTCAGCCGCAGCGGCGGCCGCCTGACGGAGGGCTTGCTCGCCGTTCCGCAGGGGGCGATCACGGGTCGCCTGCGCATGACCGAGCAGAGCGAGATGATCAACGCGAAGTACGGCATCGAGGGCATCGCGATGCGGAGCCTCGAGCAGACGTTGAGCTCGGTGCTCTGGCTCAGCGCGCGGGAGCAGACGCGCGATCCGCGGCAAGGGGCTTGGCGCGACATCATGGCGCAGATCGCGGCGGACAGCCGTGCGGCCTATCGGCGCCTCATCTACGATACGGGCGACTTCCCGCGCTATTTCCGCGACGCGACGCCGATCGACGTGATCGAGCGGCTCAACACCGTTTTCCAGCCGGTCGATCGACGCCGCCGCGGCAACATCGAGGACGTGCGCGCGACGCCGTGGGTCTTCGCGTGGACCCAGACGCGCTGCATTTTGCCCGGCTGGTTCGGCCTCGCGACGGGCCTCTCGGCCGCGCTCGAGAAGCACGGTCAGGAAGAGCTCGGGCAGATGCTGATCCACTGGCCGTTCTTCCGCGTGCTGATCGGCGACGTCGAGGTCGTGCTGGCCAAGGCCGACCTCGACATCGCGAGCCGCTATTCGCAGCTGGCCGGCGACCTGCACGGCGAGTTCTTCCCCATCATCAAGTCGGAGTACGACCGCTGCGTCGATCTCGTGCTCGCGCTGACGGGCCACAAGGAGCTGCTCGAGGAGCACGAGACGCTCCGCCGCTCCATCCGGCTGCGCAATCCCTACATGGATCCGATGAGCTTTCTGCAGGTCGACCTGCTCGAGCGCTGGCGCAAGGGCGGCCGCCAGGACGACGCGATGCTCCAAGCGCTCATGGTCAGCGTCAACGGCATCGCCCACGGCATGCAGATCTCCGCCTGACGCTCGCCGTGCGTGCTCGGCTCGATGCCGCGCGGCGCATGCACACCGAAGATTGCGTGCCGGTGATTGGGGGCGGCGCAGAGACCGAGGGGCCGGATTCGAGGGAACGCCGTGAACCCATCCCTGGGGGCTCGCTCGCGCGCGTCCCTGCGCGCGAGCGTCCCTCGAATCCGGCCCCTCGATCTCTGCGCCGCCGAGCAGCGTCACGTCCGCCGCTTTTGCTGACGCCCGGCATGTTCAGGCGACTCACAGGCATCTCGCGAAGGCGACCCGGCGGGACAGCGGTCCCGAAAACGACTCATGCACGTGCCGCCGCCCCCGCGCCTAGCTCGCCGCCACTACTCTTAGTCGGCGGGCGATCTGGGTGATCTGGGCGAGCGGCGAAGCGCCGAGCGGCGAAGCGCCGAGCGACGAAGCGCCGAGCGGCAGCTGCCGCCGCGCGCCGTCACTCCCAATCAACGAGGCGCTGCTCGAGGTCCGCGTCCGGGACGTCGAGCTCGGAGACGGCGCGGCCGCGGATGCTCATGCCCGCGCGGTGGACGGTCTCGGGATCGCCCGAGATCAACGGGTGCCAGGGCTCGAGCGGCTTGCCTTCCGCGATCAGACGATAGGCGCACGTGCGCGGCATCCAGTGAAAGCGATGCACGGCTGCGGGCGTCAAGGCGGCGCAGTCCGGCACGAGGGCGAGGCGGTTGCGATAGCGAGTGCAGCGGCAGGTCGCGCGATTCAACAGGCGGCATGCGACGTCCGTGTAGCGTACCTCGCCCGTGTCCTCGTCCTCGAGCTTCTTGAGGCAGCACTTCGCGCAGCCGTCGCAGAGCGCTTCCCACTCCTCGGGCGTCATCTCCTCGAGCCGCTTGCTCTCCCAAAAACGCGCCCTCGAGGGCATGGCACTCTCTCGGCGAACCGCAATTCCCGTAGTGTAAGCTTCGGGCCATGCCGGCGAAGCCCAAAGCCGTCTTTCTCGATTTCGCGGGGCTCGGCGAGGACGTCGACACGCGCGCCCTCGAGCGGCTCCTCGACCTCCGCTATTACGACTACACGACGGCGGATGAGGTCGGGCCGCGCATCGCGGAGGCGGAGATCGTCATCGTCAACAAGACGACGCTGTCGGCCTCTGCGATCGCAGGCGCGCCGCGGCTCAGGCTCATCGCGTTGACGGGAACGGGCACGGACAACGTCGATACGGCAGCGGCGGCCGAGCGCGGCGTCGCGCTCGTCAACACTCGGGGATACTGCAGCGCGTCCGTCGTGCAGCACGTGTTCGCGCTGATCCTGGCGCTGACGCAGCAGATCGTCCCTTATACGGCGCTCGTGCGCAGCGGCGCCTGGCAGTCGAGCCGGAGCTTCGCGCTCCTCGCCTACCCGATCCGAGAGCTCGCGGGCCGGATGCTCGGCGTGGTCGGCTACGGCACGCTCGGCCGCGCCGTCGCGGATGCCGGCCGCTGCTTCGGCATGCGAGTGCTCGTGTCGGCGCGGCCGGGCGCACGGGCGCCCGCCGAAGGCCGCGTGCCGTTCGAGCAGGTGCTCGAGCAGGCGGACGTGTTGACCTTGCACTGTCCTCTCGACGAGACGACGCGGCATCTGATCGGCAAGGCCGAGCTTGCGCGCATGAAGCGCGATGCGCTGCTGATCAACACGGCGCGCGGCGGGCTCGTGGACGGCGAGGCCCTGGCCGAAGCGCTGCGCCGCGGCGCGATCGGCGGCGCGGGCGTCGACGTGCTGCCCGTCGAGCCTCCCGAGTCGGGCGACCCGCTCTTGGCCGCCGACGTGCCGAACCTCATCGTGACGCCGCACGTCGCCTGGACGGCCCGCGAGTCGAGGCAGCGCGCGCTGAATCAGGTCGCCGAGAACGTCGAGCACTTCCTGCGGGGGGAGGCGCTCCGGCGCGTCCTCTGAAACGCGTGCGCTCGGCGGACGCGTCGCGGATCGTTACGCCGTCAGGACGGCAACCCGCGCCGCGCGCGCTTCTCCTCGAGCAAGCCGCCCATGGTCTCGCCTGTCCGCTCGTGACGCACGACCCTGCCGCCGTTGAGCTCGATGAGGTGCCGGCATCGCGCGGCCGCGTCGAGATCGTGCGTGACGACGACGAGGGTCGTGCCGGCGGCGGCGTTGAGCTCGAATAGCAGATTCAGGATCCGGGCGCCCGTCTGGTTGTCGAGGTTCCCGGTCGGCTCGTCGGCGAAGAGCAGCGACGGTCCCGTGACGAACGCGCGGGCGATCGCGACCCGCTGCTTCTCGCCGCCCGAAAGCTGCCGCGGATAGTGCCGGAGGCGATGCTCGAGGCCGACTTCCGTCAAAGCGCGCCGGGCGCGTTCCTCCGCCTTGGCGGTGCCGCTGAGCTCGAGCGGCAACAACACGTTCTCGAGGGCGGTCAGCGACGGGAGCAGATGGAACGACTGGAAGATGAAGCCGACTTCCCGATTGCGGAGCGCCGCGCGGCCATCCTCGTCGAGCGCCGTGAGCTCGATGCCGTTGAGCAGCACTCGGCCGGAGGACGGCTCGTCGAGCCCGGCCAAGAGCGCGAGCAGGGTCGACTTCCCGGCGCCCGAGGGACCCACGATCGCCGCGGTCTCGCCGCGCGGTATGCGAAGGCTCACGTCGTCGAGGATGGTCAGCTCCCCTTCGGGGCTGGTAACCTTCTTCGTCAGCGATTCGGCCTCGAGCAACGCGTCTTTCGTATCCCCTATGTCCTCGGTGCTCATTCCCAAGCCTATCCTCGCGGTCCTGTTCGTGCTCGCCGTCCTCTCTGCGCCGGCGGCTCGCTGCGCCGACAAGACCATCGTCGTGCTGGGTGACTCGTTGAGCAGCGGGTATGGGCTCGCCACCGAGCAGTCCTGGGTCTCGCTGCTCGAGCAGCGCCTATCGAAAGAAGGGTACGGCTACGAAGTCGTCAACGCCAGCATCGCGGGGGACACGAGCGACGGCGGCCGCGCGCGGCTGCCGCCGCTGCTCGCGCGCCACCGTCCCGCCATCGTCGTGATCGAGCTCGGCGGCAACGACGGCCTTCGCGGCCAGCCCGTCGAGAAGCTCCGCAAGAATCTCGCGGCGATGATCGAGCTCTCGCGCGCCGCGGGCGCGCGCGTCGTGCTGACGGGCATCCAGATCCCGCCGAACTACGGCCCCGACTACACGACGGCGCTCGCGTCCGTTTACACGGGGCTCGCCAAGGAGTATGACGTGCCGCTCGTCGACTTCCTGCTCGAAGGCGTCGCGCTCCATCCCGAGCTCATGCAGGGCGACCGTATTCATCCGAACGCAAAGGGTCAGGCCGTCCTGTTCGACAACGTTTGGCGCGTTCTCGAGCCCCTGCTGTAGAAGAATGAGCGACAGACCCTGGCTCGCGGCCTATCCGCGCGGCGTGCCGGCCGAGATCGACCCGTCGCAGCACGCCTCGCTGGTCGCGCTCTTCGAGACCTCCGTGCGCCGCCACGGCGGCCTGCCCGCGTTCACGAATCGCGGGACGACGCTCTCGTTCGACGACGTGGATCGGTCGAGCCGAGAGCTTGCGGCGTATCTCAAGTCGATTCCCGGCATGCGCCGCGGAGATCGCGTCGCCGTCATGCTGCCGAATCTGCTCCAGTCGCCGGTCGCGATCTTCGGCGTGCTGCGGGCGGGCTTCGTCGTCGTCAACGTGAACCCGCTCTATACGCCGCCCGAGCTCGAGCATCAGCTCACCGACAGCGGCGCGCGCGCGATCATCGTGCTCGAGAATTTCGCCGCGACGCTCGCGGAGACGCAGGCGGCCGCGAAGCTCGACCGGGTCATCGTCACGGGCGTCGGCGATCTCTTCCCCGCCGTGGAGCGGGCCGCGACGAATTTCGTCGTCAAGCACGTGCGCCGGCTCGTGCCGGAGTGGCGGCTCCCGAACGCCGTGGCGTTTCTCGACGCTCTCGGGGAAGGACGGCGGCTCGGCTTCGAGCCCGTGGAGGTCCGCGGCGAGGATCTCGCTTTCCTGCAATACACGGGCGGCACGACCGGCGTCGCCAAGGGCGCGGAGCTCACGCACCGGAACCTGGTCGCGAACACGCTTCAGGCGGCGGCCTGGGCTCGGCCCTTCTTCTCCCTCGACGCGGGCGTCGCCGTGACGCCGCTGCCGCTCTATCACGTCTATTCGCTGACCGCGAACCTCTTCTGCTTCGTCGAGCTCGGCGGCCACGATCTGCTCATCACCGATCCGCGCGATCTCAAGTTCTTCATCAAGGAGCTGCGCAGGCACCGCTTCGCGTTCTTCACGGGCGTCAACACGCTGTTCAGCGCGCTGCTCCGCGCCCGCGGGTTCGCCGAGCTCGATTTCAGCGCGCTTCGCGCCAGCATGGGCGGCGGCATGGCCGTGCAGCGCGACGTTGCGGAGCGCTGGATGGCCGTGACGGGCGTGCCGATCGCGCAGGGCTACGGGCTCACGGAGGCGTCGCCGATCGTGACGGCGAATCCGCTCGACGCGAGGACCTTCGACGGCTCGGTCGGCGTCCCGATGCCGTCGACCGAGGTCGCGATCTGCGACGATCACGGCGCGCGGCTGCCCGCTGGCGAGATCGGCGAGATCTGCGTCAAGGGTCCGCAAGTCATGAGGGGGTATTGGGGACGGCCGGACGAGACGGCCAGGGTCTTCTTCCCGGGCGGCTGGCTCAGGACGGGCGACATCGGCCGACTCGACGCGCGCGGCTACCTTTTCATCGAGGACCGCAAGAAGGACGTCATCGTCGTCTCCGGGTTCAAGGTCTATCCGAACGAGGTCGAGGACGTCGTGACGAGGCATCCCGGCGTGCTCGAGGCGGCGGCCGTCGGCGTGCCGGCCCGCAAGTCGGGCGAGGCGGTAAAGCTCTACGTCGTCAAGAAGGACCCGGCGCTGACGGCCCGCGAGATCATCGACTATTGCCGCGAGAACCTGACGCCCTACAAAGTGCCGCACTCGGTCGAGTTCATCGACGAGCTGCCGAAGTCGAACGTCGGCAAGGTGCTGCGCCGGCAGCTTAAGGAATGGGCGGCGGCCCAAGCGGAGAGTCAGAGCCCCGCGGCCGTCCAGAGCGAGTAGATCAAGAGCCCCGCGAGGCCGCCGACGAGCGTGCCGTTCACGCGGATGAACTGCAGGTCGCTGCCGATCTGAAGCTCGATGCGCTCCGCCGTCTCGTGCGGATCCCACTCGGCCACGGTCTCCGAGATCACGCCGCTCAGCGCGTCCCGGTAGTGCTCGACGACGTAGACGATGACCTCCGTGAGCCACCGGTTCAGCCGCTCGCCGGCGCCCCGATCGTGCGAGAGCTGCGCGCCGAGCGCGCGGATCTCGTTCTCGACGGCGAGTCGCAACGTGGAGTCGGCCGAAGAGAACGAGGCCTGCAGATAGTCCCGCACTCTTCCCCAGAGCTGCTCGAAATAGCGGTGCACGGCCGGCTCGTTGACGATTTCGTTCCAGAGCTCGCGCCCCTTGGCCTTGACGGCGGGGTCGTTCTCGAGCGAGGCCTTGAGCCGCCGCAGCCGCTCGTTGAAGTCCGCGCGGGCCGGATGCCTCGAATCGTGGCCGATGTCGTCGAGCATGCGCTCGAGCTCGGACACGAGCTGATCGTAAATCTCCTCGTCGACGAAGCGCGGCAGCCACCACGGGCTCTTGTCGTAGATGCGCATCCTGATCGCGTACCTGTTCCGTTCGAGCCTCTCGCGGCCGAACGCGACGAGCTGGTCGACGAGCAGCTGCGTGTGATTGCCGGCGATCAGGACGTCGATCATCGTCGCGAGCGCGGCGTCGACGGGGACCTGCGCGAGGGCTTCACGGAAGCCCGCGGCGAGGCCTCGACGGAGCTCGGCGCTGTCGACCGAGCGCATGAGCCAGTCGAGCGCCGTGCCCGCGTCGCGGCTCAGCATGCGCGCGTTCGACTCGCGCTCGAGCCACGCGCCGAGCTTCGCGGCGAGATCGGCGCTCGCGAGCCGGCGCCTGACCGCCTCCTTGACGAGGAAATGATCGCGGATGAATCGCGCGAGCGCGCGGCCGATCGCGTCCTTGCGCGTCGGCACGATCGCGGTGTGCGGGATCGGCAGGCCGAGCGGTCGCCGGAACAGCGCCGTGACCGCGAACCAGTCGGCGAGCCCGCCGATCATCGCGGCCTCGGCGAACGCGGCGACGTACGCGAGCGCCGGATAGCGCGACCGCAGCGTGCCCGCCGCGACGTAGAGGCCGGTCATGCCGACGAGCAGGCCCGTCGCGAGGAGCCGCATGCGCTTGAGGCGAGCCGCGAGATCGCCCTGTCGGTCGGCGGGCCGCGGCCCGGGCGGCGGCCGATCGCTCGGTGTCGCGCCGCCCGGATCAGCGTAGTACGGCGAGCCGGCGCTTAAGTCTTGAGACGGCGGGGGTGCGGCTGGCTCGGCGGGCGGCTCGTGCATCGTCGTCGAGCGCGGCGCCGGCTCGCTAGGCGAAACAGTCGGCGATCTCGGCCTGGATGGTCTCGGCCGCTTCGCGCGGCCTCGGGGCGCCGCGGATCGGCCTGCCGACGACGATGTAGTCGGCGCCGTTCGCGAATGCCTCCCTAGGCGTCACGACGCGCCGCTGGTCGTCTCCCCCTGCCGTCCCCGCGGGCCTTATACCGGGCGTCACGATCAGCGCGCTCGGTCCGAGCGCTGCCCGGAGCCGAGCGGCTTCGAGCCCCGACGCGATGACGCCGTCGCAGCCCGCGGCGAGCGCGAGCTTCGCGCGCGCCTCCGCGAGCGCGCCGAGCGGGATCTCGATGCCGACGTCGCGAAGGTCCTGCTGCTCGACGCTCGTCAGCACGGTCACGGCGAGGATCTTGAGGTGCGCGCCCTTCTCCGCCGCCGCCGCCTCGGTCACGGAGCGCTCGCCGTGCACGGTCAGGAAGGTCGCCCCCAAGTCCCTGACCTGCCGCACGGCCGCGGCGACCGTGGCGGGGATGTCGTAGAACTTGAGGTCGGCGAAGACGCGCTTGTCTTGCTCGAGCAGCCAATCGAGCAGCTCGAAATAGCGGGGCGTCATCGCGAGCTCGAGCCCGATCTTGTAGAAGTGGACGGCGCCGCCGAGCTCCGCGACGAGTGCCTTGGCACGCTCCGCGTCGGGCACGTCGAGCGGGACGATCAAGCGTTCTCGGGTCGGAATGCTCATGGCGCCCTCGTGGTGTCGAAGGCTCACGGCTCGCCGTCGGGCGAGAGGCTTCGCGGCCCTCTTCGGTCTCGCGCCGGGATTTTAGCAAAGGACCTAGGCCTCTCGTCGGCTGTCGGGCCGCTCATCGAGCGAAGGTTCAGGGAATACAGAAGCTTCAGGGAATACAATAGAGCACGTTCTCGTTCGGAGCGTGCACGGACACTATGGATACGCCGAAAGCTACCGCCGACACGCAGGCGGGCGCCGAGCCGTCTGCCCCCGGCCTCGAGCTCGCGTTCGAAGTGCGGGCCGAGGTTGCGGCGCCGATCGTGATCGGAGAGCTGCCGCAAGGTACGCGGCGAATCGTCCCGATTCTCGGCGGAAAGGTTGAAGGTCCCGGGATGCGCGGCGTCGTGCTCCCGGGCGGGGCCGATTGGCAGATCATCAGGAAAGACGGCTTTACCGAGGTCGACGCGCGCTACACCCTCGAGACCGACGCCGGCCGTCTCGTCTACGTCTCGAACGTCGGCATTCGCCACGCCGCTCCCGAGGTCATGGCGCGCCTGAACGCGGGCGAGGCCGTCGATCCGAAGCACGTATATTTTCGAGCCGTGCCGAGGTTCGAGACGGCGGCCCCCGAGCTCGAGTGGCTCATGCGATCGATCTTCGTCTCGACGGGAGAGCGGTACCCGCGCGGCGTCCTCGTGCGGTTCTGGCGAGTGCTGTGACGGAGGCTCGTCGCGGCCGGAGCTCGTGAGCGAGCCGGGGTGATCCGCGACCGCCCCGTTCGGGTCGGTGCCGCCGGAGCTCGAATCTCGGCCTCCGCTAGCGCAGGCCCTCCAGCGTTTGGAGCGCAAAGCGGTCCGTCATTCCTGCGATGTAGTCGGCGACGACGCGCGCCCCGCCCGCGGGCCCGTCGCGCCGGGCCGCCTCGAGCGCGCGGGCCGCGTGCTTCGGCGGCATGAGGGTGTAGTCCCGAACGAAAGCCTCGAACAGCTCGGCGACCGTCGTCCGGGCTCGATCCGTCATCTGGCGCACGTGCGGATGCGTGTACAAGTGGCTCCGCAGGAAGCGCTTCAGCGTCGCTTGCACCTCGACGAACGGAGCGCTGAAGCCGATCAGCGGCCGGTCGAGCGCGCGCACCGCGTCGATGTCGGCGGGCGCGGCGGCCTCTATCGCGCCGCGGCTCGTCACGATGAGATCGCTCACGAGCGAGTCGATCATGCGGCGAACGACCTCGCGCGGCAGGCGCGACGCGTCGGCGTGCGGATAGCGCGCCTTGACCGCGGCGAACTGCTCTTCGAAGAACGGAATCTCGGCGAGCTGCTCGAGCGTCACGAGCCCCGAGCGGAGCCCGTCGTCGACGTCGTGGTTGTTGTAGGCGATCTCGTCGGCGATGTTGGCGATCTGAGCCTCGAGCCCCGGCTGACGGCGCTCGAGGAACCGGCGCCCGATCTCGCCGAGATCGCGCGCGTTGCGCAACGCGCAGTGCTTGAGGATGCCCTCGCGCGTCTCGAACGTGAGGTTCAAGCCCGGGAAGCCGGCGTAGCGCTCCTCGAGCTCGTCGACGACGCGCAGCGACTGCAGGTTGTGCTCGAAGCCGCCGAAATCTCGCATGCAGTCGTTGAGCGCGTCCTGTCCCGCGTGGCCGAAGGGCGTATGGCCCAAGTCGTGCGCGAGCGAGACGGCCTCGACGAGGTCCTCGTTGAGCGCGAGCGCGCGCGCGAGCGTGCGCGCGATCTGCGCGACCTCGAGGGAGTGCGTCAGCCGCGTCCGATAATGATCCCCTTCGTGGTTGACGAAGACTTGCGTCTTGTACATGAGCCGGCGGAACGCCGTCGAATGCACGATGCGGTCGCGATCGCGCTGAAACTCGTTCCGGTAGGCCGCGGGCTCTTCTGCGTAGCGGCGGCCGCGCGTTCGTGCCGCATCGGCGGCGTAGGGCGCGAGCCCGCCCATCATGGCGCCGCCAGCTCCGCGGCCGCGACCCGGCGGAGCAGGGTCGCGTCCGGCGCCGGCGCGATCGTCGCCCGGCCGAGGCGCTCGAAAAGCACGAGCTTGAGTCCCTTCCGGCTCGCCTTCTTGTCGAGGCTCATGCGCTCGAGCAGCGCGTCGGCATCGACTCCGGGCGCGCGCGTCGGAAGCCCGGCGCGCCGCAGCAACGCTTCGACGCGGCGGCAGTCCTCGGCGCCGAGCCGGCCGAGCGCCTCGGACGTCTTGGCCGCCAGCACGATTCCGATGGCGACGGCCTCGCCGTGCAGCCAGCGCTCGTAGCCGCCGAGGGCCTCGAGAGCATGGCCGAATGTGTGGCCGAGGTTAAGCAGCGCCCTGCTCCCGTGCTCGCGCTCGTCCTCGGCGACGATTCTCGCCTTGATCTCGCAGCTACGAGCGATCGCGTGCGAGAGCGCGCCGGGCTCGAGCGCGAGCAGCGCGTCGATGTGCGACTCGAGCCAGTCGAGAAACGCCGCGTCGAGGATGAGGCCGTACTTGACGACCTCGGCGAGGCCCGCCGAGAGCTCGCGGCGCGGCAGCGTCTCGAGCGTCTCGGTGTCGGTCAGCACGGCCGCGGGCTGATGAAAGGCGCCGATCATGTTCTTCGCGGCCGGATGATTCACGGCCGTCTTGCCGCCCACCGAGGAATCGACCTGCGCGAGCAGCGTCGTCGGCGCTTGCACGAAGGCGATGCCGCGCTGGTAGCTCGCGGCCGCGAAGCCGGCTACGTCCCCGACGACGCCGCCGCCGAGCGCGACGATGCAGGCGTCGCGATGGAAGCGGCCGGCGATCAAACGATCGATGATGTGCTCGAACGTCGCGAGCGTCTTGTGCTGCTCGCCGTCGGGCAGGACCACGGTCTCGACGCGCCGGTCGCCGAGCGCGTTCCGCAAGCGTTCGAGGTAGAGAGGCGCGACGACGTCGTTCGTGACGACGAGAACCTGCTCCGCGTCGACGGCGGCGCCCACGAGGTCCGCGTCTCGCAGCAGGCCCGCGCCGATGCGGATCGGATAGCTGCGCTCGCCGAGCTGGACGGTCAGGGTTTTCACGCCGTGAAGATTCGCAAGGAGGCGCTACTTTTTCAACGGCGCGAGCCCGCGGTCGGCGAGCAGCCCTCGGAGCGCATCCGCGACGGCTCCGACCTGCCGTCCCGTCGTGTCGAGAGAGATATCCGCCGTCTCCTCGTAAAGAGGCCGCCGCACGGCCATGAGACTATCGAGCACCGCGCGCGGATCCGCGGCCTTCAACAGCGGCCGGTTCTGGGACCGGCTCGTGCGCTTCAGTTGCTCGTCCACGCTCGCGTGCAGATAGATCACGAGCCCGTTCTCCTTGAGCACGGCACGGTTGTCCGCGCTGAGCACCGCCCCTCCGCCCGTCGCGACGACGACGTGATCGAGCGCGGCGAGGCGCGCGAGGACCTCCCTCTCGCGCTCGCGGAAGCCTGCCTCGCCCTCCTTCTCGAAGATGAAGGGGATGTCGACGCCGGTGCGCCGCTCGATCTCGGCATCCGTGTCGTGAAACGCCATGTCGAGATCGCGCGCGAGTTGCTTGCCGACGGCCGTTTTGCCGGAGCCCATGGGGCCGATCAGGAACAGGTTGCGACGCTTGTTGCCCATGCCGCTGGCTCGGGTGTCAGGAGTCCCGCGCCATGATACCGCCTGCGCCCGCTGCCGGAGGCGGCGCGCGCGCATCCGAAGCGGCCTGCTCCCGCTGCCGCGGATGATCTTCGATGACCCCCGAAAGACGATGGGCCGGCACATGGCCGGCCCATCCCGCTCTCTTCGAAAAGCCCGCGCCTAGTTTCGAGCGACGTCGCTCGCGACCTGCGCCCCTTCGCGGATGATCTTCGGAGTCACGAAGATCAAGAGCTGAGCCTTGTTGTTGACCGTGCCCTTGTTGCGGAAAAGATGTCCGAGACCCGGAATGTCGCCGAGCAGCGGTACCTTGTTGACCGTGTCGCGATCCTCGGTCTCGTAGATACCGCCGAGAACCGCCGTCTCGCCGTCGCCGACTTGGACCTGGGCCGCCACGGAACGCGTGTCGATGCTCGGTACCTGGCCTCCCGTCGCGCTTTGCACGCTCTGGCCCACGGAGTCCTTCGTGACGAGGAGGTCCATGATGATCTGATCATCC
>DASTSM010000341.1:0-6315 GCA_035760685.1 Gammaproteobacteria bacterium | reverse complement strand
ACGCCGTTCAAGTCGACGCGCATCGATCACGTGAGCATGCAGGTCAAGGATCTCGCGCGCTCGATCGACTTCTATCAGAAGGTGTTCGGCCTCGCCGTCCTCAACGAGGACAAGCAGAACGAGATCGCGCGGCTCGGCGCGATGGGCACGCGCAAGATCATCGTGTCGCTGCATCACAAGGAGCCGACGAACATCGTCGATCACTTCGCGATCGCCGTCGACGACTTCAAGAAGGAGTCCGCGACCGCGTCGCTGGCGCAGCTCGGGCTCAAGGCGGAAGAGAATCTCGACTACGGCTTCTTCGTGCGAAACCCCGACGGCATCCCCGTGCAGATCGTCGGGACCTGAGGCGCAGCGCGCTGCGCGCCGCCTCGCCGTGCCCGGCCGTATCGCCATGAAGAACGTCGCATGGCAGTGTCCCGGCGACGCCGTCACGGCGCTCGTGCTCGCGCACGGCGCCGGGGCCGGACACGCGCACCGCAACATGCAGTCGATCGCCGACGCGTTCGAGCGCGCCGGCATCGCGACGCTGCGCTTCGACTTCCCGTTCATCGAGGCCGGGCGCAGCCGCGTCGACTCGCCCGAGGTCGCGACTGCGCGCATCTCGGAAGCGTTCGCCGAGGCGGCACGGCGCACGAAGCTGCCGCTCTGGCTCGGCGGCCATTCGTTCGGCGGCCGCATGGCCGCTCACGCCGTGCTCGATCGCGGCCTCGATCCGGTCGGTCTCGTGTTCTGCTCGTTTCCGCTGCACGCGCCCGGCAAGCCGTCGGCCGCGCGAGCCGAGCGTCTCGCCGACATTCGCCGCCCGATGCTGTTCCTTTCGGGCACGCGGGATGCGCTGGCCGAGCGCGCGCTGCTCGAGCGCGTCGTCGGCGGGCTCTCGAGCGCGGAGCTGCACTGGCTCGACACGGCGGATCACGGCTACCGAGTGCTGAAGCGCACGCGAGAGAGCACGGAGGACGTGTTCGACGAGATGGGCCGCGCCGCGCGCAGCTTCATCGATCGCCATTCCGAGTGATTCCGTCCCGCGGCTACGCCACCGCCCTGCGCGATCGCGAAAGCTTCTCGAGCAGCCGCCGAAGCTCGTCGACGTCGATCGGCTTCGAGACATGCTCGTCGAAGCCGGCCTGTGCGGCCTTGAGGCGCTCCCTCGGCGTGCCGTATCCCGTCAGCGCGACGAGCACGAGCTCGTCGCCGAATTCCGAGCGAAGCTTTCGCGCGAGCTCGTATCCGTCCGTGTCGGGCAGGCCGATGTCGAGCACGGCGATCACGGGCCGCTGCTCGCGCATGATCGCGAGCGCGCCGGCGGCGTCGGGCGCCGCGAACACGCGATGGCCGCGCAGCTCGAGCGCGATGCGCAGACTCTCGCGCGTGTCGTCATTGTCCTCGACGATGAGCACCGTGTCGGCGCACGACGAGCGCGCCGCGCCCCGAGTCCCTTCCGCTCCGGCCGCCAGCGCGGGCAGGCGCAGCGTGAACGATGCGCCGCGGCCCGGGCCGTCGCTGTGCGCGGTGACCTCGCCGCCGTGCAGCCTCGCGATGCGCTGGGCGAGCGTGAGGCCGATGCCGAGGCCGCCCGCCGTGCCGCGGTCCGCGCTCTTGGCCTGAAAGAAAAGCTCGAAGAGCCGGGGCAGGTCGGCCGAGCGGATGCCGCGGCCGTCGTCGGCGACCTCGACGACCGCGTCGCGGCCTTCGCGCGAGACGCGGACGCGGATCCGTCCGTTCACGGAGGAGTATCGGGCCGCGTTCGAGAGCAGATTCGCGAGCACCTGCTCGATGCGCGTCGCGTCGCCCTCGATCCAGACCGGCTCGGTTTCGAGCTCGACGCTGCGCTCGGCGAGGAGGCCCGCCGTCTCCAGCGTGCGCACCACGCGCTCGGCGCAGGCCGCGAGCTCGAGCGGTGCCGTATCGAGCACGATCTTGCCCGTGATGGCACGGCCGACGTCCAGCAGGTCGTCGAGGAGCCGCTTCAGATGCGCGCTCTGCCGTTCGATGACGCCTGCCGCGAAGTCGAGCTGCTCGGGCGTGCAGCACCTGTTCTTCACGATCGAGGCGGCGTTCGCTATCGCGGCGGAGGGATTTCGGAGCTCGTGTCCGAGCATGGCCAGGAACTCGTCCTTCGCGTGATTGGCCGCTTCGGCCGCGGCCCGGGCCTCTCGCTCGGTCTCGAGCGAGCGGTCGCGTTCCTTCGTCGCCGACTGCAGTAGCTCGCTCGCCTTCTCGAGCGCGCCGAGGGCGCGATCGACTTCCTCGACGCCGGAGTCCGGCAAGTCCGAGATGCGCCGTCCCGTCGCGAAGTGCTGCGCCTGATCTTCGAGCGATTCGAGCGCCGCGGCGACGGTGCGGGCCTTGCCGATCGCGTAGAGCATGCCGGCCGCGACGGCAGCCGCCCAGAGGAAGCCGAACAGCAGCAAGTGGCTCCAGAACGCGTCCTCGACGGGCGCCGACGGCGTCGCGAGCCCGACGCCCCAGCCGTGCCGCGTGAGCGTCCACGCCGTGTAGACCGGCGTGCCGTTCAGGTTCGTGAACCGGCCGATTCCCTCGCGGCGCACTTTCATCTGCGCGACCAGCGCGGGGCTCGGATCCTTGCCGCGCCGCAGATCGCCTTCCGAGCTTCGCGCGACGAACTTGAAGTTGCGATCCATGAGGGCGGCCACGGCGCCGGCAGGGAGACCTTGCTTCGCGAGCAGCTCGTCGTACCAGCGCAAATCGATGTTCGCGATGAGCACGTGGCTCACGGCGTCTCCCTGCATGACCGGCACGGCCACGGAGACGACGTTGGCGTCGCGGCGCACGGCTCGGAAGACGTCGGAGACGACGGGACGCCGTTCCTCGAAGGCCGGCCGCCAGATGTCGGCATGCAGTGTGGGCGGGAGCGGCGTTCCGAAGGGCACGTCCGTGCGAAATACGGCGCGTCCGTCGGAGGCGAAGGCGAAGAGATTGGACCAGTCGGCGGTCGCGGCGACGGCGTCCTTGGCCTGCGCGTAGAGAGCCGCCTCGTCGACGGACTTAGACGACCAGAGGCGAGCGAAGATGGACAGTCGCTCGATCGTGCTGTCGAGCGCGTTGTCGACCGCGGCGGCGAGCAGGCGCACGGTTTGGACCTGCGATTGCTCGCGCTCGTGCTCCTGGACGTTCCCATGCAGATACAGCAAGGCGGCCGCGAAAAGGCCGATCGGCACGAGGCCGACGAGCTGAACCTGAAAGAGATGCCAGCGAATCCCGCGACGTGCGGCGCGCCTCGAGTTTGTCTCTTGCAAGAGCGGCGGCCCGGGTGTTCGTTATTTCTGCGTCTATACTAACCCTGCGTTTCGGGAACGCGCATTAATAAATGACATTTCGGAGGACCGTATGAGAAAAGAGACACAATGGGCCCTCGTCGTGCTGGCGGCGGGAGCCGCCGGCTCTCTGCCGGCCGCGGCGCAGAACGCCGACCCCAAGATGAGCTTTTTCGTGACGAGCGTCGGCTCGGGCAAGGGCGCGGACCTCGGCGGTCTCGACGGCGCGGATCGCCATTGCCAAGAGCTCGCGTCCGCGGTCGGCGCCGGCGGCAAGACGTGGCACGCCTACCTCAGCGCGACCGCCGGGAACGGCAAGCCGCAGGTCGACGCACGCGACCGCATCGGCAACGGTCCTTGGTACAACGCGAAGGGCGTGGAGGTCGCGACGAGCGTCGAGGACTTGCACAGCGACAACAACAAGCTCAACAAGCAAAATTCCTTGACCGAGAAGGGCACGATGGTGAACGGCGTCGGCGACCAGCCGAATCAGCACGACATGCTGACCGGCTCGACGGCCGAGGGCCGGCTTCAGCCGCCGATGCCGATCCCGCCGCCGCCGCGCTCGCCCGCCGGCACGCCCCCGTCGCCGCCGCCGCCCAATATGACCTGCGACAACTGGACGTCGAGCGGCGGGTCGGCCCGGGCCATGCTGGGACACGTCGACCGCATGGGCGGCGGAGCCGCCGGCTCGTCGTGGAACTCGGCGCACGCGTCGCGCGGCTGCAGCCAGGAGCAGCTCGTCCAGAGCGGCGGCGCCGGGCTCTATTATTGTTTTGCGACGAATTGATCACGGCCCCGCGAGCGATGCTCGCCTGAGATGATCGAGGCCGGGGCCGGCGCGCTCGTGCGGTCCCGGCCGCCTCTCCGTCCTCTCCTCGGCCGCCGCGGCTCTGGCGCTCGCGCGCCGGAGCCCGCAGACTTGAGGACGTGAGCGAGGCGAGAAACGACCACCTTCAACGCGTCCCGCTGCCCGCGCGCGACGAGCGCACCGACGCGGAAGCACAGCATCCGCTGCTCGACGAGCTCGTCGACGATCCGTTCTCGCGCGCGGCCGGAGCGCCGCTGATCCGCGGCAACGGCGTTCGCTTGCTCAAGGACGCGGCCGAGAACTATCCCGCTTGGCTCGCCGCGATCCGCTCCGCGTCGCGGCACATCCACTTCGAGACGTATTTCATCTGCGACGACGAGATCGGACGCGAGTTCGCGCGCGCGCTCGCCGAGAAGGCGCGGGACGGCGTCGCCGTGCGCTTCATCTACGATTGGTTCGGCAACCTCGGCAAGGCGTCGCGCCGATTCTGGCGCGATCTGCGCCGCGCCGGCGTCGAGCTTCGATGCTACAACCCGCCGCGGCTCGAGAGCCCGTTCGGCTGGCTCAATCGAGACCACCGCAAGATGCTCGCGGTCGACAACGAGATCGCCTTCGTCACGGGCCTGTGCGTCGGCGACATGTGGGTCGGAGATGCGGCGCGCCATGTCGAGCCGTGGCGCGACACGGGAGTCGAGATCCGCGGCCGCGCCGTCGCCGAGATCGAGCGCAACTTCGCGAAGATCTGGGCGCTGCTCGGCGACCCGATTCCGGACGCCGAGCGGCACGACGTGCCGCGGCCGGCCGGCAACGTCGCGCTGCGCATCGTCGCGACGGAGCCCGCGACGGCCGGCATCCTGCGCGTCGATCAGCTCGTGGCCGCGCTCGCGAGCAGCCGCCTTTGGCTCACGGATGCCTACTACGCGGGCGTCGCGACGTACGTGCAGGCGCTGCGGGCCGCCGCGAAGGACGGCATCGACGTGCGCTTGCTCGTGCCGCGCTCGACGGACGTCCCGCTGCTCCGGCCCGTTTCGCGGGCCGGCTATCGGCCCCTGCTCGAGGCCGGCGTTCGCGTGTTCGAATGGAACGGCACGATGCTGCACGCGAAGTCGGCGGTGGCGGACGGCGCGTGGTCCCGGGTCGGCTCGACGAACCTCAACATCGCGAGCTGGCTCGGCAACTGCGAGCTCGACGCCGTCGTCGAGGATCGCGCGTTCGCGGAGCAGATGGAGCATATGTACCTCGAGGACCTCGAGTACTCGACCGAAATCGTCCTCAACGAGCGGCTCCGGATGCGGCCGGTCGGTACGCCGACGCGGCCCGCGCGGCCGACCATGCGGCGCGCGCGCGGCAGCGCGGGCCGTGCCGCGGCGGGCGCCATGCGGCTCGGACGCGCAGTCGGGGCCGCGTTCTCGGATCGCCGCGCGCTCGGCCCCGTCGAGGCGCGCCTCATGCTCACGTCCGGGCTCGTGCTCTGCGCGCTCGCGCTGCTCGTCGCGTTCTTCCCGCGCGTGCTCGCGTATCCGCTGAGCGCGCTCGGTGCGTGGGCCGGCGTCTCGCTGCTCTACCGCGGCTATCGGTTGTGGCGGCGGCGCGAGCGGTCCCGGCCGCCCGATCGGCCCGCGCACTGAGCCGTGCGTGCTCGCTCGCCGCCGCGGCGCGCCGCGCCGCCGGCCCTCTCGGCTCGTCAACCGCGCGAGAACGGACCCAAATCCAGCAAGCTCGTCGGCGTGCCGATGACGCCCTGCGGCACGACGTTAAACGCGACCGAGTACCTTTTCTCCCGATCCTTCGACGGTACCACGCTGTGGAAGAGACCGGACGGGAACACCACGATGCCGCCCGGCTTGGGGCGGATGCTGAACGAGTCCCAGCTCCGGTAGTTTCCGCCGTCGACTCTCGGCATGAAGCCGAAGAGATCTTGGGAGCCGAAATTCGTGATGATGAAGCTCGCGCCGCCCGTGAGGTAAAACGAGCCGCTGAGGTAGCTGTTGTTGTGCCGGTGGTTGCGGATGGATTGCCCGAAGCCGATCACGGTGCCCCACGAGTTGCAGATGCGAAGCCCATCGACGACGTGACAGTAGCTCTCGCTGAGCCGCTTGCAAACGCCGATGACCTCTTGCTTCACGTCCTTGAAGATTTCGTTGTCGAGGACTTGCTGCTCGACCGTGTACGCGCCGTCCGAGTCGAAGTCGACGATCTTTTGGGCCGCTTCGATGTAGGCGATCG
>DASTSM010000340.1:0-3204 GCA_035760685.1 Gammaproteobacteria bacterium | reverse complement strand
AAGCGGGAGACGCGGTCGGCGTCGATGACCTGTCCGCTCGTTTCCTGAATGTTCCCCCGGTGGCGGTTGTAGCCGGCGCCGACGCGCAGCGTCGGAATGCCGAGGCTCCGGGCGCGCGCGAGCCGGGCCGACGCCTCCGTGACGCGCGCAAGGTAGATCGCGATATCGAGGTTGCGCTCATCGGCGAGGCGGAGCGCCGTCCCGAGATCGATGCGGAGGGCATTGCCCTCGGTCGCGGCTCCGCCCGCGGGCGGAGATTGGGCCGACGCCGCGAAGGTCAACGCCGTAAGCAGAGCCCACGCCGCCGCGGCGGCACAGAGGCGGACCTTCGAGCGGCGAACGTTCACGCTCATTCGACGACGCGGACTTGCTCGCCGTCGGTCAAGGCCGTCGCGCCGGCCGCCACGCGCGCCGTGTCCTCGAGGCCGCTGCGGATCTCGATGAAGTCGCCGTCGGTCAGCCCCGTGACGACCGGGAGACGGCGGGCGGAGCCGCCGGCGACGACGTACACGTAAGCTCCGCCGCCGCTCGCGTCCGTGTGCACGGCCGCGGACGGCAGCGCGAGCGCCTGCGGGCGGCTTTCGAGCAAGATGCGCGTCTGGCCGTAGTAGCCGGGGCGGATGAGGCCGTCGGCATTCGGCAGATCCACCTCGACGAGCATCGTGCGCGTCGCGGGATCGAGCGATCCCGAGAGGCGCGACACCTTGCCGGAGAAGCTCTTGCCGGGCAGCGCGTCGAAGACGATGGCGGCCGGGTCGCCGGCGTCGACGTGCGCCGATTCGCGCTCCGGCACGTAAGTGCGCACGCGAATGACGTCGACCTTCGCGACGCGCAGCAAGGGTTGGCCGCTCCCCTTCGGGGAGCTCGCCTGATAGACCATGTCGCCCGGGTCGATCGCGCGCCACGTGACGATGCCCGCGAACGGCGCCTCGATCGTCGCATAGTCCAATTCCGCTTCGATCTCGGCTTGCTTGGCGACGGCGGCGTCGAGCCGGTTCTTCGCTTCCGTTGCCGTCCTCTCGGTGGCCGACTTGTTCTCGGCGAGCTGCCGAATGCGCTCGTACTCGGACTGAAGCGCTTTGACGTCGGCGGCCGCGGCGTTGCGCGACTCGACGAGCTCGGGGACGGCGATGCGCGCGAGCACCTGTTTGGCCGCGACGCGGTCGCCGACGTCGACGTCGAGCTCGCTGACGTAGCCGGACACCTTCGCGCCGAGGTCGGCCTCGTAGAACGCCTCGGCCGTGCCGGGCTGGGTCGACGACAGCTCGAAATCGCGACGCTGAGGCGCGACGACGCGGACGGCGGCGGGCGCGTCTTTTGGCGAGGTCTGCGCCGACGCGGTCGATGCCGGCGCAGCGAAGCCGAGCGGCATTGCAAGCGCCGCGAGCAGCAGCGTCGCCGAGCTCGGACGAGAGGAGCGTTTCATCGCGGTTCCGTGGCTTTTCTTTCCGAACGGAGTCTACCCGGCGAATCTGAAAGCTTTCTGAAAGAGCGCGACGGCGCGACAACTATGGCGACAGCGACAGCGACAGCGACAGCGATGGCGACGGCTATGGCGACGGCTATGCGACGGCGATCTTTCGAAAGGCTTCTCTCGGACGCCTTTCAGATGTTTTTCATTTACGCCCGCTAGACTCGTAGGCGCTTATCGGGAGAGAAGCATGAACCTGCTGCAGTCCGCGTTGCGCCGCCCGTTTACCGTCATCGTCGTCGTCATCGCGGTCGCACTCGGCGCCGTGCTCGCGCTGGCCCGCATGCCGCGCGACATCTTCCCGACGCTCGGCATCCCGACCATCTACGTCGCGCAGCCGTACGGCGGCATGGATCCCGCGCAGATGGAAGGGTTTTTGACCTACTACTACGAGTATCACTTCCTCTACATCACCGGGATAGAGCACGTCGAGTCGAAGTCGATTCAGGGCGCCTCGATCATGAAGCTGCAGTTCTACCCCGGCACGGACATGAGCAACGCCATGGCCGAGACGGTGCAGTACGTGAACCGCGCGCGCGCCTTCATGCCGCCCGGCACCGTGCCGCCGTTCATCATGCGCTTCGACGCGGGCAGCGTGCCGGTCGGCATGCTCGTCTTCTCGAGCACGACGCGCTCGGTCGCGCAAATGCAAGACGCGGCGCTGAACCTCGTGCGGCCGCTCTTCGCGACGCTGCCCGGCGTCTCGGCGCCGCCGCCGTTCGGCGGCGCGGCGCGCAGCATCGTCGTGAACCTGAAGCCGGACCGGCTGCGCGCCTATAACATGTCTCCGGACGAGGTCGTCGCGGCCATCACGCGGGCCAACCTCATCAGCCCGTCGGGCAATCTCGACATCGGCGGCAAGTACCCGATCGTGCCGCTGAACTCGGTCGTCAAGAACATTCAGGATCTCGCGACCGTGCCGATTCGAGCCGGGACTTATCCAACCGTCTTCCTGCGCGACGTCGGGGACGTCGTCGACGGCACGGATATCGTCACGAGCGTCGCGCTCGTGAACGGCCGGCGCACGGTCTATATCCCGGTCACGAAGCGCGCGGACGCATCGACGCTCGACGTCGTCCAAGCGGTCAAGCAGAACCTTCCGCGCTTTCAAAGCGTGCTGCCCGACGACGTCAAGGTCAGCTACGAGTTCGATCAGTCCCCGTACGTCACCCGCGCGACCTCGGGCCTCATGCTCGAGGGCGGCCTCGGCGTGCTCTTGACCGGCGTCATGGTGCTGCTCTTCCTCGCCGACTGGCGCAGCGCCGCCATCGTCGTCGTCAACATTCCGCTCGCGCTGCTCGGCGCCGTCGTCGCGCTCTCGGTGACGGGCCAGACGATCAACATCATGACGCTCGGCGGACTCGCGCTCGCGATCGGCATCCTCGTCGACATGTCGACGGTCGTCGTCGAGAACATCCATACGCATCTCGCGAGCGGCAAAAGAGTGGGGCGCGCGGTCCTCGACTCCGGACGCGAGGTCGCCGTGCCGCTGCTGATCTCGATGCTCTGCGTGCTGTCCGTGTTTCTGCCGTCGTTCTTCATGACCGGCGCGGCGCGCGCGATGTTCCTGCCGCTCTCGCTCGCCGTCGGCTTCGCGATGGTGGCCTCGTATCTGCTCTCGAGCACGCACGTGCCGATCCGCTCGGTTTGGTTCCTGCGGGGTCACGAAAAAATGGGGTCAGACCCCATTTTTCGGCCGGCGAAAGAAATGGGGTCAGACCCCATTTTTTCGG
>DASTSM010000339.1:0-5164 GCA_035760685.1 Gammaproteobacteria bacterium | reverse complement strand
TTGCTGGCGGCCATCAGGCCCAACGGCGAGGGCCGCATCGAAGATCTCGAGGAAGCCGGCGGCGTGCGCGCCGTGCTGAAGCGCCTCGAGCGCTTCCTAGATCTCGACGCCCTAAGCGTTACGGGGCAAACGCTCGGCGAGGTCTTGCAAGACGTGACGGTCAAGGACGAGCGCGTGATCCGAACCGTCGATGCGCCGCTCTCGCGGCGTCCCGCGATCAACATCCTGCGCGGGAGCCTCTTGCCGGGCGGCGGCATCGTGCGGCTCGGCGGCACGGGCGAGCGGACGCTGCGCTTTCGCGGCCCCGCGAACATTTTCCATTCCCGGGACGAAGCGCTCGACGCGATCAAGCAGGGCAAGGTCAAGCCCGGCGAGGTCGTCGTGCTGCGGGGCCTCGGCGTCATCGGCGGGCCCGGCATGGCCATGACGTCGGCCGTCGTCTTCGCGCTCGACGGGGCCGGGCTCGTCAATCAGGTCGCGATGATCACGGAAGGTCAGCTCTCGGGTCTCGTCAACGAGGGCCTCGTGGTCGGCGAGGCCTCGCCCGAGGCGGCCGACGGCGGTCCGCTCGCGGTCGTCGAGAACGGCGACATCATTTCCATCGACGTCGAGCGCAGGGCCGTCGACCTCGAGGTGCCGGACGCCGTGCTCGAGGAGCGGCGCAAAGCGCTGCAGGCTGCCGGGCAGCCGTTCGGCGCGCGAAATCAGCGCGGCTGGCTCGGCGTCTATCAGAAGACCGTGTCGCCCGTGCACAAGGGGGCCGTGCTCGGGAGATAGGCGGCGCCGCTCGCGGCGCTTCCGCGGAAGCGTTCTAGAAACGGAGTGAGGAAGGCGCGCTAAGTCCTTGTCGTGGCTGACTCATGCCACGGGATCGCCCACCGCTTCGCGAGATTCACGGCGAAGAAGAGCAGCGAGCCGAGGGCCGCGAGGAGCACGATGACGGCGAAGAGCGTCGGCGCGTCGAGCGCGTTGAGGCTCACGACGACCATGTAGCCGAGGCCGTGGTTGCCGCCGATGTACTCGCCGACGATGGCGCCGATCAGCGCGAAGACGATGCCGACCTCCATGCCCGCGAAGACGTAAGGCAGCGTGCTGTGGAAGTCGAGCGAGGCGAACGTCTGCCAGCGCGTCGCGTCGAGACTCCGCATGACCTCGCGGTGGCCGCGGTCGACGGAGCGCACGCCGAGCAGCACGTTGAGCATGATCGGGAAGAACGCGAGGATCGCGGCGACGATGATCTTCGACGTCATGCCGAAGCCGAACCAGATCACGAAGAGCGGAATCAACGCGACCTTCGGAATGACCTGGAGCGTCACGACGACGGGGCGCACCGCGCGCTCGAGCCAGAGCACGCGGCCGAGCACGGCTCCCACGAAGACGCCCGCGGCGAGCGCGAACGCGAATCCCGCCAGCGTTTCCGCGAGCGTCGTCCGCGCGTGCACGAGCCAGATGTCGCGCTGCCCGACGAGCTCGACGAGCTTCGCCCCGACGTCCTCGGGCGGAGGCAGCACGAAGCGAGAGATCTCGAAGAGGGAAGTGCCGAGCTTCCATATGCCGATGATCGCGATGACGAGCAGCGGCGTGCTGATCCACGGCAGCAGCTTGAAGAGCTTATCGCGATCCATCGAACGGCCCGTCCTCGTCGAGCTGGTGCCTGAGCTCGCGCGCGATGTCCTGAAATCCGGGCTCGGCCTGCAGGTCGAGCGTGCGCGGGCGCTCGAACGGCACGGGCGTGATCGAGCGAATGCGTCCGGGCCGAGGCGTCAGCAGCACGACCCGGTCGGCGAGGAACACGGCCTCCGTGATCGAGTGCGTGACGAGCACGACCGTCGCGCGCGTCGCGAGCGCGATCGACTGGAGGTCGAGATTCATCTTGTCGCGCGTCAGCGCATCGAGGGCGCCGAAGGGCTCGTCCATGAGCAGGATCTCGGGCCGATAGCTCAACGCGCGCGCGATCGCGGCGCGCTGGCGCATGCCGCCCGAGAGCTCGCGCGGGTAGGAGCGCTCGAATCCGCCGAGACCGACGGTCGCGCAGAGCTCGCGCGCCCTCGCGCGCCGCTCGGCTTTGGCGACCCCGCGCAGCTTGAGCGGCAGCGCCACGTTGTCCTCGATGCTGTACCAAGGGAAGAGATTCGGCTCTTGAAAGACGAGGCCGAGCTTGCTGACGGCCTCGCGGTCGCGCGTCGATCCTACCCAGAGCGGCCGGCCCCCGGCGCGGACGTCGCCGTCGCTCGGCGGCACGAGGCCCGCGAGAATCCGCAGCAACGTCGTCTTGCCGCAGCCGGAGCGGCCGACGATCGCGACGAACTCCGAGCGCCTGACCGAGAGGTCGATGCCGGTCAGCGCGCGAATCGGCCCCTGCCGCGACTCGAACGTCTTGCCGACGCGGACGAGCTCGAGCTCGAGCGCGGGGACCGCCTCGGAGGCGAACGCGGGATCGGGCGCGCCGGCGGGCGGCGCCACGCTCACGCCGGCAACAGCTCGTTCGTGAACCACTGGGACGGATCCTTGCCGGGCTCGGCCTGACCCGCCTGCACGAGCTCCTCGTACCCGCTTTGCCAGCGATCCGGCAGCGTGCGGAGCACGTTCTCCTTGCCTTCGGAGGTCCAGACTTTGACGAACTCGGCGAGGCTGTCCTTCGCGACGGCCGCATCCTCGAGCGTTGCAAAGGAGTACTTCTTGCGCATCGCCGCGATCGTCCGATCGAAGCCGTCGTCGCCGATCATGAACTCGAGCGCTGCATAGACGCCGGCGAGATACTTGCGAAGGACCTCGCGGTGCTCGGCGAGCCCGCTCGACGAGACCATGTAGATCTGCGCCCCCGAGCGAATGAACTCGCCGGGCCGCAGCACGACGACGCCCTGCTGCTGCTTTTCGAGGATCTTCGCCGTGTCGATGCTGACTGCGAAACCCGCGATGCGTCCTTGCTCGACGAGATTGAAGACGCCGGGGCCGACGCCGACGACCTGCCGCTCGACTTCCTTCGGATCGATGCGCGAGGAACGCAGCAGTAGATCGAGCGTCGTCTCGGTCTCGCCGCCTTCCGACGGGATGCCGACCGTCTTGCCGACGAAGTCCTTGGGCTCGCGCAGCGGCGCGGACGCGTGCGAGATGAAACGGATCGTCGAGTCCTTGATGACCGTGCCGACGTTCATGATCGGCGCCCCGCGGTTCGCCGCGTGGCCCACGGCCTCGATCTGGCCGATGCGCGTGAGCGGCGCGCCGCCCGCGAGCACGAGCTGAATCGCCTGGGCGCTGCCGTGCGTCGACTGGAACTCGACGTCGATGCCCTGATCGGCGAAATAGCCTGCCGCGTCGGCGAGGAGCTCCGGCGCGAACGTCAGGGTCGTGAGCGGCAGAATCGCGAGGAACGTGACCTTGGGCCTGCCCGATCTCTCCGCGCCGCCGCCGCCCGCGCCGCCGCCGCAAGATACGAGGACCGCGCCGCTGCCCGCGAGCGCGATCGCGCCGGCCGTATCGCGCAAGAACGCGCGCCGCGTCAGCGCGCCGGGGACATCGAGCTTCGGGGATTCATGAAACACGCTCCCGATGTTATTCGAGCCGTCCGTCCCGGATCAACGCGGAGACGCGGTCGGGATCCACGCGGCGCGCGGCGGAGAGGCATTCGGAGGCCGGTCGGATCAACGCGGGGCCTCCGCTGTGCCAAAATCGAGCGCGCAGGTCGAACGCCTGGAGATACTCGAACGACTGAACGATACTCGAACGAGCTCGAACACAACTCGAACTAAAACAAGGAGTGGGGACATGCGTACAGCGGTATTCGCGCTGCTCGGCACGGCGGCGCTTGCATCGGGATTCGGCGGCGCGGCCGCTTCGGCGGACGACACAGCTATCCTGCGCGAGGCCAAGGACCGCGCGGAGATCGAGGCGCTCATGTGGAAGTACGTCCGCGCCCTCGACAGCTTCGACGAGGAAAGCTACGCCTCCGTGTTCACCGAGGACGGGCAGTTCGGCGTCGGGCAGAACGCGGAGAAAGGCCGGCCCGCGCTCAAGAAGATGATCGCGGATCTCAAGAAGGGCCGCGCCGACCGCGAGGCGGCCGGGCAGTCGAAGTCGCCGCCCATGTATCACATGATCACGAACCATTCGATCGAGTTCGTCGATCAGGATCATGCGCGCTACCACGGGTATTGGCTGACGGTGTTCGGCGCGGCCGGGGAGAACGGCATGACCCGCGTGGCCGCCGCGGGCCAGGAGGTCGACGATCTCGTGCGCGTCGACGGCAAGTGGCTCATCAAGCTGCGCAACGTCGCCGCGCAGGAGTAACCCGCGCGAAATGGGCTGGCATGCGCGAGCAGCGGGGCTATAGTGGTGCTCACGAAGCCGCGGCGCCGCGCGCCTCGTCGGCGCGTTCGGCGTCCCTGCGGTCGAGCTCACAAGAACGCTAACGCTAATACGAAATAGCAACGAGCACGATGAAGGAGACCGTCATGCGAGGATTTGGCGCGAGATCTTGGCACGCATCGGCGCCGTGGACAGCGGCGGCCGCTGCGGGGCTCTTCGCCCTCCTGCCGCTCGGAGCGTCCGCTCAACAGGCGGGCGCATCTCAGCAGGCGGCATCTCAGGCTGCCGGCGCGGCGGCGCAGAAGGGCAGGGTCGCCACGGTCAAGGTTCACGGACGCTCGCTCGAAGGCAATCTCGAAGGCGACTCGCCGGACCGCGACGTCTCGATCTATTTGCCGCCCGGCTACGACAGCGATACCTCGCGCCGCTACCCCGTCGTCTACGTGCTGCACGGATACGGGCTGACGAACAACTATTGGGTCGGCGGACCGGGGTTCGCGAGCATCGACGTGCCGGCCGCGATGGACCGCGACATCGCGAGCGGCAAGAGCCGGCCGATGATCCTAGTCTTCCCGAACGGCGATTCGAAATACAACGGCAGCATGTACTCGAGCTCGATCACGAGCGGGGATTGGGAGAGCTTCGTCGCCGACGATCTCGTCGCCTACATGGACAGCCACTACCGCACGATCGCGGACCGCAAGAGCCGCGGACTCGCGGGCCACTCGATGAGCGGCTACGGCACGATCCGGATCGGCATGAAGCGGCCCGACGCGTTTTCGAGCCTCTACATCCTGAGCGCCTGCTGCCTCATCAACAATCCGGCCGGCTTCGCGCAACGGCAAGGCGCGAATCAGAG
>DASTSM010000338.1:0-3740 GCA_035760685.1 Gammaproteobacteria bacterium | reverse complement strand
GCTCGGCCGTCGCGAGGGCCCGCGCGGCGGGTCCGTCTTGGGTCAGCGACTCGATGGGCGGGCGGCCGGCTGCGTGCTTGCGGCCGACGGCACGGCAAACGATGGGCTCCTCGTCCGCCGGACGCGGCACGAGGCAGATCGTCGCCATGCCGTAGCCGCCGATCTGCACGGCGAGCCGGCAGGCTTCCTTGAAGAGGCTGCGGCGATCGCGGAGCCGCACGATCGCGGAGTTCGCGCCGCTCAAGAAGCGCAGCGCGCGGTTGAGACGCGCGATGCGCTCTTCTTGAGCGACGCGCGTCGTTGCGTCGCGGTCGATGCCCCTGAAGCCGGTCGGCTCGCCTTCGCGGCCCCGCAGCAGGACCATCGTGCGCTCGAGCCAGCGGGGCGTGCCGCTCTTGTGAATCCAGCGCAGCGTCAGCGGCGGGCTGGCATCGTCGCCCGCGCGGAGCGCCGCGAACGCGGCTTCGAGACGCCCGCGGTCGTCCGCGAACAGGTAGTCGAACGTCGATCGTGCGAGGATCTCGTGCGGACCATGGCCGAGGATGTGCTCGACGCTCGGGCTCGAGAACGTGAAGCGTCCGGACGTGTCGCATTCCCAGATCCAGTCGGCGGAGGTGTCGACGATGTCCTGCAGGCGCGACTCGCTGCGCCGGAGCATCTCCTCCGCGACGTCCCGCGCTTTCGCGACCTCGGCCCGCTCGATCGCGCCCTCGATGGCCGCCGCGAGCCGCGTGAGATTCTCCTTGAGCACGTAGTCCGCGGCGCCGCTGCGCAGCGCCTGCACGGCGCGCTCCTCGCCGATCGTGCCCGAGACGAAGACGAACGGCGTCGACGGCGCGAGCGCGTGCGCGATGCGCAGCGCCGACAGGCCGTCGAACTGCGGGAGCGAGAAATCGGACAGGATGATCTGCGGCGAGAACTCGGCGATCTCGCGGCGAAAGGCGAGCTCCGAGCTCACGATGCGGCTCACGAAGTCGAGCCCGTCGCCGCGCAGCCGCCGGGTGACGAGCTCGGCGTCGACCGCATTGTCCTCGAGCATGAGGATGCGGATCGGCGATTGCGAGGCTTGTGTCGAGCTCATGCCGAAATCCCGAGTCGATTCGTCGCTGCCGGGTCCCGCATCAGAGACGCCACGTGAACGTGCCGAGCACGTTGCGCGGAATCGCGGCTGCGCTGAACTCGAGGTGCGACGGCCGGAGCAGGTTGCGGCCGACGAGCGCCGCCTCCCATCGGTCCGCCGTCCAGGCGACGCGGAGGTCGAGATCGAAGTGCGAGGGAATCTGCGCGATGTCGGGCAACGCATCGACATAGCGGACCGTCGCGTCCACCTTGAGGTTGCCGAGCACGTCGAGCATCGAGTGCAGCACGAGCTGTTGGCGCGGATCGAGCGCCTCGAACTCGGCCGAGCCGGGCACGACGAGCGGGGAGCGGGCCTCGATGCGTTCGTGCAGATAGGAGTAGCCGCCGCGCAGCCGCCAGCGGGCTCCGAGCTGAACGTCCCCGGCGAGCTCGATGCCCCAGGTGGTCGCGGCCTGGTTGTTCGCGAGCGTGAGCGCCGGCGGGGAGCTGAGATTCAGATCGATGCTGCGCAGATCGTCGTAGCGGTTGAAGAAGGCCGAGACCGAGTAGGCGACGGCGCTCGTGGGCCGGCCGCGGTAGCCGAGCTCGTAGGCGACGACGGACTCCGACTCGAAGTCTTCGAGCGTCTCGAGGCTCGGGGTGATCTCGTCGACGTCGATGCGGCTCGGCGAGCGTACGGCGCGCGTGACGGCGGCCCAGACCGTCCGGGCACCCGTCGGAGTCCAGCTGACCTGCACGCGCGGTTGTACCTCCAAGCCCGTGAAGTCGTTGTGCTCGACTTTGGAGCCCGCGGTCAGCCGCAGACGCTCGGGAATAAGGGCGAAGTCGCTTTGCAGGAACGCGCTCGCGAGGGCCATGACCCGCGAGGCCGGATCGAAGGACAGCGACGCCGACCCCTGGGTGTCGTCCTCGAGACTTCTGTATCCGGCGCCCCAGACGAGCGACAAGCGGCGCGCGGGTGCGAGCCGCTCCTCGAAGTCGACGTCGAACGCGTCGACGCGGTCCCTGAATCCGGACGGCGCGAGCCGCCGATCCGTGTGATCGAAGTAGGCCTGCAGCGTCCACGAAGCGCCGGGGGACAGCGTGCGTGTCCAGCGGCCGAGCACGTTGTGCCCGGCGACGTCGGAGGTGCTCGTCGTGCCTTCGGTGCCGTCGTAGGCGTCGCCCTGCAATGTCACGACGTCGTCGTCCGACGGGGCGAGGTCGAGCCGGAAGCCGCCTTGACCGATGCGCCAGGCGTCCCGCGCGTCGGTCCCGAACACCTTTGTTTGACCGCGCTCGAGGCGCTGCCCGTAAACTCGGAAGTGTGCGTCGCCGACGCTCCCGCCGTAGCGCAGCGACGCCGCGTTCTCGAGAAAATTGCCGTACGCCCCCGAGACGCGCAGGCCCTGCGTGTCGGCTGCGGGACGAGTGACGACGTTGATGACGCCGTTGACCGCGTTCGAGCCCCAGAGCGTGCCTCCGGGGCCGCTCACGACCTCGATGTGGTCGATGTCGGCGAGGTCGACGTTCTGAACGTCCCAGAAGACGCCCGCGAAGAGCGGCGTATAGACCGAGCGTCCGTCGATGAGGACGAGCATCTTGTCCGCGGCGCTGCCGTTGCCGAGGAGGGCGCCGTCGAAGCCGCGCGCCGTGATCGCCCAATCGTGGGAGTTGGCCCGCGCGACTTGTAGATTCGACGCGAGCCGCAGTGCCTCGGGCAGATCCATCGCGCCGGAGCGCTCGATCTCGTCGGCCGTCACGACTTGGATGGCGGAGGCCGTTTCGGAAAGCTTCTCCGGCGACTTCGAGACCGACGTGACCTTGAGCTCCGCGAGCTGCTCGATGCTGAGATCGAGCAGGTCCGCGCCGCCGTCGGCAGCGGCCGCGGTCGAGCAGAGCACCGTCGCGGCGACGGCGGCAAGGACGGCGCGCCGAGGATTGCGCCCGACTGTCATAACCCGGCCCCGTGGCCGGCGATGAGGCACTGCATTGGGGCCGAGGCCACTCCCGTCGTCCGTCTCTGCCTGAAGTGGGAGCAGAGTGCCGCTCGCCGGCTCGAGCACGACGCGGGCCGAGTCGTTACCTCGGCGAGGCGATTCTGGAGAGCTCTGCTCGTGTGTCCTTTTTATTTACCCAGGCTATATATGTCCGTGACCGCTGTCACGATTCGGTCCGTGTGCCGCGCGACCGGATGCACCGCGCAGCATTCGCCCCGCTGGACCCAAGTGCAGGCCGCCGCGGGCAGGCGTAATCTGATGCCGCGATCCATGAAACGCCGCGTACGGCGGGACACCACATCTCGGCCATATTGCAACAAGGAGACCGAGCCATGATCACAAACTCAGAATCTGGCACCAACGTCCACGAGGTCGCCGAGCGGATCTACCGAATCAACACGCCCGTCCCGATCCCCGGCGTCCGCGGCGGCTTCAACTTCAATCAGTACCTGATTCTCGACGACGAGCCCATGGTTTTTCACGCGGGGCCGCGCCGGCTGTTCCCGCTCGTCAGCGAGGCGGTCGCCAGCGTCGTGCCGCTCGAGCGGCTGCGCTATGTCGCGTACTCGCACTTCGAGGCCGACGAATGCGGCGCTCTTAACGCCTTTCTCGCCGCGGCGCCCGATGCCGAGCCGGTCTGCGGCCGCATCGCGGCGATGGTGTCGGGCGGGGATTTCGCCG
>DASTSM010000337.1:0-3179 GCA_035760685.1 Gammaproteobacteria bacterium | reverse complement strand
GTCTCCCCCGCCCGAATCACGCGAGCGAGCGCTTCCCGAAACGCCGCCCGGCGCGCTTCGTCTGCGAGCATGCGGCGGTGGAACTCGATCGACATCGGCGGCCGCCCTCATGTTCGATGCTTGACGTTAGGGTCGTTGGATGGTGCCCGGACAATGCCTCCCGGTGCAACCAAAGGAGGACTTGACATCCGAGCTTCTGGGAAGCAAAGGCGTTCGGCGGGCGCTCGCGACGCCGTTCAACTCGATCTAAGAGGCCCGGCCTGAGGAACGGCGCGCGGCGCCCGGCGGCGGCGCCGTCGGCCGCGATGGGCCCCGCAGCCGCCGCGCGAATGAGCCGGTCAGGACGCCGCGTGCTCGCGGCGCGCGCCGCCCCGCAACGCGTCGGCAACGATGAGCTCGGCCTCCGCGACGATCGCGTCGAGATGCGCCCGGCCTTTGAGACTCTCCGCGTAGATCTTGTAGATCGCCTCCGTGCCGGACGGCCGCGCCGCGAACCAGCCGTTCTCGGTGACCACCTTGAGGCCGCCGATCGGGGCGTCGTTGCCTGGCGCGCGCGTCATTGCCGAGACGATCGGCTCCCCGGCGAGGGTATCGGCCCTCACGTCCTCGGGCGACAGCTGCGCGAGCTTCCTCTTCTGCTCGAGCGTTGCGGGCGCATCGATACGAGTGTAGACCGGCGCGCCGAACTGCTGCGTCAGCTCTCGATAGTGTTGGCCCGGGTCCTCGCCGGTACGCGCCGTGATCTCGGCTGCGAGCAGGTTCATGACGATGCCGTCCTTGTCGGTCGTCCAGACGGTGCCGTCACGGCGCAAGAAGCTCGCCCCGGCGCTCTCCTCGCCCCCGAAGCAGAACGAGCCGTCGTAGAGACCCTGCACGAACCACTTGAAGCCGACGGGCACCTCGCAGACGCGGCGGCCGAGCCAGGCCACGACGCGATCGATTATGCCGCTGCTCACGAGGGTCTTGCCGACCGCGGCCTCCACGGGCCAATGCGGTCGGTGTGTCAGAAGATAGTAGATCGCCACGGTCAGATAGTGGTTCGGATTCATGAGCCCGGTGCCCGGCGTCACGATGCCATGTCGATCGGCGTCGGCGTCGTTGCCGAACGCGAGCTGATATTGGTTCTTGAGCGCCACGAGCCTCGCCATCGCATACGGGCTCGAGCAGTCCATCCGGATCTGCCCGTCGTGATCCACCGTCATGAAGGAAAAGGTCGGATCGATCGCCGGATTCACGACCGTGATGTCGACGCCGTAGACGGTGCAGATCGGCTCCCAATACGGCGCGCCCGCGCCGCCGAGCGGGTCGACGGCGAGCTTCAGACCCGCCGCTCGGATCGCGTCCATGTGGACGACGTCATCGAGATCCTCGACGTAGGGCATTAGAAAATCCGCGACGTGAACGCACGGGGCCTTGATCGCGGCGTCGTACGGCATGCGCTTGACGCCGACATTGCTCTCGCCGAGCAGCTCGTTGGCCCGCCTCTCGATCCATTGCGTCGCGTCCCCGTCGGCCGGGCCGCCCGTAGGCGGGTTGTACTTGAACCCGCCGTCGGCCGGCGGATTGTGCGACGGCGTGACGACGATGCCGTCGGCGAGGTCCGTTTGTCGGCTACGGTTGTAGGCAAGAATCGCATGGGAGATCGCGGGCGTAGGCGTCACGCCGCCGCCGCTCTGAATGACCGTGGCGACGTCGTTGGCGGCAAGCACCTCTATCGCGGTCCGCTCCGCGGGCGCCGAGAGCGCGTGCGTATCCTTGCCGAGATACAGCGGACCGCTCGTGCCGCGGTGCTCTCGATAGTCGCAGATCGCCTGGGTTATCGCGAGGACGTGAGCTTCGTTGAACGAGCCGCGGAGCGAGGAGCCGCGGTGACCGCTCGTGCCGAACACTACCCGCTGAGACGGGTCGTCGACATCCGGACGGAGAACGTAGTACGCCCGCTCGAGCGCTGCGAGGTCGACGAGAATGTTCGCTGGGGCCGGCTTGCCTGCGAGTGGCGATAGGGACATGGGTGGCTCCGTTCATCCATCCGGCTGACCTACGCGACCGGGCAGGGGACGGCTTTCCAGATGTCCCGCGCGTACTCCTCGATCGTGCGGTCGCTCGAGAACCTGCCCGATCCCGCAACGTTGAGGATCGCCTTGCGCGCCCACGCGGCCCTGTCGCGGTAGAGATCCACGAGCCGGGCATCCGCCTCGAGATAGGGTTTAAGGTCAGCCAAGTGCATGTAGTAGTCGCCGCCCGTCAGCAGCGTATCGCGCAGCGGCGCGAAGACGCCGGGCTCGTAGCGGCTGAAGTAGTCCGAAAAGATCAGGTCGAGCGCCGCCCGCGTCTCGGGCTCGTTGTCGTAATGCCAGTACGGACTGTAGTAGCCGCGGCTCTCCGCGACCTGCTGCGCCGTGAGGCCGAACAGGAAGAAATTCTCCTCGCCGGCTTCCTCGGCCATCTCGATCGTCGCGCCGTCGCGCGTCCCGATCGTGAGGGCGCCGTTCATCATAAACTTCATGTTGCTCGTGCCGCTCGCCTCGTAGCCCGCCGTCGAGATCTGGTTCGAGACGTCGCTCGCGGGTATGAGACGCTCCGCGAGAGACACGTTGTACTCCGGAAGGAACATCACTTTGAGGCGTCCGCGCACGGCCGGGTCGCCGTCGATCGTGCCGGCGAGGTTGTTGATGAGCTTGATGATGAGCTTCGCGAGGTGGTAGGCCGGCGCGGCCTTGCCGGCGAACAAGAACGTTCTCGGCGTGACCTCGAGATCCGGATTCGCGCGCAGGCGGTTGTAGAGAACGACGATGCGCAGCGCGTTCAGCAGCTGGCGCTTGTATTCGTGGATGCGCTTGACCTGAACGTCGAAGATCGTCTCGGGATTCACGACGAGCCCGGTTCTTGCCTCGAGCCAGCGCGCGAGCTCGGCTTTCGCCGCGGACTTCGCTTCGAGGAACGCGTGGGCGAAGCCGCCGTCGTCCGCGAGGCGCTCGAGCCTGCGCAGCTCGCCGAGGCTCGTGATCCAGCCGTCGCCGATGGCGCCCGTGACGGCTTCGGCCAGCGGCCGGTTCGCCATCCGGAGCCAGCGCCGCGGCGTGACGCCGTTCGTCTTGTTGTTGAAGCGCTCCGGGAAGAGCTCCGCGAGGTCCTTGACCGTGGTCGTGCGCAGCAGCTCCGAGTGGATCGCCGCGACG
>DASTSM010000336.1:0-12582 GCA_035760685.1 Gammaproteobacteria bacterium | reverse complement strand
AAATTCTCGAGGTTCAAGTCGTGTCCCGCGTTGTCGCCGAGCCCGAGCCGCACGGCCTCCTCGGCGCAGCTCGCGTACTGATCGAGCAGCTCCGCGTAATCGCCGCGCGCGTGCGCCGCGGCGTACGGCTCGGTGTAGAGCTCGATGCGCTGAGCCTTGACCTCGGCCGCGCCGCGCACGCATTCGATCTCGGGATCGACGAACAGCGAGACGCGGATACCCGCCTCGGCGAAACGCGCGACGACGGGCAGCAGCAGGTCCGAGTCGGCCTCGAAGTTCCAGCCGTGATCCGAGGTGCGCTGCTCCGGCGAGTCCGGCACGAGCGTGACCTGGGCGGGACGGACGTCGAGCACGAGCTCGGCGAACTGCTTGGTCGGGTTGCCTTCGACGTTGAGCTCGAGGCCGCCGCCGTGCTCCTCGAGCAGGTGCGCGAGGTCGTAGACGTCGGAGCGCCTGATGTGCCGCTCGTCGGGCCGCGGGTGCACGGTGATGCCGTCCGCGCCGGCCCGGATCACGAGCCTCGCCATCTCGGTCACGCTCGGATAACCGACGTCGCGCTGGTTGCGCAGCAGCGCGACCTTGTTGAGATTCACGCTGAGCTTCGTGACGGCGCGCCGGGCCATGTCGCGGTTCCTTCCGCGTCCGCTTAAGGGACGTCGCGAAAAGCATGTCAGCATGCCTTCGGCCGATCAATGCCCCGCGGCCGGGGCCTTCGCGGCGAAGGCCGGCGCTGGCCGCGAAAGGGCCCTCGCGAGGGCCGGCATGGGTAGTGACACGAGGCGCCGAAGCGCCGATACTGCCCGCCCTTTCGGACCCGTTCACGATGTTTCGAAACCTGCGCCTGTATCGCTTCGCGAGCCCCTGGCCCGAGTCGGAGAGCGAGCTCTCCGACGCCTTGCGCACCGCGGCCTTCCGGCCGTGCGGCGCGTACTCCGAGCAGAGCTCCGGCTGGGAATCGCCGACCGGGGATCCCGAGAGCCCGCTCTGCCGGCGCGTCGCGGGCGCGGATCTCATTCGCCTCCGGAGCCAGAGCCGCCTGCTGCCCGCGGCCGCCGTCAACGAGGCGCTCGAGCAGCGGCTCGAGGAGTACCGCGGCCGCACGGGACAAGAGCCCACGCGGCGCGACCGCCGCCGCCTCAAGGAGCAGACGCGCGACGAGCTCTTACCGAAGGCGCTGTTGAAGTCCGATCGGCTCCGCGGCTTCTGCCTTTTTCACGAGCGGCTCATCGGCATCGACACGGCGTCCGAGGCGCGAGCGGAGCACTTTCTCGAGCGCCTGCGCGCCGCGCTCGGCGATCTCGCGGTCGCGCCGCTCACGTTCCGCCGGCCCGTGAGCCGGCTGTTGACGGAGATCTTCCTCGGCCGCGGCCCGCGTCCGTTCGTGCTCGGCCGCGAATGCCGCCTCCAGGATCCCGCCGACGTGAAGTCGAGCGTGCGCTGCGTCGACATGGACCTCGCGGATCCGACGGTGCGAAACCACGTCAAGGAGGGCATGGTCGTCTCGCATCTCGCCGTCGAGATCGGTCAGGCGTTTCGCTGCGTCATCGACGACAAGGGCACGCTCGGCAAGCTCAAGCTCGCGGGCGACGACGAGAGCGAGGACGACACGGACGGCATCGATCCTCTCGCGCGGCTCGACGCCGAGATCGCGCTGCTGACGGGGACCGTGCGCCAGCTCGTCGAGACGCTCGAGCGCGTGCTCGGCGCGGCGGAGCCCGACGGCGCCTTCGCGCCCGACGGCGTCACGGAGGCCGGTGCCGCCGCGTGAGCCTGCCTTGTAGGCGCCTCCCGCGGTCTGGTAGCGTCGGACCATGAGCTCGTTCTCGCTGCGCACGGCCGTGATCGTGCTCGCGGGCGCCGTGGCGGCTGCGGCGCTCGCGGCCGCCGCGCTGCACCTTCGGCACCGCCCGGCCGAGGACGCCGCCTCGGAGCGCCCCGAAGTCCCTCGCTTCCGTTACGACGTCGAGTACCCGGCGATCCGCTACACGGAGACCGAGCCGACCGCCCGCGTCGCGCGCCTCGCCGCGCGGCTTGGCTCTGGCGAGACGACGCTCGCGTTCCGCAAGGACCGCGGCTATCTCGAGGACCTGCTTCGCGCGCTCGACATCGATCCCTCGTCGCAAGCCCTCGTCTTCTCGAAGACGAGCCTGCAGACGGATTACGTGAGCCCCGAGACGCCGCGCGCGATCTACTTCAACGACGACACCTACGTCGCGTGGGAGCAAGGCGGGCCCGTCATCGAGATCGCCTCGCTCGACCCCTCTCTCGGCTTCGTGTTCTACACGCTGCGCCAGAGCGCGCCCTTGAGTCTAGGTTTCGTCCGCCAGACGACGAACTGCCTGCGCTGCCACGACACCTACGAGCTCACGGGCGGCGGCGTGCCGCGTCTCTTGCTCGGCTCGGGCTATATCGGCGCCAAGGGCGACCTCGTCTCGCACGAGGGCTGGATCCTCACGACGGACGAGACGCCGCTCGAGAGCCGCTGGGGCGGGTGGTACGTCTCGGGCCATCACGGCGATCAGGTGCATCTCGGCAACATCGTCGTGCACGACCCGGCCGAGCTTCAGCATCTCGAGAAGCTTCGGATCGGCAACCTCGACGATCTCGACGCGCTGCTCGACACGAAGCCGTATCTCACGAACAAGAGCGACATCGTCGCGCTGCTCGTGCTCCAGCATCAGGCCACGGTGCAGAACCTGCTCGTGCGCGCGAGCTTCGACGCGCGGCAAGCGCAGGCGGCCGGCTCGCTGACTCCCGCGACGCTCGACGCCGCCGTCGAGCCGCTCGTGCGCGCGATGCTGTTCGTCGGCGCGGCGAAGATCACGGCGCCCATCGAGGGCAACTCCGGCTTCAGGCAGCGGTTCGAGGCCTCGGGTCCCCGCGACGCGCAAGGCCGATCGCTCCGCGAGCTCGATCTGACGACGCGCCTCTTCCGATATCCGCTGAGCTTTCTGATCTACTCGGACGCGTTCGACGCGCTGCCCGATGCGGTCAAGGCGCGCGTCTACGAGCGCCTTGCCGAGATCCTGACGGGCGCCGACCCGAGCAAGGACTTCGCGAGCTTGTCGCCCGAGGATCGCCGCGCGATCCTCGAGATCCTCAGGGCGACGAAGCCGGACTTCGCCGCGGCCGCGGCGCGCCTTCGGCCCCTCAAAACTGCTTGAGCCATTTGACGCCCATCGTCGGCTCGATGTCGTTCGGGTCGCGCTGGACCTTGAAGTTGAAGCCGACGGAAGCGCCGCGGCCGGGCGCCCACGTCTGGTCGTAAGCGAGCGACGAGCTCCGGCTCGAGGGATCGGCGTCGAGGCCGCGCTCGAGCGTGAGGATCAGCGAGCTCGTGCCGCCCAAGAGCGGCGTCCCGAGGCCCGTGAGCTTCGTCGTGAGGCCCATGCGGACGGCGCCGTCGCCGTCCTGCGCCGTGAGCTCCTCGAGCGTCGCCTTCGTCTCGACTTTGAGGGCCGAGACGTCGCCGCCGCTCGCGAGCTCGGGGAACAGCAAGCTCAGCGCGGTCTTGCCGTCGCCCGACGCGCCGCGCGCCAGCGTGCCCTCGATGCGCTCGACGAAGGGCAGCGGCGCGTTGTACACGACGCGCGCGTCGAGCGCGGGGTCGAGCGCGGCGGCCCCCTGTTCCGCCTGCACGCTGAGCGCGCTCTCGACGTTTACGCTCGAGCCGAGCCCGAGCGAGGTCCTGACCGTCGAGACCGCCGTCCGCTCGCCGCTCGCGTCACGCACCGTCACGCCGCCGCGAACGCCGAGCGCATCTCCGCCGAGGACGCTGAAGTCCGTCTGGTGCTCCGAGAAGCGCATCGAGAGGCTCGCGTCGTCGCCGCTCGCGGTTCGAAGCAGCGCGCCCTCGACCTTGTCGACGGGGCCGCCCGCGTCGAACGCGACCTTCGTGTCGAGGGTCGGCTGCCCGCCGGCGCTTGCCGCGTTCCAGTCCGCATAGCGAAGCACGCTCTCGATGTCGAGGCCTTGGACGAGATCCGAGGACTCGAAGGTCAGCTTGGGCAGCACCTCGGTCTCGCCGCCCTGACCGACGAGCGTGACGCCCGCGTCGAGCAGACCCGAGCCGTCGCCCAGCGCGACGCCGACGCGCGTCTGCAGCTTGTCGGCCGACGACGAATCGGAATAGTGAAAGGATTGCGCGGCGGCGCACGCGGAGATGCACCAGCCCGCCGTCACGACGGCGCTTTGCAGGAGCGCGAGCTTAGCCGTCATCGGACCCCCGGCTTCCGTTGGTTCGCTCGAATGCCTGCGGCCCGACTCCCCTGTCGCCCCGCCGGCGGAGCGCGAATCCTGGCCCATGCCGCACGCTCGCACAACCTGTTGCCCACGGCCGACAGAGTTGCTTTTTCCACGCCACCGCTTGAGCTAGCATCGACGCACCGATGCAGCACGAACGAGGAGTCAATCGATGCGTTTGAAGGCCGTCGCGGTTCAGGCCGCGTTGCTACTCGCCGCGGGCGCCGTCGGTCCGCTGCTCCACGCGCAGACCGCAGGCAGCGACGATCTCGTCGACGGCCGCGACTATCAGTCCATCTCGCCGGCGCAGCCGACGAGCGTGCCGGGGGGCAAGGTCGAGGTGACGGAAGTCTTCATGTACAGCTGCCCGCACTGCTATGCCTTCGAGCCGATGCTGCAGGACTGGGAGAAGAGCAAGGCCGACTACGTCGAATTCGTGCGGCTGCCCGCGAGCTGGAACAGGGTCGCGAAGCTTCACGCGCAGGCGTACTACACGGCGCAGGTGCTCGGCAAGCTCGGCGAGATGGATCAGGCCTTCTTCCACGAATTCCACGTCCAGCACAACTTCCTAGATACGACGGACAAGCTGCGCGACTTCTTCGGCCGCTACGGCGTCGACGCGAAGACGTTCGACAAGACGTTCGACTCGCCCGAGGTGCGCGCGAAGATGCAGCACGCGGACGATCTCATCGAGCGCTACGGCGTGACGGGCACGCCCTCGCTCGTCGTGAACGGCAAATACCTGACGATGGGCAGCATGGCGGGGTCGTACGAGAGGTGGTTCGCGATCGTCGACGAGCTCGCGAAGCGCGAGCACGACGCCGCCGCGCCGAACTAGCGAAGATTCCTTCCGGCGATTCCGGCTAGCGAAACAGCATCCTGAGGAGGCGGCGCGCCTGCTCGGGCGCGCGCTCGCGCGTCATCTCGAAGCCGACGTGCGCCGTCCCGTCTGCGCGCGGATCGAGCTCGACGGCCCAGAACGCGTCGATCTCGTTCGGCACCATCGAGTAGCGCACATCGATGACGCGCGACGCGTCGTCGCGCGCGACGGCGACGAGATCGTCCGAGATCCGGCTGAAGCGCTCGAGGTCCCTCGCCTGCTGGCTGCCGAGATCGAGCCACGGAAACTGCTTCGCGACGTCGAGCTTCTCGACGCTGTCCCCGATGTAGACCTTCGGATGGATTCCGGCGCGCACGCCGTCGACGTAGTAGCGCCCGTCGTGCTCGTAGATGACCTTCCAGAGCAGCAGGCTCGCGAGCGCGGGCTTCGCCGCGATGCGCACGGGCTCGTGGCCGCGGCTCGCGGCGACGCGCTCGCCTTCGCGCAGCGCGCGCTCGTGCTGCACGCCGCCGAGCGAGAGGTAGAAGCTCGCCCAGAGCAGGGCGCCGGCCGCGAGCGCCTTGCGCTTCTTGACCGCGGCAAAGACGGCGAGCAGCAGCGTTGGGACCGTGAAGAGCGGGTCGAAGACGGCGATGTTGCTGAACGCGATGCGCACGTCCGAGAACGGCCAAAAGAGCTGCGTGCCGTAGCTCGTGCAGGCGTCGAGCAGGCAGTGGCTCGTGTAGCCGAGCAGCGCGAAAGCGTAGGTTTCCCTGAACGAGAGCTTACGGCGCACGAAATAGAACAGGAGCCCCGCGACGACGAGCGCGGCGAGCGGCACGAGCGGCAGCGCATGCGTGAAGCGCCGATGCGTCTCGAGCAGCAGCAACGGATCGGCGGACGAGCGGATCAGCGTGTCCGAATCCGCCGCGAGGCCGGCGACGGCCGCGACGGCCGAGGCCGCGCCGAGCTTCGCGCGCTTGGCCGCGGCACCCGCGCACGCTGCCGCGAGAGCGGCGTGACTGACGAGGTCCATATCGAGCTAAAGCGCGTCCGCCGCGCCGTCAGGGCGAGGAGGAAGAAGAAGCAGCAGCAGCTGGTGCTGCCGCAGCTGCAGCCGCGAAGCCGTGGCTTCGCAGCCAGAGCAGCATCGAGTCGAGATAGGCGGGAACGGGCGCGCAGTCGGCGGAGTCCGGCCGCTCGTCGAGCGAGCCCGTGCGCGCCTCGCAAATTCCATGGTCGGCATCCTTGAAAACTCGCGTCTCGAGATTGTCCTTCCCGCCGCGCGCGAAGGCCTCGCGGTACACCCTCATGCTTCCGTGCCAATCGACCTCGGAGTCGAGATCGCCCCAGAGCGCCAAGACCGGGATCTCGAGCGCCGGCAGGAAGCTCGCGGGGCGCAGCTCGAGCGCGCCCGACTCCTGCCACACGGCGTAGCGCTGCGGATCGGGAAACAAGTCCTGGGCCTCGCGCCAAAGCCGCTGCATGTACGGATTCTGCTTGAGCGGCTCGGTCAAGCGTTGGAACACCGCATAGTCCTTTTGTTCCGCCATGGCCGTCATGGCCTTCGCGACGCCCCTCCCGATCTCCTCGGCGTCCCGCTCGGGCGCACCTTCGAGCTCGAGGTGCTTGCGCACGCGATACGCGGCCTCGGCGACGGGCGTGTCGCCCGGCGCGCCGACGACGATCATGAATGCGATCTTCGAGCTCCGCGCGGCGGCCATCGGCGCGACGTAAGCGCCGCGCCCGGGCGCCCAGAGGCCGATGCGCGCGGCATCGATGTCGGAGCGGCCGCGCAACGCGTCGACCGCGGCCAGCACGTCGTCGGCGCGCACGTAGAGGTCGGCGACCCCGCGGTCGCGCCCTTCGCTGCAGCCGGAGCCGCGCAGATCCCAGACCACCGACGCGAGCCCGGCGGAGCGAAACGCTTCCCGGAGCGCGGGCTGACTGCCGCGGCCGTCGAACACGTCGGTCGGACCCGCATCGTGCAGCAGCAGAATCGCGGGATGCGGGCCGGCCGTGCGCGGCGCGTCGATGAAGCCGGAGAGGCGATAGCCGTTCGACTCGAAGCTGAACGGCTGCGTCCCGCTCGGCGCGGCGCAGGTTGCTCGCACGGCGACGCCGCCGTCGCCGCAACCGCCGAGTGCCAGCAATGCGCCGCACAGCGCGATGATTCTTGGGATCGGGAGCCTCTGCACGATCGATCTATGATTCCGGCCGGCCGTGCGGTTGTCCACCAGTACCGCTCGCGACGCCGGCGCCCTCATGCGCCGTAGCGATGCGCGAGATAGGTTCCGGCCACGACGACGGCGCAGCCGAGCGCGAGCGCGAGCGTAACGTGCTCTCCGAGCACGGCTGCCGCGGCCGCGAGCGTGATCGCGGGCTCGACGAGCAGCAGCGACGAGACGCGCCCGATGCCGCCTCGCCCGAGCGCGTAGAACCAAAGCGCATAGGCGAGCAGCGAGGACAGCAGCGCGAGCCAGGCCATGCCGAGCCAGCCGCGCGCCGTGATCTCGGCCCAGTGCGTCTTCGGTATCACGGCCGCGAGCGTGACCGGCGCGAGCAGCACGAGCGCGAGCGCGAGTCCCCACAGCGTCGTGACCGACGTGCCGATGCGCGGCGAGAGCCGGCCGCCCGCGACGTAGCCGACGGCGCAGACGAAGCTGCCCCCGAGCACGATGAGATCGCCGGCGACGCTCGCGCCTCGATTCACGGCGGCCGTCGAGCCGCTGCGGTCGAGCACGAGGAACGCGGCCCCGCCGATCGCCACGCTCGCGCCGACCCACCACCCCGGCGCGGGCCGGCGCCGCTCGAGCGCCGAGGCGAGCAGCACGGCGAAGATCGGGATCGTCGCGAGGATCAGCGCCGTGTGTCCGGCCGTCGTCCGCGCGATGCCGACGCTGAAGACGACGGGCCAGACGGCGAAGCTCGCGATCCCCGAGAGCGCGAGCAGCGAGCGGTCGCGCGCGCCGCGCGGAAACGGCAGCCGGAACGCGAGCGCGGCGACCAGCGCGAGCGAGGCCGCGATCGTCGAGCGGATCACGCCTGCGGCGAAGCCGCTCATGTAGTCGACGGCGATCTTGTTCGCGATCGGCGTGCCGCTCCAGATCAGCAGCGTCACGCAGCCCGCGAGCAAGGCGAGCCGCGGCATCGGCGGCGCGGCGGCCGCGCTTCGAGTCGAGGTGCTCATAGGGCGGCGATTCTATCGGGCTTCGCGGCGGCGTGCGGAAGTCGTGCGAATCTCCGCCGTTCGGCCCATTCAAAACGCCCGCGCTCGCGGGATCCCTGTGGCATGATCCGCGCCATGCACGAGCGAGCCCACGCGCGGCGTCCCGCGCCGACGATCGACGACGCGCGGAACGTGCTGCGGCGCGTCTTCGGCTACGACGATTTCCGCGGGCAGCAGCGCACGGCCATCGAGGCCGTGCTCGAGGGCCGCGACGCGCTCGTGCTGATGCCGACGGGTGGCGGCAAGTCGCTCTGCTATCAAATTCCCGCGCTGCTCCGCGACGGCGTCGGCCTCGTCGTCTCGCCGCTGATCTCGCTCATGGAGGATCAGGTGCGCGCGCTGCGCGAGGCCGGCGTGCGCGCCGCGTTTCTGAATTCGACCATGGACTTCGCCGAGCAGCGCGGCATCGCCGCCGACCTCGAGCGCGGCGCGCTCGATCTGCTCTACGTCGCGCCGGAGCGCGCGCTGCAGCCGCGTACGCTCGAGCTGCTCGCGCGGCGCCCCGTCTCCGTCATCGCGATCGACGAGGCGCACTGCGTATCGCAGTGGGGGCACGACTTCAGGCAGGACTATCTCGCGCTCGACGCGCTCGGCCGCGTGCTCCCGGGCGCGCCGCGCGTGGCCTTGACGGCGACGGCCGCGCCCCGCACCCGCGACGAGATCGTGGAGCGCCTCGCGCTGCGCGATCCCGTGCTCTGCCTCGACAGCTTCGATCGGCCGAACATCCGCTATAGCGTCGCGCCGAAGACGGACGCGAGCCGTCAGCTGCTCGAGTTCCTCGCGCCGCGGCGCGGCGAAGCCGGCATCGTGTATTGCCTTTCGCGCAAGAAGGTCGACGACGTCGCCGTGAAGCTGCGGGCGCACGGCTTCGAGGCCCTCCCCTATCACGCCGGCCTCGCGGCCGAGGACAGGACCCTGAACCAGCGCCGCTTCGCGACGGAGGACGGGGTCGTCGTCGTCGCGACGATCGCGTTCGGCATGGGCATCGACAAGCCCGACGTGCGTTTCGTCGCGCACCTCGACCTGCCGTCGAGCATCGAGTCCTACTATCAGGAGACCGGGCGTGCGGGTCGCGACGGGGAGCACGCCGACGCCTGGATGATCTTCGGGCTCCAGGACGTCGTGCAGCGAAGACAATTCGTCGACGGCGGCGATTCGTCCGAGGAGCGGAAGCGCCACGAGCGCCAGAAGCTCGACGCGCTGCTCGGCTGGTGCGAGATCACGGAGTGCCGCCGCGCGCCGCTGCTCGCCTACTTCGGCGAGGCGGGCCGCGGGCCGTGCGGCAACTGCGACAACTGTCTCGCGCCGCCCGCGACGTGGGACGGCACGGAGGCGGCCCGCAAGCTCCTGTCCGCGGTCTATCGTACGGGTCAACGCTTCGGCAGCGCGCACGTCATCGACGTGCTCCTCGGCAGCGAGACCGAGAAGATTCGTCTGCACGGCCACGATCGGCTCGGCGTGTTCGGACTCGGCCAGGACTTGACGCAACAGGCGTGGCGCTCGGTCGTCCGTCAGCTCGTCGTGCTCGGCTACCTGCGCTCGGACCCCGAGCGCTTCGGCGCGCTCGCGCTGACGGCGGCCAGCCGCCCGCTGCTGCGCGGAGAGATCGCGCTGCACCTCCGCGAGGACCGCAAAGCCGCGGCGCCGCGCAAGCGCGCGCCGGCCGCCGCCGCGGCCGCGCTCGGCGAGTCGATCGAAGCGAAAGAGCTTTTCGAGGCGCTCCGCGACTTGCGCAAGCGCATCGCCGCCGAGCACGGCGTGCCCCCTTATGTCATATTTCACGACAGGACGCTGCTGCAGATGGTGGAGCAGCGTCCCGTCGATGCCGCCGCGCTGCTCTCGATCTCGGGCGTCGGCCAGTCCAAGCTCGACCGCTACGGGGAGCGGTTCCTCGACGTGATCCGGCGCGGGGGCGCGCCGGAGCAGAACGAATCCTCGGCGCGCGCCGACGAAACGGGAGGCACCGAACCATGACGTTACAGGCACCGTTCCCGCGGACGCGCGGGCTGTCGCTCATCGCCGCTGCGTCCGCGCTGCTCGTTCTCGCCTCGCCGGTATCGGCGCAGCCGTCGGCTCCGGCGCAGCGGTCGGTTCCGGCCCAACCTTCAACGCAGAGCGACGCCGCCGCGCCGCCCCGCTACACGGTCGACGCCTCGTGGCCGCAGCCGCTGCCGAACGACTGGATCTTGGGTCAAGTCGCGGGCATCGCGGTCGACCGCGAGGACCACGTCTGGATCATTCAGCGGCCGAGGTCCGTGACGGCCGACGAGGCCGCCGCCGTGCAGAATCCTCCGACGGCCGAATGCTGCGTGCCGGCGCCGTCGGTCATGGAGCTCGACCGCGACGGCAAGCTCGTGCAGGCCTGGGGCGGGCCCGTGTGGAATCGGCGCACGTCGACATGGGATGCGCCGGCCGGCGATTGGCCCGAGAGCGAGCACGGCATTTTCGTCGACGCCGACGGCTTCGTCTGGATCGCGGGGAACGCCGCATCGGACGGCATCGTCTTGAAGCTCCGCGCGGACGGCACGCACGTGCTCACGATCGGGCGGCCCGGCGAGACGGGCGGCAGCAACGATACGGCGCATCTGAACCGACCCGCCGACATCGCCGTCGACACCGCGGCGCACGAGGTCTACGTCGCCGACGGCTACGGCAACCGCCGCGTGATCGTGTTCGACTCCGAGACGGGCGCGTACAAGCGCCACTGGGGCGCCTACGGCGAGCGCCCGGACGACGCTCCGTTGCCGGCCTATGCGCCGGGCGCGGGACCCGCGCGCCAGTTCCGCGGCGGAACGCCGATGAACGGCGCCGTGCACTCGGTCGTGCTCGCGCGGGACGGGCTCGTCTACGTCGCGGATCGGCAGAGCGACCGCATTCAGGTCTTCCGCCACGACGGGCAGTTCGTGCTCGAGAAGCTGCTCGCGCCCGCGACGCTCGACGTCGGCTCCGTGTGGGACTTGGCGCTCGACCCGTCGCCCGGCGAGCCTTGGCTCCTCGTCGCGGACGGCTCGAACAAGAAGGTCTGGATACTCGACCGCGCGAGCCTCGGGACGGTCGGCTCCTTCGGCCGCGGCGGGCGCCAGGCCGGCCAGTTCAACTGGGTGCACAACCTCGCGATCGATTCGGCCGGGAACGTCTACACGGCCGAGGTCAACACGGGCAAGCGCGTGCAGAAGTTTCGGCGCGTCGCGGATTGAGCGTCGACCTCGCGTTCCGACTCGACGCCGCGCGCGAATAGCGCTTGCGACCTTCGTCGCGGCTTGCGAAACGGGACGACCCGCGAGCCGATTACCAGCGCCCGATCGTCGTGCCGTCGGCGAGCTTCGCGCCGACGAATTGCGCGCCGTGCGAGCCGTCGCGCATCGGATGCAGCTTCATCGTCACGACGTCGCCGGGCTTGAAGGTGCCGGGGCGCCATCCCTCGCGCGCGAGCGAGTTGCGCCCGCCGCCTTCGACGCTCCACTCCTCGTCCGTGCCCGCGGCGTTCGGCACGTTGATCTGTATCCAGACGTGCGGGTTGGTCCACTGAAACTCCTTGATCTCGGCCTTGACCTCGAGCGTCTGGCTCTGATCGAACATGGCGGCCGAGTGATGCGCGAGCGCGGGAGTCGCGACGAGCGCGATCGCCGCGGCGACGAGTGCTTCCCTCATGGCGGTGGTTCCTCTTGCAGCTTGTCGATCGGCTGGCCGTCGGGACCGAGCGTCAGGGTGCGGCCCGAGGACGTGACCGGATTGCGGTTGTTCTCCGCGCAGGCATAGTCGTAGACGCGCGAGCCTTCCGGGAGCTTGCGATAGCGCTTGGTCACGCGCCACGGCGACTCGAGCGCCTTCGCGTCGTCGATGACCATGCGCGCCTCGATCGTGCCGTCGTCGAGCTTGCGCATGCGCGTCACGACGTGCGCCGCGTCGCTGAGCACGAGCCCCGTGCGATCGACGATGGTGCCGTCCTCCCCGCGCAGCGCCGTCGTGTCGAAGACGAGCGTGTCGCCCTCCCAGCGGCCCACGGAGTCTCCCATGAAAGTCGGGAAGATCTCGTCCGGACCCGGATGGCCGCGCCCGTCCGTGTAGACTCGAAGCACGTTCTGTCCGTTCTCCGCCAGGACCCAGGTCTCCTCGGGCCGGACGACGAACTCGAAGACGTCGGGCAGGTTCATGATGCGCGGGAAGCCGGCCGGCAGCCCGCAGGTCGTCTGCGGGTCCGGGAAGCGGTCTTGCGCGACGAGCGCGATGTTGCGCTCGTACTTGCGCTCCCACTCGTCCGTGTACGGCGGATGCTCGCGCACACCCGCGG
>DASTSM010000335.1:0-5894 GCA_035760685.1 Gammaproteobacteria bacterium | reverse complement strand
TTCCAGCTCACCTTCCTCGGCGAGTTCACGAAGTTCGAGAACCTCGTGGCCGAGGCCTACGGGGAAGGCGTGTTCTGACTTTCTCGGCGCGCGCAGGAAGGGCGCGCTCGCATGCGGCGCGCTCGATCCCGGATGCCCGCTTTCTAGTTGATAAAGAACCCCATCTTGACGCCCGCAAGCTGGATGACGTCGTTGTCCTGCAGGCGCCGCGCCTGTGCCCCGATGCTCATGCCGTTCACGAGCGGATAGTCCTGATCCTTGCCGCTCTCGACGTGCACGATGAAGTAGCCTTCGGCCCGGCGCGTGATGGCCGCGACCTGGATCCCGGGACGGCCGAGCGTCGTCAGCGCCTTGGTCAGCGTGAGCTCGCGGCCGGCGAACGAGCCGGACAGCACCTGGAGCTTCGCGAGCGGCAGCAGGGGCGCCGCGGCAGGATCCACGTCCTGTGTGGCCGTCGGCGAGAGCTGACGTGCAGGGGCGGCAGCGCGCGCCGTGGCGGCGGCGAGCGGAGCCGATCTCGCGGCCACCGCATCCGCGGCCCGCGCGGCGCGTGCGACCTGACGCTCCATGCTGCCGACGGGCTCGATGACCATCGTCTTCTCGAACTCGTCCTCGGGGACCTGCTCCGCCTGATCGTCGACGTAACGCAGCTGGTGATGGCCGATCGTGATCACGTCGCCGTGCTGCAATGCATGCTTCTTGATGAGCTTGCCGTTGACGTACGTGCCATTCGTGCTGTTCAGATCTTCGAGGAACGAGTCGTTCAGGATGTTGATCAGCAGCGAATGATGACCGCTGACCGCGGCGTTATCGATGCGGATGTCGTTGTCGGGCAAACGGCCAACCGTATAACGCTCTTTGGTCATGTTGTACTCGGCGAGGGTCTGGCCATCGAGGCTAAGAATCAAACGTGCCATGGCTGTTATCCCGGTTATCCAAATAGGCTGCGAAACTTCGCCCTGAAGCCGGCATTCGCCGGGAAGGGCTCGACTACGTGCACGAGCACGACAGATACATTATCACGGCCGCCGTTGTCATTAGTTAGCTTGATCAATTGCTCTCCGATGGTATCCACGTCCTTGTCGAACGTGCTGATCGTCAGGTGAATGTCCTCGTCCTCGACCATGTCGGGCAGGCCGTCGGAGCAGAGCAGGAAGTAATCCCCCTTCTGGACTTCGATCTCCTGGACCTCGACGTCGACCGTCGCCTCCACGCCGAGGGCGCGCGTGACGTAGTTGCGGTTCGTCGAGCGCTGCGCTTCCTCGGGCGAATAGAAGCCTCGATCGACGAGCTCCTGGAGCAGCGAGTGGTCCATAGTGATCTGCTCGAACTTGCTGCCCCGCAGGCGATAGAGGCGCGAGTCGCCGACGTGCGCGACGGACGCGTGATTGTCGAAGAAGAGGGAGGCGACGAGCGTCGTGCCCATGCCCTCGCACTGGGGCTGGGATTGAGCCGTCTGGTTGATGATCTTGTTCGCGCGCATGATCGCATCCCGAAGGGCGATCGTCTGGCGCATGAGGCCCGTCTCGGGCTCGATCTCGTTGCGCTTTTCCCGCCGGCACGCCTCGGTCACGAGGTCGACGATGGTCTTGACGGCGATGCCGCTCGCGACCTCCCCGGCGTTGTATCCGCCCATGCCGTCGGCCAGAACCCAAAGCCCGATATCGGGCTGGGCGGCGATCGCGTCCTCGTTGTGGTCGCGGACTTTACCCACGTCCGTGAGCTCCACGTGCGCGAACTTGCCTCTGAGACTCATAAGCGATGGCGGGGATGGAGCGGTTTGGGGATTGCTGCGCCGCGGCTGCACGACGCACGGATCATCGGCGCACGAGCCTCGATGCCGCGGAGGGCACCGCCGCGGCCGCGAGCGAAGGCCGAGCCCGGCCTCCGCGCGGGCGCACGGGCAGCCGGCCCGCGATCCGCACGAGGCTAGGGGGTTCGTTCGCGGCGACGAACTCGAACATTGTCATGGACGCTCCGTGGACGGGAGATGGCCGGTCGGCGACGCGGCATAGGCTAGCACTCGGCGCGAATAAGTCCGTGTGCGCGTTCACGTTTCTTTTCCGGCAAAGTTCGTTGTAGGGATCGCCGCGGCTCCGATCGTCCGATGCGCCGCAGGAGCGATGTCGAGGCGCTCGGACGACCTCAATGATCGAGCTTGGTCTGTTGGGTCCCGAATCATACATAATCTCGCGGCCCGGCAGTATGCCACGGAGGTAGCGCCGTTTTTGTGACGCAGCTCCACTTCCCCGCCTCAGCACCCGCCGAGACGCTCCTGGGTCCTCGATGGACGCTCCTGCGTCCTCAATGATTGTCCCGTCCCAACGACCGTCGCCGACCTCCAAAGACGGTTCCCGGGGCCGAAACGGCCGCTACGGCCGCCGCGGCTTCGGCTATGCTGCCCCGCATGGCGAAACCCAAGGCGCTCTACACCTGCGAGTCTTGCGGCGCTTCGCAACCGAAATGGCAAGGCCAGTGCCCCGATTGCGGCGCCTGGAATACGCTCGTGGAGTCGACCGTAACGGTGGGACCGGGCCGACCGAAGCAGGCGCAGTACGCCGGCCAGGTCGAGGTCTCTCGGCTCGACCGGCTCGACGTGGGTGGGGTCAGCCGGCTGCCGACGGGGTACGGCGAGCTCGACCGCGTCCTCGGCGGCGGCCTCGTGCCGGGCTCGGTCGTCCTCATCGGCGGCGATCCCGGCATCGGCAAGTCGACGCTGCTGCTGCGGGCGCTCGCCCAATTCGCCGCGGCATCGAAGGAAACCGTGTACGTCACGGGCGAGGAGTCCCTGGACCAGATCGGGCTCCGGGCGAGGCGCCTCGGCGTCGGCTCGGCGCCCGTGCAGCTCATGGCCGAGACGTGCGTCGAGGCCGTGCTCGGGCGGCTCGAGGCGAGCCCGCCCGGCGTGCTGGTCATCGATTCGATCCAGACGCTCTACAGCGCCGCGCTCGAATCGGCGCCGGGCTCGGTCAGTCAGCTCCGCGAGTGCGCGGCGCAGCTCGTCCGCCACGCGAAGACGCGGAACACCGCCACCTTCCTGATCGGCCACGTCACGAAGGAGGGCACGCTCGCGGGTCCCCGCGTGCTCGAGCACATGGTCGACACCGTGCTCTACTTCGAGAGCGACGCGGGCAGCCGATTTCGCATCATCCGCGCGGCGAAGAACCGGTTCGGCGCCGCCAACGAGCTCGGCTTTTTCGTCATCGAGGAGGATGGATTCAAGGAGGTCAAGAATCCGTCCGCGATTTTTCTGGCGCGGCGCGCGGAGCCCGTCCCGGGCAGCGTGACCCTCGTGACCCGGGAAGGCACGCGTCCGGTCCTCGTCGAGGTCCAGGCCTTGGTCGACCAGGGAACGACCCAGCACCCGCGCCGGCTCGCGCAAGGCTTCGACGCGCAGCGGCTCGGCATGCTGCTCGCCGTGCTGCATCGTCACTGCGGCATCGGGGTCGGCGACTACGACGTTTTCGCCAACGTGGTCGGCGGCATCCGGGTCAGCGAAACGGCCTCCGATCTCGCCGTCGCGCTCGCCGTGCTCTCGAGCTTCCGCGAGCGCGCGATTCCCGCCGATCTCGCCGTGTTCGGCGAGATCGGCCTCACGGGAGAGGTTCGGCCCGTGCCCTTCGGCGAAGAGCGCGTCGCCGAGGCCGCGAAGCACGGGTTCAAGCGAGCGCTCGTGCCGAGGGCGAACCGGCCTCGGCAGGCGAGGGACATCGAGATCGTCGCCGTCGAGCGCCTCGTCGAGGCGCTCGACGTGCTCTAGGCGAGCGGGCCGTGGCGCGGGCGGCTCAGCTCTGCGCCGCGCGCAGAGGCTCGGCCGCCTCGACCTGGGGCAGGCGCACGCGCACTTGCTTGATGGCGTGGTCCGCCGTGCTCAAGATTTCGATCTCGTAGTCGGCGACCGTGAGCACGGTGCCCGCGGCTGGAATGGTCTCGAGCTCCTCGATGATGACGCCGTTCAGCGTCTTCGGGCCGTCGGTCGGCAGGTGCCAGCCCATGAGCCGGTTGAGCTGGCGGATGTTCGCGCTCGCGTCGACGACGTAGCTCGTATCGCTCTCGCGCGTGACCCCGAGGTCGGCCGGCGCCGCCTCCGTGTCGAACTCGCCGACGATCTCGCGCAGGATGTCCTCGGTCGTGATGAGACCTTGTATATCTCCGTACTCGTCGACGACGAACGCAGATCGGCGCTTCGTCTGCTGGAAGTTCAAGAGCTGCTTGTTGAGGGGCGTGCCTTCGGGCACGAAGTACGGCTCGCGCACGTTCTCGACGAGGTGCTGCTCGTCGAGCGTTCCGTTCGCGAGGGCGGGCAGGAGCTTGCGCACGCGAACGACGCCGATGAGGTTGTCGATGTCCTCGCGATAGACGGGCAGCCGGTTGTACTCCGCGTTGTGAATGATCTCGAGGTTGTGCTCCCAGGGCCGATCGAGATCGATGCCGACGATCTCGTGGCGCGGCACCATGACGTCGTCCACCGTGACGGCGTCGAGGTCGAGGATGCTGAGCAGCATCTTCTGGTGCCGCCTCGGCACCATGACGCCGGCCTCCGCGACGACGGTGCGAAGCTCCTCCGCGCTCAGCGTATGCGAGGCCATCGTTTCGGGCCGCACGCCGAGGAGACGCAGCAAGCCGTTCGCGAAGAGGTTGATGAGCCAAACGAGCGGATAAAAGATCTTTAGCATGGGATAGTAGATCAGCGCCGCCGGCAGCGCGATGCGCATCGGATTCAGCGCGCCGATGGTCTTCGGCGCGACCTCCGAGAAGATCAGCACGATGAACGTGAGAATTACGGTGCCGGTGAAAACGGCGGATTCGCCGCCGATGTGCAGCGAGATGACCGTCACGAGGGCCGCCGCGCCGAGGTTGGCGGCGTTGTTCCCGATGAGCATGAGGCCGATGATGCGGTCCGGGCGCTGGAGCAGCTGCTCCGCGAGCTTGGCAGAACGCTGCCCGGATCGTGCGCGATGCCTCAATCGGTAGCGATTGAGGCTCATGAGCGCGGTTTCGGTACTCGAGAAGAAAGCAGACAGCAGCAGTAAGACGACGAGCAGAAGAAATTGGCCTAGGGGAACGTTCAAAAAAGGTCGCCCTCCGCGATCGGTTGACATCTTAGAGTGTCGAACAGGAAACGGGGTGTCAAGGCGCGAAAACCGCCGTTTTCCGCGACGGCGTGCCGCTCCAGGGCCAGCCGTGCTAGGCTCGACTGCCAACATTTCCGCGGACTTAGAGAGCTATGTTCGATACTTTGACGGAACGTCTGAGCGGCGCGATTCAGCGCGTGACGGGGCGTGGTCGCATCACGGAGGACAACGTTCGCGATACGGTGCGCCAGATCAGAATGGCGCTGCTCGAGGCGGACGTCGCTTTGCCGGTCGTCAAGAGCCTCGTCGAACGCGTGCGCGAGCGGGCGCTCGGCGCCGAGGTCGCCCGGAGCCTGAACCCGGGACAAACGTTCGTGAAGATCGTCCACGACGAGCTCGTCGTCGCGCTCGGCCGCGACCAGAGCCCGCTCGAGAGCCGCGGCAGGCCAGCGGTCCTGTTGCTCGTCGGCCTCCAGGGCGCCGGCAAGACCACGACGGCGGGCAAGCTCGCGCGACAGCTCAAGAAGGAGGGCGGGGCGGACGTCATGCTCGTCAGCACGGACGTCTATCGTCCCGCGGCGAGGGAGCAGCTCGCGAAGATCGCGGCCGACGTCGGCGTCGAGTATTTCGGCTCGGAGGAGAAGGAGCCCCGCAAGATCGCGGCCGCGGCGCTCGCCGAGGCAAAGCGCCGGAGCAGCCGCTGGCTCATCGTCGACACGGCCGGCCGGCTGCACGTCGACCAGGACATGATGAACGAGGTCAAGGTCCTCCACGAGACCGTGGGCCCGAACGAGACGCTGTTCATCGTCGACTCGATGG
>DASTSM010000334.1:0-7152 GCA_035760685.1 Gammaproteobacteria bacterium | reverse complement strand
CGGCGGCGCCGGCGCCGCCGGCCGCTTCCGCGGCGCCCGGCAGACGCAGCGTCTGGCCGGCGATGATGAGATTCTTGTTGCGCAGGTCGTTGGCGGCGAGCAGATCGTCGATGCCGATGCCGAAGGTCCTCGCGATGCTGTCGAGGCTGTCTCCGCGGCGCACGATGTAACGTCCGTCAGCCGTGACCGCGGCGCGGCCGTCCGACGCCCCGCCATCGTCCGCGTCGGCGATGCTGGCACCGTCGTCGAGCCCGGCGTCGGCGAGGACGGGCCCGCTCGCGGCGGCGAGCGCGGGCGGCGCCGTGCCGCCCGGGATCGGCAGCGCGAGCACTTGGCCCTCGCGGATGAAGTTGCCGCTGCGAAGGCCGTTGACCCTGATCAGCGATGCGAGGCTCACGCGGTATTGCGCCGCGATCTGCGAAAGCGTCTCGCCTCGGCGCACGCGATGCTGGACGTCCGGCGTCTGCGAGGCGTAGCGCTCGGACGCGGGCACGGCCGCGAGCAGCGCGCCCGGGTCGATGTCCGAGGCCTCGCGCGGCAAGCGGATCGGGAAGTCCTTGGGGACGAACTTCTCGCCGGCCCAGACGGCGTCGGTCAGCGCGGGATTCAGCTCGCGCAGCCGCCCGACGTCGATCTTGAGCGCGTGCGCGAGCGTGTCCGCCTTCATGTAGTCCGGCACGCTCGTGACGAGCGTCTCGAGCGGTGCGCGGATGTGGATGTCGCCGAAGTACTTCTCGGGATGCGCGTCGATGTCGAGGGCCGCGAGGAACGCCGCGTAGAAGTTGCGGGACGCGAAGCCGAACGTCCGGCTGTCGTACTTCTCGACGATGACGCCGATGTCCGTCGTATGCAGGATCGCGACGGCTCGCCGCATGCCGGCCTGGCCGTGGTTATAGGCCGTGATCGCGAGCGGCCAGCTTTGCAGGACGTCGTAGTTGTCGCGCAGCAGGCGCGCGGCCGCGCTCGTCGAAAGGAAGGGGTCGCGGCGCTCGTCGACGACCCGATCGATGCGCATGTACCTGACGCCCGTCGAGCGCGTGAACTGCCAAAGACCGGCCGCGCCGACCTTCGAGTAGGCCGTGGGATCGAAAGACGATTCGACGTGAGGCAGCGCGGCGAGCTCCCCGGGGACTCCGTTCGCCTCGAGCACCTTCTCGATGTAGGGCCGCCACGTGCCGGAACGAACGAGGCCGGCCCGGAATCGATCGGCCTGGCCGAGCTGGAAGCGGATGCGCCCGGCGGCGCGCTTGAGCTCGGCGTTGCTCGTGCCTTTGGGCCAGAGAGAAAGCACGCTCTGCTCTTCGGAGCTCAAGTCCTCGCGATGGCCGCCGGCAAGCTTGAGCAGGATTTGCCGGTAGTGCTGCTCCGCGCGCTCCACCTCGCGGCGCCGGACGGAAGGGCTGTCGCCGTCCGAGCGGATGGTCGCGTACACGACGTCGAGATTTTCCGGGTCGTGGAGGAATCCCGCGTGCGTGTCGATCTCGGTATACACGCGCGTCCAAAAGTGGATCGCGGACTCGAGCTGCTTGGGCCGAGGGAAAGCATCGTCGCCGCTCTGCGCGAACGCGGCGGACCCCACTGCCGCGGCAACGAACACGAGGAGCAGCGAACAGAGTCTCTTCTCGAACACGCGAGCGCCTCCCGGAAACAGTGAGCAGACGGCGGAGAGGCGGGGATTATGTTCTGCGATCCGCGTGGGGTCGCCGACCTGGATCACGCCTCGAGCACCGCGCCGGAGCCGGCCTCCGGCTCCGCTCGGCGCGCGAATTTCGGGGTCCCCCCTGCCGCTCCTTTTTCTTTTACTGATAGCGGGTTAGGAGTATATCAGGTTGCGCACTCTAGCATAGAGGGAATTCCCGCGCCGGAGCCGGTTCGGGCGCCGGAAGAATCGATGCGAAACACGGCCGCTTCAGCCGTGGGTCATCGCGCGAACGATCGCCTCGTGCTCGGGAAATTGCGCGACGAGGCGCTCCGCGGCCGGCATCTCGAAGTCCGCGAACTCGAAGCCCGGCGACACTGTGCAGCCGCCGAAGGCCCATGCCGCGCCCGGCGCCAGCCGTGCGGCTTGCCAGCATCCGGCCGGCACGAGGGCCGTCGGCTCGCCGGCGGAAAGGTCCGTCGTCAGCGTATGGACCGCGTGATCGCCGGCCGCGTCGATCGTGTGCAGCTCGAGAGGCCCCCCGGCATAGAGGTGCCAAATCTCGTCGGTCCAGCGCACGCGATGAAACGCCGAGATCTGCCGATCGCAGAGCATGAAGTAGATGAGCGTGCCGGCGGGTCGCTGCGCGTCGACGCCGGGCGGCAGGGACGGATGCCGCACGGCGAGCGTCGAGCGATAGACCTCGCGATAGAAGCCGCCTTCGGGGTGGGGAGAAAGCGCGAAGCGCTCGACGATTCTCTTGGCTGCGTCGTCCACGATGCCTCCTAGCCGCCGAAGAGCTGATAGAGCGTGAGCAGGATCTCGACGACGATGAGGATCACGATGTACCACTCGACGCGCAGGGAATGCTTGCTCGAGAGCAGCTCGACGACCGTGCTCGCGGTCTGCGAGATCAGATTCAGCTTACGCTCGAGCGCGGCGTGGCGCCCGGTGATCTCGAACTCGTCCTCGACCTTGACGAACAGCGCCTCGAGCGACGGGTTGTCCCAGAGAATCTCCGGCTTCTCCGCGATCTCGGCGCGGCCGACCATGCGCTGCTCGACGAGCAGCATCGAGCCGATCATCTTGAGCAGATCGCTGCTGTGCCGCGGCACGCGGCCCGACCGGCCGAGCTCGGCGGCGAGCGGCTCGATGCGGTCGAACTCGCTCGAGACCTTGCGCTCGTAGAGCGAGAGCAGCGCGCTCTTGCTGAGGACGTCGGCGAGCACTTGGAGACGGTCGACGCCGACGTCGGGCAGGAACACGACGCCGGCGACGAGGCTGCCGCGATCGGCGCCGTCGACGCGGACCTCGAGCTCCTCGGTCTCGGGCTCGGCGTAAGCGTTTTGCACGAAAGAGGTCAAATGGCTCAGGAAGGCGACTTCCTCGGCGGGGTGCACCCCGAAGAATACGGCGACGCCGTAACGGAACAGCACGACGGCCCCGCCGCCCTTGACGCGCACCATGAGCGGGTTCGTCGTCAAGGCGTCCGCGGCGCGCCAGGGGCGAAGGTCGAGGCGCTCGCCGAGCAGGATGGCGCGCGCCTTGAAGGTGCTTTCCGCGATCGGTGCTTGTACCGGCGTCATGAGCGCGAGATCCGCTTCGGGGCTGCGGAGTTTCCCATTCCGCGTGCAAGGGCAGCAACCCGCATGAGCGAACGGCGCCGGTTGCCGCGCCCGAAGGGCAGGGGCAGAATCGAGCTCATGCCGCGCCGAATGCGGCGACGGGGGAACGAAGTCGATGCGCGAGCTTCCGAAGCCGGAGCGAACGGCGCCCGAGCGGGCAAGGCGGTCCCCGATTTCGCTCGCGTCAATGCGCGCCTCGTTCGGCGCCGCGCTGCTCGCGGTTGCAGCGCTTGCCGCGTCGGCGGCGGCGGCGGATTCCGCGCCGCTCGAGCGCTTGCCCCGCATGGCGAGCGGCAAGCCCGATCTCAGCGGCGTGTGGCAGGCGCTGAGCTCGGCGAACTGGAACATCGAGGCGCACGCGGCCTACGCGGGCACCGTCGCGAGCCTCGGCGCGCAGGGCGCGGTGCCGCCGGGCCTCGGCGTGGTCGAGGGCGGCAAGATACCGTACCTCCCGGCCGCCGAGGCGCAGCGCAACGAGAACTTCAAGAACCGCGGCACGGCCGATCCCGAGCTCAAGTGCTATCGCCCGGGCGTGCCGCGCGCGACGTACATGCCGCAGCCGTTCCAGATCGTCGAGAGCGACTCCGACATCCTCGTCGTCTATCAATACGCCGGCGCTTCCCGGACGATCTACATGAACGACGCGCGCGAGGCGCCCGTCGACAGCTGGATGGGCTGGTCGAACGGGCACTGGGAGGGCGACACGCTCGTCGTCGAGGTCACGGGGCAGAACGGCATGACGTGGCTCGACCGAGCCGGCAACTTCGGCAGCGAGAACATGCGCGTCGTCGAGCGCTACACGCCGCTCGGCCCGAACCATCTCGAGTACGAGGCCACGATCGAGGACCCGACCGTCTACTCCCGTCCCTGGAAGATCCGCATGCCGCTCTATCGCCGCATCGAGCCGGACGCGCGGCTGCTCGAATTCAAGTGCCCCGAATTCGCCGAAGAGCTCTTGTATGGAGAATTGCGCAAGCGGAGCAGCGCGGAGGGCCAAGAAAATGCCGAGCATTAGAGGAGTTCGGAGAGCCGTTTCCGCGCCCGCGCCCGTCGCGCCGACCGCGAGCAAGGGGTTTTCGCCGCGCGCGCTCGCCGCGGCTCTCGGGGTCGCAGCGGTGCTCGGTCCGCTCGCGTGCGGCGCGCAGTCGGCCCCGTCCGGCTGGACGAACGAGTCGTCGTGGACGGGGAGGACGTCGGACGGCCAGCCGAGCCTGCAAGGCTATTGGACGAATGCGACCGTGGTGCCGCTCCAGCGGCCCGAGGCGCTCGGCGACAAGGCGTTCTACACGGAGCAGGAAGCGGCCGACTACGCACGGAAGCGCCTCGCGCCCCAGCGCACGCAGGCGGGAACCACGGCCGACGTGCACTATCAGCTCGAGGACTATGCGCTCGGCAACAGCGCGTCCGACATCGTCAAGAATCTGCGCACGTCGCTCGTCGTCGACCCGCCGAACGGGCGCATTCCCGCCGCGCTGCCCGAGGCCGCGGCGAAGGCGCGCGAGCGCGCCGAGTACCAGCGCGTGCACGCCTTCGACAGCGCGCAGGACCGATCGCTTTCCGAGCGCTGCATCCTGTGGTCTCACGAGATACCGATCTTGCCCGTGGGCTACAACAGCAGCCTGCAGATCGTGCAGTCGCGCGGCTACGTCGTGGTCATGACCGAGATGATGCCGGATGCGCGCATCGTTCCGCTCGGCGATCGTCCGGCCCTGCCGAGCTCCGTGCCGCAGTGGCTAGGCGACTCGCGCGGGCATTTCGAAGGCGACACGCTCGTCGTCGAGACCACGAACTTCACGGGCAAGACGGCCGTCAGCGGCACGGACCGCAATCTCGTGCTGTCGCCCGACGCGCGCGTCGTCGAGCGGTTCAAGCGGATCGACGAGAAGACGTTGCTTTACCGATTCACGGTCGACGACCCGAAGACCTGGACGCGGCCGTGGACCGTCGAGTATCCGATGGCGAAGATCGACGGACCGATGTTCGAGTACGCGTGCCAGGAAGGAAACTACGGCCTCGCGAACACGCTGCGCGGCGCCCGCGCCGAAGAGAAAGCCGCGGCGCAGGCGGCTGCGAGCGGCAAGGGCGCGGGGGCGGAAGCGCCGTGAGCGGCCGAGCCACACGCCGGGAAGGCCGATATTCGGCCGAGCAAGAGACACGATGAGCGCATCGAGAACGAAGACCACGAGGATTCGCGAGTTGCCGAGGATCGCAGCGGCGGCGCTCGTGCTCGCCGCGAGCGTGCTCGCCGCCGAGCGCGCGGCGGCCCATCACTCGTTCGCGGCCGAGTTCGACGTGAAGCGTCCCGTCGAGCTCACGGGCAAGGTGACCAAGGTGGAGCTCATCAATCCGCATTCCTGGATTCACCTCGAGGTCGCCGGCGCCGACGGCAAGAACGCAGAGTGGATGATCGAGGGCGGCAGCCCGAACTCGCTCTTCAAGCGCGGCGTCACGAAACAATCGATACCGCTCGGCTCGGAGATCGTCGTGAAGGGTTATCAGGCGCGCGACGGATCGAACCGCGCCGTCGGCCGCGACATCGCGTTCGCGGACGGCCGGCCGCTGTTCTTCGAAGGCTCGAAGCCGGACGCCCCTCAACCCGAGAAAGACCAGTAGGCGCCATCGTGTCGCATCCGATCGTCGTTCGCCGGAGCCTCTTGCCCGTCCTCGCGGGCGCCGCGGTCCTTGCCGCGGCGGGCACGCCTGCCGCCGCACGCGCGGAGCTCGTCCGCATCGAGGTCGCCCAGGACGGCGCGCTCTTGGACGGTGCGTCGTTCGGGGAGACGGGGTCCTACGAGAAGCTCGCGGGCCGCCTGTATTTCGCCGTCGACCCGCAGGCTGCCGCGAATCGTTCCATCGCGGACATCGCTTATGCGCCCACGACCGCGGAAGGGCGCGTCGAGTTTCAGGCGGACTTCTACCTGCTGCGGCCGAAGGACGCGAAGAAGGCGAACGGCACGCTGCTCTTCGAGGTCGCGAACCGCGGCGGCAAGGGCCTCTTCTCGATGTTCGATCACGGCACGAACGCCGCGGATCCCGCCGCCGCGGCCGACGTCGGCGACGGCTTTCTGCTCGAGCAGGGCTACACGCTGCTCTGGGTCGGATGGCAGTTCGACGTGCCCGAGGGCGACGGCCGCGTGCGCGTCGACGTGCCCGCCGCTACGGATCACGGGCGGCCGATCGAAGGCCTCGTGCGCAGCGACTTCGTCGTCTCGGCGCCCGCGCACGACCATTCGCTCGGGGATCGGGGGCACCTCGCATATCCGTCCGCAGATCTCGCGGACCGCGAAGCGACGATGACCGTGCGCGACGAGGCGATGAGCCCGCGACGCGCGATTCCGCGCGAGCACTGGCGCTTCGCGCGCGTCGATCGCGGGCGGGTCGTCGAGGACCCGCGCAGCGTCTACCTCGAGGAAGGCTTCGAGCCGTTCAAGATCTACGAGGTCGTCTACCGCTCGCGGAACCCCGCCGTCGCCGGGCTCGGCCTCGCGGCGATTCGCGACGCCGTATCTGCGCTCGAGCACGAGGGCGCCGACGAGCTCGGGCTCCCTCGCGGCACGCTCGGGCGCTCGATCGCGTTCGGCCTCTCGCAGAGCGGCCGCCTGCTTCGCACGTTCCTCTACGACGGCTTCAACGAGGACGAGCAGGGACGCAAGGTCTTCGACGGGGTCATGGCGCATCTCGCGGGCGGCGCGCGAGGCAGCTTCAACGTGCGCTTCGCGCAGCCGTCGCGCGCGAGCTGGAGCTATTTCTATCCCCTCGAGATCTTTCCGTTCACGGACGAGGTGCAGACCGATCCCGAGACCTCGGTCTCGGACGGGCTGCTCGCGCGCGTGCCGGAGGAGCTTCGGCCGAAGATCTTCTACACGAACTCGTCGAACGAGTACTGGC
>DASTSM010000333.1:0-6728 GCA_035760685.1 Gammaproteobacteria bacterium | reverse complement strand
CGCTCGATGCGGCCCTCGCGGATACCGGCTTCGTCGTCGGCGCGAGCGCCCGGGCGCGCGGCGTCGCGTGGCCCACGCTCGATCCGCGGGCCGCGGCCGAGCTCGTTCGCGACCAGGCCGAAGAGAACGCCCCGGCGCTCGTGTTCGGTCCCGAGCAGTCCGGCCTCACGAACGAGGACCTTGCGCGCTGCCATCGGGTCGTCCGAATTCCGACGCAGCCCGACTTCGGATCGCTGAACCTCGCGATGGCCGTGCAGGTGCTCTGCTACGAGCTTCGCGTGGCTTGGCTCGCGCGGGCGGGCGCTGTGCGAGCCGCGCCGCCCCCGCCGCCCGGTCCGCCTTCGGAGCGGCTCGCGACGGGTGCCGAGCTCGAAGGCTTCCATGGGCACCTCGAGCGCGTGCTCGACGCCGCCGGATTCCTGCACGGCGATCATCCGCGGCAGCTCAAGCTCAAGCTCAGGCGCATTTTCCAGCGCGCCGAGCTCAACCAGAACGAGGTCAACATTTTGCGCGGCGTGCTGACGGCCCTCGATCCCGCGAAGCGTCCGGGATAGGCGCCGGCAGGCCGAGGCACTCGCTGGAACGGACGTTTGCGGATATGGAAGCACGCGCACGCGCACGGAGTGCAGGAGTCAGCGCAGCGATGCAGGAGCACGCGCCTTCATGACGGAGCAGCCGATCTACCTCGACTACGCGGCGACGAGTCCGCTCGATCGCCGCGTGCTCGCGGCCATGCAGCAGTGCATGACGCTCGACGGCGACTTCGGGAATCCGTCGTCGGCGCACGCGGCCGGGGCCGCCGCGATGCGGCGCGTCGAAGCCGCGCGCGAGCAGATCGGCGCTCGCGTGGGCGCCGCGCCCGATCGGCTCGTTTTCACCTCCGGCGCGACCGAGGCGAACAACCTCGCGATCGCGGGCCTGCTCGCCGCCGCGCCGCGCGATCGGCGCCACGTCGTCACGACGTCGATCGAGCACAAGTCGGTGCTCGACACGGTGCGTTTCCTCGAGCGCGGCGGGTGCCGCGCGACGTTCGTGCCGTGCGGGGCCGACGGCGTCGTGCGGACTGCCGACGTCGCGGCGGCCATCGGTCCGTCGACGGCGCTCGTGTCGGTCATGCACGTGAACAACGAGACGGGCGCCCTGCAGGACATCCCCGCGCTGGCGGCGGCGTGCCGCGAGCGCGGCGTGACGCTGCACGTCGATGCGGCGCAGAGCGTCGGCAAGGTGCCGGTCGCGCTCGAGGCCTGGGGAGTCCACCTCGCGTCGCTGACGGCGCACAAGCTCTGCGGGCCGAAGGGCATCGGCGCGCTGTACGTCGCGCCCGGAATCGCGCTCGAGCCGCTGCTTCACGGCGGCGAGCAGCAGGGCGGGCTTCGGCCGGGGACGCTGCCGACGCACCAGATCGCCGGCATGGGCGAGGCCTACCGGCTCGCGGACCCGGCCGCCGAGGGGCCTCGGCTCGCGGCGCTCAAGTCGCGGCTCTGGGAAGGCCTCTCCGCGATACCGGACACTCGTCTCAACGGCTCCCTCGAATCGAGCTCTCCGCACATCCTCAACGTCGCCTTCGCGGGCGTCGAGGCCGAGAGCCTGCGGCTCGCCGTCGGCGAGATCGCCGTCTCGGCGGGCTCCGCGTGCATGGCCGCGACGCCCGAGGCCTCGCATGTCCTTTCCACGATGGGCCTGAGCCATGCGCTCGCGTCGAGCTCCTTGCGCTTCGGCCTCGGCCGCTTCACGGATGCCCGCGAGATCGACCGCGCCGTCGCCCGCGTCGGGGCCGAGGTCGCCCGCTTGCGCCGCCTCTCGGCGTCGGCTCCGGCCTGGTGCCGAACATGATTCGTGAGCTAAACTACTGAGCTTTCTATGGATTACAGTCCCGAGGTCGTGCAGCGCTTCGCGGCCGCGGGTGCCGAGGGGCAAGGCGAGCGGCTCCCGTCCGCCGAGGCCGGCCGGGTCGCCGCGGGCGAAGCCGAGGATCGGACGCTGAACGTATGGGTCCGGTTCGAGGTCGAAGTGTCGCAAGGGATCGTTCGCCGGGCCTCGTTTCAGGTCTTCGGTTGTCCGCACACGGTCGCCGCTGCGAGCTGGGTCGCGGACTCCGTGCGCGGCAAGCCGGCGGAAGCCCTCGCGCGCCTCGACGTGCAACAGTTGAGACGCGCGCTCGGCGTGCCGACCGAGAAGCTCGGCAAGCTGCTGCGCATCGAGGATGCCGTCTCGGCGTGCTGGGACGGGCTCAGGGACCAAGGAAAGATAAGGAAGGCTGCGGATGGCGGTTTCGTTGACTAAGAGCGCCGAGGAGCGGGTCAGGTCGTATTTGGCTCAGCGCGGGCACGGCTTTGGCCTCCGCATCGGCGTCAAGCGCACCGGGTGCTCGGGTTACGCCTATCTCATCGACTACGCCGACAGCATCGGCGCCGGCGACGTCGTCTTCGACGCGGGCGACGTCAAGGTCGTCGTCGACGACAAAAGCCTTGCGCTCATCGACGGCACCGAGGTCGATTTCGTCAAGGAAGGTTTCAACGAAGCGTTCAAGTTCCGCAACCCGAACGTCAAAGGCGAGTGCGGCTGCGGCGAAAGCTTCAACGTCTAGGATCAGCCAATTCAAAAGGTGGGCAATGGCACTCGAGCGAACACTTTCCATCATCAAGCCCGACGGCGTCGAGAAGAACGTCATCGGCGAGGTCTATCGGCGCTTCGAGAGCGCCGGCCTCGCGATCGTCGCCGCGAAGATGGTGCGCCTGCGCCGCGATCAGGCAGAAGGCTTCTACAAGGTCCACCGCGAGCGGCCTTTCTTCAAGGATCTCGTCGAGTACATGACGTCGGGGCCCGTGATGGTGCAGGTGCTCGAGGGCGAGAACGCGATCCAGAAGAACCGCGATCTCATGGGCGCGACGAATCCCGCGAACGCGAAGCCGGGCACGATCCGCGCCGATTTCGCCAAGTCCATCGAGGAGAACGTCGTGCACGGGTCCGACGGCGCCGAGACGGCCGCTTACGAGATCGCGTTCTTCTTCGCCGAGGCCGACATTTGTCCGCGGACGCGCTGACCGTCGAGGCCCGCGCCCCGCGTCCGATCGAGGCGCGCGGCCCGAGCGATGGCGAGGCGCACGCCGCCGCCGCGCGCGTGAACCTGCTCGGCCTCTCCGGCGAGCAGCTGACGGCGTTTTTCGCCTCGCTCGGCGAGAAGCCGTACCGCGCGCGCCAGCTCATGCGCTGGGTCTACCAGCGTCACGTGCTCGATTTCGAGGAGATGACCGATCTCCGCCTCGCCTTGCGCGAGCGCCTCGCGCTCGAGGCCGAGCTCGCGACGCCGCCCGTGATGTCGATGCAGCGCTCCGCGGACGGCACGCGTAAGTGGCTGCTCGACGTCGGCGCGGGTCAGGCCGTCGAGACCGTGTTCATCCCGGAGCCGAGCCGCGGCACGCTCTGCATCTCGTCGCAGGCGGGCTGCGCGCTCGACTGCGCCTTCTGCGCGACGGGGCGCCAGGGCTTCAACCGCAATCTGACCCCCGGCGAGGTGCTCGGGCAGGTGCTGCTCGCCGCGCGCGCGGTCGCGCCCGAGGCCATCACGAATATCGTCTTCATGGGCATGGGCGAGCCGCTCGCGAACTACCGCACGGTCGTGCCGGCCGCGAAGCTCCTCATCGACGATCTCGCCTTCGGCCTGTCGCGCCGGCGCGTCACGATCAGCACGGCCGGCATCGTTCCGCAGATCCGGAAGCTCGCGGAGGAGTGCAACGTTGCGCTCGCGGTCTCCCTGCACGCGCCGACGGACGAGCTCCGCGACGAGCTCGTGCCGATCAACCGAATTCATCCCATCGCCGAGCTGCTCGACGCCTGCTGGCGCTACGCCGAGGGCATCGCGAGCCGGCAGATCACCTTCGAGTACATCATGCTCGACGGCGTGAACGATTCCGCGGCCGAGGCCCGGCAGCTCGTCCGGTTGCTGCGAGGGCGGCCCGCGAAAGTCAATTTGATTCCGTTCAACGCCTTTCCGGGCTCGGGTTTTAGATGCTCGTCACCTGAAGCCATCGATGCTTTCTGGCACACTCTGCGGGCCGCGGGTCTCGTCGCGACGATTCGCCGGCCCCGCGGCGACGATATTGCCGCCGCGTGCGGCCAGCTCGCAGGCCGCGTGCGGGATCGGCGGCTTCGAGCGCTTGGATCGAAAACCAACCGGAGCGAGTAGCGATGAGAGCGTGCGTCGGGAAAGCGAGCCTGTTCAAAGCGGCCGCCGTATTCGCTTCGATGTGTGCGCTGCAAGGCTGTGCGACCTCGTCCTCGGTGGCGGGAGGAAGCCCGGCTTCCGACGAGGAAGCGGCGCAGGCGAACATGAACCTCGGCGTCGCCTACTTGAGCGAGCACAAGCCCCAGCTCGCGCTCGAGAAGCTCGAGCGCGCGCTCGACCAGAATCCGCGCCTCGCGGACGCGCACAGCGCGATCGCGATCGCCTACGATCAGCTCGGTCAGCCCGAGGAGGCGGAAAAGCACTACCGGCGCGCGACGCAGCTTGCCCCGGACAATCCCGGCGCCGCGAACAGCTACGCCGTGTTCCTATGCCGCAAGAACCGCTGGCGCGACGCGGAGCCTTACTTCAAGCGCGCGGCCGACAATCCGCGCTACACGACCCCGGCGGTCGCATTGACGAATGCCGGGACCTGCGCCATGAGCGCGGGCGATCTCGAGCGCGCCGAGAGCTACTTCCGCGCGGCGCTCGAGAAGGACAAGTCGTTCGCCGATGCCCTCGCGGGACTCATGGATCTTTCCTATCGGCGCAACGACTACCTCGAGGCGCGCGCGTTCATGCAGCGCTACCTCGACGCGAGGCCGGCGACGGCGCCCGTGCTGTGGATGTGCTTCAACGTCGAGCAAAAGCTCGGCGACGCGGCCGCGGCCCAACGCTGCGCCACGCAGTTGCAACAGAATTTCCCGACCTCGGCCGAGGTCGCCGAGTTACGTCAGTTCGAGCGCGATGGCGAGCAATGATTCATCCGTCCCGCCGCCCAAGGAGCCGGAGAATCGGATTCAGGGCCTAGGAGAGTCTTTGCGCTCCGCGCGCGAAGCGGCCCGCTTGTCTCTCGAGCAGGCGGGCGAAGAGCTGCGCATCGAGCCGAAATTCCTCGCCGCGCTCGAAGAGGAGCGGTACGACGCGATCGGCATCCCCGTGTTCGCGAAGGGATACCTCAAGCTCTACTGCGAGTATCTGGGCCTCGACTACGCGCGCCTGCGGCCGCTCTACGAGGAGAAGGCCGCGACGGCCCCTCCGCTCAAGGGTCGCCATTCGATCGAGCGCCGCGAGAGCACGGGCACCGGCATGTGGCTCGCGGTCGGCGTCGCGGTCATCGTGCTCGTTCTCTTCGTGCTTTGGCTGCTGCAAGTGCAAGGGCCGCCGGCGACGGGGACGCCCGCGACCGCCCGCGCGCTCGCGCCGGCGCCTTCGGGCGTGCGTGCGCCGCCGGAGTCCGCGTCTTCCGCGTCCGCGACGGCGACTCCGGCGGAGTCCGCGTCTTCGATCGCAAGCGCGCCGGAGTCCGCGCCTTCGGCCGGCGGCGCGGCGGAGTCGGCGTCTTCGACCGGCGGCGCGGCGGAGTCCGCGTCTTCGACCGGCGGCGCGGCGGAGTCGGCGTCTTCGACCGGCAGCGCGGCGGAGTCCGCGTCAGCGGCCACCGGGTCGTCGGAGTCCGCGCTTTCGGCGGGACGGGCATCCGGGCTTGCGCCGACCGAGCGTGGTGCGCCCGAGCTTCGGCCATCCGGGGCGGAAAACGGCGGCGCGTTTGCTTCGCCGCCTTCCGCGGACGCGCAAACGGCGTCGGCGCCTGCCGCCGCGGCATCCGCGAGCGCGTCGGCTCCCGAACCGTCCGGCTCGGCCCTCTCGGCCGGATCGGCGCCGCCCCTCGACGTGCTCCTGAAGTTCTCCCAGGATTCCTGGGTGGAAGTCACGGATTCGAGCAGCACGCGCCTCTACTACGGCCTCGGCAAGGCGGGCGACGAGTCGCACGTGGCCGGGCCGGCGCCGCTGACCGTGCTGATCGGCAATGCCGACGGCGTCGTGCTCGAGGTCGACGGCAAGGCCTACGCCTATCCTCGCCGGCGCAACGGCAACGTCGCCTATTTCACGCTCAAGGCTCCTCGCGAGTAGCCGCCGATGGCCGAGTTGATCCAGCCGGTCCGCGGCATGAACGACGTGCTTCCGGACGACGAGGGGCTCTGGGAAGCCGTGGAGAATGCCGCCGTCGAGATCGCGAAGGCGTACGGATATCGGCGCATCCGCATTCCGGCGCTCGAGCGCACCGAGCTCTTCAGCCGCTCGATCGGCGAGCTCACGGATATCGTCGAGAAGGAGATGTACACGTTCGAGGACCGCAACGGCGAGAGCGTCACGCTTCGGCCCGAAGCGACCGCCGGCGTCGTGCGCGCATGCCTCTCGAACGGTCTGCTTCACAACCAGCAACAGAAGCTTTGGTGCAGCGGCCCGATGTTCCGCCGCGAGAAGCCCCAGAAGGGACGCTACCGTCAGTTTCACCAAATCAGCGTCGAGGCGCTCGGCTACGAAGAGCCCGAGATCGACGCGGAGCTCATCGTCATGTCCGCGCGCCTTTGGCGGCGGCTCGGGTTCGAGCACGTGAGGCTCGAGCTGAACTCGCTCGGGACGCCGGAGTCGAGAGCGAAGTACAAGGAAGCGCTCGTCGAGTATTTCTCGGCGCGCTCGGATGCCCTCGACGCGGACAGCC
>DASTSM010000332.1:0-4886 GCA_035760685.1 Gammaproteobacteria bacterium | reverse complement strand
GGCGGGCGCTTCGTTGCGCCGTTCGGCGGCGAGCAGTTCGCGCTGCCGGACGCCGTCGAGACGCTGCGCAAGGTTCGGCGCCGCGGCGACGAGGACGACTGGATCGTCGTCTCGGCCGCCGATCCAGCGAATCTCGCGGCGCTCGCCGTTTCGCCGGGGCGCGTGCCCGCCGTCGCGGGCCGGCAGGTCGTCTTCCGGGCCGGAGTGCCCGTGGCCGTGCAGGGCGTCGCGGGTCTCGAATGGCTCGTATCCGCCGGGGAGGCCGAGCAGCGCCGCGTCGCGGCGCTCTTCGCCGATGCTCGCCGGCCGGATCCTCGGCGAGCGTTCGGACGGCGATGACGAGCCTGCGGCCGGGCCTCAAACCCGGTCGCCGGCCGCGCGCCGTGCGGGCCTCGCGACCGCCGCGGCGGCGGGCTCGGCGCCTCGAGCCGACCGCCACGCATCGAAGCTGAACGCCGCGACCGCGATCCAGATCAGCCCGAAGCAGAAGACGTGCGCCCGCGTCAGCGTCTCGCCGTAGGCGAGCCCGATCGCGAACTGCAGTGTCGGCGAGATGAACTGCATGATGCCGAGCGTCGACAACCGGAGCCGGCGCGCTGCCGTCGCGAACGCGAGGAGGGGCAGCACGGTGAAGGGACCCGCGAGCATCAACGTGCCCATGGCGCTCGGATCGTCGACACCGAACGCCGCGGAGTCCGCGAGCACGAGGTGCGCGAGATAAGCGGCGGCGAACGGGAAGAGGATCAGCGTCTCGACGAAGAGACCCGGCATGGCGCCGATCGGGGCGCGCTTCCGGATAACTCCGTAGAGCGTGAACGACGTCGCGAGCGTCAGGGCGATGGCCGGAAACTGACCGCCGCTCAGCGTGAGTACGGCGACGCCCGCAGCCGCGAGCCACACGGCCGCGACCTGCAGCGCGCGCAGCCGCTCGCGGAAGAATGCGATGCCGATCAGCACGTTCATGAGCGGGTTGATGTAGTAGCCGAGGCTGCCTTGGAAGATGCGGCCGCTCTGCACCGCCCAGATGTAGACGAGCCAGTTGAGGGCGATGAGCACGGCCGAGAGCGCGAGAAGCGCGAGCGTTCGGCGGTCGGAGAACGCGCGCCTGACATCCGGCCATTGGCGGCGCGCGAGGACGATCGGCATGCCGAAAGGCACGGCCCAGACGATCCGATGCGCGAGCACCTCGAGCGGCGCCACGTCCTGCACGATCTTGAAGTAGATCGGCAGGAAGCCCCAAAGCGTGTATGCGATGAGACCCGCGACGATGCCCTCGCGCGAGCTGTCGCCGCCTTCGTCGACTGATGACGCCATGGTGTCCGGACTCGCGATGGTTGCGTGCGCCGATGTCGCGCGATGGATGGATCGACGCCCGCCTTTCGGATGACGGCGCGTGTGACGGCGCGGCTCGGCGCCATGATACATCGAGTACAATCGTCGCCCGTGGGAGAAACCGCTTGAAGATTGCCGTGCTGTTCGGCGGCGACAGCGCCGAGCGCGACGTGTCCGCCGCGAGCGCGGCGCAAGTCGTGGGCGCGCTGCGCTCGAAGGGTCACGACGTCATCGCCGTCGATACGCAGCGCGGCGCCTTGCCTCCGGCCGAGGAGAAGGCGCTGCTGACGGGCCGTATCGATAAGCTGCCGCCGGCGCGGGCCGACGCGGCGGGCTTGCCCGCCCTCGTCGCGCGCTTGGATCTGCGCGAGGTCGATCTCGTGTTTATCGCGCTGCACGGCGGGGCGGGAGAAGACGGCACGGTTCAGGCCGTGCTCGATCTCGCGGGCATGGCCTACACGGGCTCCGGCCGCCTCGGCAGCGCGCTCGGCATGGCCAAGGACGTCTCGAAGCGCCTCTTCGTGCAGGCCGGGATCCCGACGCCGGACTGGCTCATGGCGCCCGTCGACGCGAGCACGGTCGCGGAGCGGCTCGGCTTCCCCGTCATCGTGAAGCCCAACGCGGAAGGCTCGACGGTCGGCCTCACGCTCGTCGAGGACGCGGGCGCTCTCGATGCGGCCGTCGCGGCGGCGGCCCGTTTCGACGGCGAGGTCATCGTGGAGCGCTACATCGCGGGCCGCGAGCTCACGGTCGGCGTGCTCGACGACGCGCCGCTCGCGGTCGGCGAGATCATTCCCGCGCGCGGCTCGATATTCGACTACGCGGCGAAGTATCAGACGGGCGGCGCCGAGGAGATCTTCCCGGCCGACTTGACGGCCGCGCGGACTCGGCGCGTGCAGGAGCTCGGCCTGGCCGCGCATCGCGCGTTGAAGCTCGACTGCTACAGCCGCGCGGATTTCCGCATGGACGCGGACGGCAACGTCTGGTGCCTCGAAGTCAATACGCTGCCGGGCCTGACCGCGGGCAGTCTGCTGCCGCGCTCGGCGGCGGCCGTCGGCATCTCGTTTCCCGAGCTTTGTCAGCGCATCGTCGAGGGCGCGCTACGCAAGCGGCGCGCCCGCGGAGCCGGAAGCGCGCCGCGCGAGTGATTTCGCGCGCACGGCGGCGTATGCGAGCACGAGCCAGCTCGCGATCATCGCCGACCCTCCGATCGGCGCGACGGCTCCCGCGCCCTCGAGCGCGAGCAGGTGGCGCGCATAGATGCCGCCGCAGAAGAGCAGGGCGCCGCCGAACATGAGCCCTCCCGCGACGCGGACCGCGGTTCCGTCGAGCCGATCCGCGAGCAGCGCGACCACGAGCAGACCGAGCCCGTGGTAGAACTGATACTGCACGGCCGTGGCGACGATCGCGAGGTCGCGGGGTGCGAGGACGCCCTCGAGGCCATGGCTCGTATAGGCTCCGATCGCGGTCGCGGCCGCGAGGAGCAGCGCGGCGAGCAGGGCGAACAGTCTTGCGCTCGGAGCCATGTATCATTCCTCTCGAGGTTGCGGCGGCCGCGCCGGCGTCCCGGACGGATGAGGCTGCGGCCGCCGGTTTTCGATACGAAGAGTAGCAAAGGGCGCGGGCCGAGCGGGCCGCAGACAGAGGTTGTCGTCGATGAAGCTGTATCACTGCGTAGGGAGCCGTTCGGTCCGCGTGTTCTGGATGCTCGAGGAGCTCGGTCTCCGCTACGAGATCGAGGTCCTCCCGTTCGATCCCGCCGCGCTCACGTCGGCCGATTGCATTCAGCTCGAGGGGAAGGGCCGTGTGCCCGTCCTCGTCATCGACGCCGTCACGATGTACGAGTCCGTGCCCATCGTCCAGTACCTGCTGGACCACTACGCCGACGGCCGGCTCGAGCCGCCGCGCGGCTCCGACGAGTACGGCGTCTTCCTGCGCTGGATGACGTACGGTGAGGAGACGCTCATGGGCCCCGTCTCGAAGATCGCGAGAAACAGCTACGCGCTGCCCCCCGCCGAGCGCAGCGCGACCTTGCTGAACGAAGGCAAGCGCCGTTTCAAGCATTTCGCACGCAAGCTCGAGGACGCCCTCGAGCAGCACGACTATCTCTACGACGATCAATTTACGGCCGCCGACATCGTCGTCGGCTACGCGCTTTACGTCGCGAACGAAGGCGGCGCGCTGCCGGAGGACTACCCGAAGCTGCGCGCGTACTACGAGCGTCTTGCCGCTCGGCCGGCGTTCAAGAAGGCCGTGGCGGGGTGAGAGGATCGGAGTTGGGGCCCTGGCGCTAAACAGTTCCTCGCATTCGCTCGATGTCGGCCTCGGACATGCGCCCGTCGCGGCGGGACATTGGTACGGCCCAATCGACATGCTTCTTCCGCTCCGCCGTGCCTTGGAGCAGATCCGTGTTAAAGAACGGACGGCAGTCAGGGATGGTTAAAGTCAGTGGGTCTAGAACAATAGATGGCTTTTTCCAAAGGATCGCTTCGAGCCGCCCAGCATCAAAACGCTGCCAGTGATAAAGCCTCGGAGCGCCGGTGCGCCGCCGCGGGGAACGGCATTTGGCTCAGACAAGTTCGAGCTTGACTTCGCGACCGAGAGCACGAGCAGCCTTGAAAACCGTATCTAGCTGCACCTTGTCGTTGTCGGGATCGAGGATGCGCTCCAATTGGCTGCGGCTCGTGTGCATGCGCTTGGCCATTTCGTTCTTGGTCATGCCTTCCTTTTCCATCGCCTGCTCAAGCTGCCAGGCGAGAACGCGCTTGACCGCGACCGCGCTTGCCTCTTCGTGCATCCCTTCGTCTTTGAGGAACTCGTCAAAAGACGACCCGATGCGTCCCTTCTTCTTCCTGCTCATGATGTCACCTCCTTCATTCGTTTCAGCGCCAGCTCGAGCTCGACCTTGGGCGTCTTTTGGGTTTTCTTGATGAAGCCGTGGAGCAGCACCATGCTCTGACCGGTCATGCAGAAGATCACGCGGGCGATGCGGCCTCGCGCGAGATGGCTGCGGATTTCATACAATCCTTTTCCGAGCGGGCGGCAAACCGGCATGCCGACCGGCCAGCCGAACTCCGCGGTGGCTATGTCTTGGCCAACGATGCGACGGTCGGCATCGTCCAGTTCTTTCAGCCACTGCCGCACCGGCTCGGTGCCCTGCCGCCGTGCAATAAAACGCAGCCGGAAGCTTCTTGAGTTCGACCAAGCGCCACTATTCCTTCTCTTTCAACGTACCTTATGCGGTACATAGCGTCAAGACAAGGGGAGCGGCGTCCGTGCGGCAAGAGTGCGGGGTAGTGGTGGGCCCGGTAGGACTCGAACCTACGACCAAGGGATTCACTGTTCCCGCTGTTTCCAGCGGCAGCGGACTATCTCTTCACCCGCAAGCCGCCCGCCGCGGCAGGCGCTTGGTGGGGTGCGGGACGCTCCTGCCTGTCATTAAGAGCGCTCGAGCTCTCAGGTAGTCTCTGCACCTTCCGGCGGTGCACCGCCGGCTTGGCTCAGGGTTGCCGGCCTGCCGGCGAAGCTTGTCGCCCGCCGAGGCTGCGGTTTCC
>DASTSM010000331.1:0-8228 GCA_035760685.1 Gammaproteobacteria bacterium | reverse complement strand
CGCCTTGCGCGTGTGGGGGTTCGCTTCACTGCCGATATCCAGCTCTCCGTGCAACAAGACCCACTCGGTGGTCAGCTCGACGTCGGCATTGTTCGAGAAGCTGAGCTTGCCGTCGATCGTCAAGCCGTGCAGCGGCGGCGGACTGACGTCGAGGACGACGTTCATATCGGGCTCAATAACGACCTGATCGCCTTCGCCGGGCACTTTCCCGGAAGGCCAGGTGGCGGGATTCGACCAGAGCGCGGCATTGGCCTGCGACGAGCTAGCTTGCTGAGCTTGAATATCCGTGCATACGCTGAGCAGGAGGAGCGCTGGAAAGAGCAACACAAGAAGGAGCGAGCGATTTTGTATTTTCATGGCATCAAGTCCCCTTACTCGAAGACAGCCCGTTGTTTTAAGCGCGAAGCAAGACGCGATCCTCCCCGACCGCATCGTATAACAGGCATAAGATCGAAGAGCAACAGGCCGGCACCTGAGCCGGCATCCGGGGGGCGGTTCCCGCGCGCGGCCTCCGCGAGCGGCAGACCTGTCCAGTATCAGGGGTGAGCTCCAGTGTCATCTATTTGACTGAAGCCTCTAATCGTTCTTGATAATCGATACGGGACGAGCCGGTTTCGCGTCCTAGCCGGCATAAGAACGGTTCGCGCGACGCCGCTCGGAGAGCGCTACTTGAGGTCGGAGCTGCCGCTATCGCGGCGGCCATAGAAGAAGAAACCCGGGGGGCAATGAAAAGAATCGTCATTTGCTGCGACGGCACCTGGAACACTCCGGGCGAAAGCGACGCCGGCGTCCCGGTGCCGACGAACGTCGTGCGTCTTTTCAATGCCGTCGCCGAGGTAGACGCGCAAGGGACCGAGCAGCTCAAGTATTACCACCCGGGGGTCGGCACGGACGGCTCGTGGTGGGACAAGCTCTCCGGCGGAAGCACCGGGCGCGGACTTGATCGCAACATCATGAGCGCTTACCGCTATCTATGCGATCACTACAGTCCGGACGACGCGATCTTTCTGTTCGGCTTCAGCCGCGGCGCCTATACGGTGCGCAGTCTCGGCGGCCTGATCGCGCACTGCGGTTTGCTCCGGACCGCGGACCTGACGCACGCCGAAGCCTGGAGACGGATCGAGCAGGTATTCGAGCAAGGCTATCGACGGGGGAGCGAGAAGCGCGAGCATTGGGAGAGCCGAGGGTGGGCGTTTCACAATCGCCTTGGGACCGTCGTCAACATCCGCTTCCTCGGCGTGTGGGATACCGTGGGCGCGCTAGGGATCCCAAACGATATGGCGGTCCTGAAGCTCTTGGATAGTCTCCACGACTACACCTTCCACGATACCGTGCTCGGCGAATCGGTCGAGACCGCTCGGCATGCGGTCGCGCTCGACGAGATCCGTGCGAGCTTTCAGCCGACACTATGGAGCGCTAAGGACGGGGCCGACGCGCTGCAAATGTGGTTCCCTGGCGTGCACTCCGATGTCGGCGGCGGTTACCGCGAAACCGGGCTTTCCGACGGCGCGCTGACGTGGATGATCGACGAAGCGAGCAAGTGCGGTCTCGCCTTTCACGAGCGCATGCTCGATCAGATCAAGCCGAACTACCTCGACACCTTGCATGATTCCTGCACGGGTCTCTTTTCGCTCTTCCCCACTCAGCCGCGCAGTGCTCCGCGGTTGATGGAGGGCAACGGCGTCCATAAGTCCGCCCTCGATCGGCTCGCGGATCCACCGATCTCTCAGTGTCCCTATCGCATCGAGCGCGAGATCGGCGACCTCGCGAGCGCGAAGTTCGAGATTTTCGCAATGCAGCAGTGGAACCCGACGGGGCTCTGGCTCGAAGCAGGCCGTACGTACGTCTTCGAGGCTTCGGGCGAATGGATGGACGGCACCGTCAAGTGCGGTCCTGAGGGTACCGACGACGGTCACTTTCAGCCCGGAGAGCTATTGCAAGCGGCGGGCAGCGTCTGGGGCAAAGTCGAGCAGGCGTGGAAGAAGGTCACCGGCAACCAAGCCGCCGACTTTCGTTTGACGAAGCGGCACGAGCATATGCCGTGGTTCAGCCTCGTGGGCTCGATCGCGAACGGCAGCGGAGTAGACAAGAAGGATCGGCTCGAACCTCACGAGAGCTTTCTGATCGGCACAGGATGCGAGTACACGCCCCGAAAGCCGGGCTACTTCTATGCGTACGCCAACGATGCTTGGAACTGCTATTCGAACAACCGCGGCAAAGTCGAGCTCACCGTGACGCGGCGATAGGGGCTCACGGAGGCGAGCAGCGCATTTCGTCGCGGTGGTCGAGACGGCATGAGCACCTGAGCTCAGAACGTTCGCTCACCGCGCGCCGCCTGCTTCGCTCGCCGCCGCCCGCCGCAGCAAGAACCGCCGCACGGCCGGATCCCCTTCGAGCCCGATCGCGATATCGTATGCGCGCCGCGCTTCTGCGGTCGCGCCGCTCCGCGAGAGCAGGTCCGCACGCGCCGCCCAGTAAGGCTGATACTCGCGGAGCTTCGCGTCTCCAGCGACCGCCTCGAGCGCCTCGAGCGCCGCTTGCGCCGCGCCGCGGTCAGGAGCCAGGCCTCCGGATTCTTCGGGCACCCGCTCCGCGGCCAATCCGCGAGCGCCGCCGCGAACGCGTCGGCGAGCGCGTCCTCGGCCGCGGCGAGGTTGCGGGTCCGAGCCGCGAGATACGCGACGAGCTTGCCGTAGCTGCGGCGGGCGACGGCGTCCGCGGTCGACCGGGCCGCGCCGCCGACGTCGGCTCGAGCGCCGGACTACCTCCAGCGCCGCGGCAGCGTGCGCGACGAGCATCTGCGTCTTGCATGGGCCGCTCACGAGCGCGGCGAGCTCGTCCTCGGCGGGGCGTTCGCCGATCCCGCGGACGGCGCCGTGCTGTTGTTCCGCGGCGAATCCCGCGACGTCGCGCTCCGCTTCGCCGCTCGCGATCCTTACGTCGTGAAGGGTCTCGTCGTTCGTCATTACGTGCGCGAATGGACGACGGTCGTCGGAGACGGGGCGGCGAGGCCCGTGAGGCCCTTCGAGCGATGAGAAGCCCCGAGCTCATGAGTCGGCCGACGAGCGGGCTATCTAGGCAGGCCGACGAGCGCGGCGGGCAACCTCGGCCGGCAACCTCGGCCGGCGACCTAGGCCGGCGACCTAGGCCGGCAACGTGCGCGTCATGAAGACGCTGTAGGGGTCGAGCACGTAGTCGGCGAACGGCTCGCAGTACACGAAGCCGAAGCGCCCGTAGAGCGCGCGCGCCGGCGCGAAGATCGGCATGGATCCCGTCTCGAGGCTGAGCCGCGTGTACCCTCGGCGCTCCGCCTCCTCGATGATTCGCACGAGGATCTGCGAGGCGACGCCTTTCCGCAGATGCGCCGCTGCTGTGCGCATCGACTTGATCTCGCCGTGTCCCGGGTCGAGCTCGAGGAGGGCGCCGCAACCGAGGAGCTCCGCGCCTTCCCACGCCGCCCAGAAGGTGATTCCGGGATCGCAGAGGCTCTCGACATCCAACGCATGCACGCTCTCGGGCGGGGAGTTCCCGTGCATCTCGCGAAGATGCTCGCGCAGCAGCGCCTCGATCTCGGGCCTTCTCGGGTCGTCCAACCGGATTTCCATCGGCAGCCTTTCGATCTGTGCCCGCCCGCGGAAGGATCGATCGGGCATTATAGATGTCGCCAAGGAGATCGAGATGGTGCGTAAGATCGTTTGGCTCGCGGCGTGCTCGCCGCTCTTGGTCGGCGGCGGTGCGCTGGCCCAGCCGCGCGAAGGCGGCCAACCCGCGGGCGCCAAGGCCGAGAGCAGCCAGGCCGAGGGCCGCCGGGCCGCCAGCGCCCGGGCCGAGGGCAGCCGGACCGCGAGCGCCGGGGCCGCGAGCGCCGAGACCGATGCCGCCCACGGCGGTGGATGGACGATCGTCGTCGTGAAGCTCGGTTACGCTCGGGCGGAGGAGGTCGCTCGACTCCTTTCGCAGCTCGCACCGCCCGGTGTCACCGTGGCCGCTTACGAGCCGACGAACAGTGTCGTCATCGCCGGGGATCCGGCGGTCTTGGGCGAGCTTACAAACGAAGCCAAGACCGGCGAGACTAAGAAGGCGAAATAGGCAACCCGTCTAACGGCGCCGCGCCTTTCGGGCCTCGCGCGCCGCAAGCGGGGTAGATGTCGGAGCGGATTCGAATCGATCGAGCGACTGCGACGTGAACGACGTTCTTTCATCCACGCACGGGCGGTCCACGAACGGCGGGTCCGGGCACGCCGGATCCGCGCACGCCGGGTATGCGCTCGACCTGCCGGACGCCGAGATCGACTACGTGCCCGCGCTGCCGCTCGAGCGGCCGCCTCGCGAGATTCTCCATCGGCTCATCGAATCGGTCCCGTGGCGAAGCGAAGAGATCACCGTCTATGGCCAGCGCTACCTGCAGCCGCGGCTCACCGCGTGGTTCGGCGATTCCGATGCGCGATACTCGTATTCCGGCATCGTTCTCGACCCGCTGCCGTGGACGGAGCTTCTGACGGAGCTCCGCGCATGCGTCGAGCGCGCGGCGGGCGCCTCGTTCAACAGCGTGCTCCTGAACTACTACCGCGATCAGCACGACCGCATGGGTCTGCACAGCGACGACGAGCCCGAGCTCGGCACGAACCCCGTCATCGCCTCGCTGAGCATCGGCGCCGAGCGGACGTTCGTGCTCCGCCACAAGAAGCGCCGCGATCTGCGACCGGTCCGGCTGCGTCTCGCGTCCGGCAGCCTGCTCGTCATGAAGGGCGAGACGCAGCACCGGTGGAAGCATGGCATCGAGAAGGCGCACCGTCCCTGCGGGCCGCGCGTCAATTTGACCTTTCGGCGCATACTGCCTGGCGTGAGTAGATCCGGCCGACAGGGGAGATAGACGAGAAGACGAGAACGGAGACAGAGATGCCCACGGTCCGAGAGCACTACGACTCGCTTCTCTCCGACGCCTACTCCTGGATGCTCGGCGGCTTCGCGGCCGGCGTCGAGCGCAACGCCGCATTCTTCGATCGGCTCGGGATTCGGCCGGCGGGCTCGCGCGTCGCCGTCGATCTCGGCGCGGGCTCCGGCTTCCAATCGATCCCGCTCGCGCGGCTCGGGTTCTCCGTGACCGCCATCGATCTCGACGGCAAGCTGCTCGCCGAGCTCCGTGCGAACGCGGCCGGCGAGAGCATACGCACGATCGAGGGCGACCTCCTCGACTTCGCGCGTTACGTCGACGCGCCCGTCGAGCTCGCGGTCTGCATGCAGGACACGCTGCTGCACCTCGAGTCGAAAGCCGACGTGCGGCGGCTATTCCGGGATCTCTTCGAGGCGCTCGAGCCCGCCGGCCGGTTCGTGATCACCTATCGCGATCTCTCGCGCGAGCTCACCGAGCTCGATCGCTTCATTCCCGTCCGGAGCGACGCCGAGCGCATCCTCACGTGCTTTCTCGAGTACGAGCCCGAGACCGTCAACGTCCACGATCTTTTATATCGCCGGGACGCCGCCGGCTGGAGCTTCAAGAAGAGCTACTACCGAAAGCTGCGGCTGTCGCCCGATTGGGTGGCGGACGAGCTCGCGAGCGCGGGATTCGGTGCGGTCGACTCGAACGTCGAGAAGGGATTCGTCACGATGATCGCGAGGAAGGGCTAGGCGGCGCGCTCGCGCCGCCGCCTTTCCAAAGCTACTTGTTTCCCTGGCCCTCGGCCGCCTTGTGCGGCGCGCCGGGCTGGCCGGGCAGCGGCGACACGCTCGCCTTCCCCTTGCCGAGCGCGGCTTCGACCGCCTGCTGGTCCATCTCGATGGAGCCCTTGAACTGCGCGCCGTCCTCGAGGCTCACGCGCGGCGCCGTGATGTTGCCGCGCACCTTCGCGCTCTTGCGGATCGTGACCCGCTCGGCGCCGAAGAGATCGCCTTCCATGAGGCCCTCGACCTCGATCGAGTGCGCGTAGACCGTCGCTCGCACGCGGCCTTCGCTGCCGATCACGAGGTTGTTGTTCTTGAGCTGCACCGTGCCCTTCACCTCGCCTTCGATGCGAAGGTTCTCCTCGCCGCGCAGGTCGCCGTCGATGCGGATGGAAGGGCCGATCACCGCCCCTTCCGTAGGCGCCGTCTTGCGGACGACGGACTCCGCGATCGTGGAATTCATCATTGGATTGCGCTCTTCCCGTGCCATCGGTTCCTCCCGCTTGTCGCTGCCTTTCTTGCCGATCTCGAACATGTTGCCCCCACTGCAAAGTCTGCCGGGCGGGCCGCCTCGACCGGGAACGACGATACGCGCCCAGAATCGGGGGATCTGTGTGCTGCGTCACGTAGAAAACGGCCCGCTTTCTCGTGTCCCTCGATGGCGACGGTCGCGTCGCGAGCGAGGCGCGTGGGCATGCTGCGCGCCCTCGCCGCTCGGGTCAAGCGCGATGCGATCTAGAATGAGTCTCGCAGCGATTCGTTCGATTCGACGTTTCGGCAGAGCAGCGAGCCACCCCTCCGCGGAGGGGCGACTCGTCCGCGCGAATCACGATTTCGTGATGTCGGGGACCGAAGGCACGGGGTCGTCATGCTTTCCGTGCCCTGTCGTCGCGGTGGACGGCCGGTACGCTCGCGCGAGCGCGACGGGTGCGTCCGCCTGCTGCGCGGACCGGCTCGCTTCGAGCTCGGGACCCGTCGCCGCGTCTTTCTCGGCGATGGCGCGGTCGAGCGCCCGCGCGATGATCTCGCCCGCCTCGATCGGAAGCTCGATCCTGATCCTCATCGTGCCGCGCGCCGCGTCGTGCCAGACGGCGAGCGAGCGGCGCGACCAGTGGACGCTCGGGGACCGGTTCTTCGGGGACGCATCGGTCATGGCTGCCTCCAAGGCGGGTGGATTTAATACTGATGTTACATCCAGTCATGCCGGCCGAGAAAGTGATGTTTTTGCGAAAAGAATGGAGAATTTTCCGAACGCGAGACAATCGCTCGATCCGGGGCGGACAGGGTTTCGGACAGCACTCATCCGCCGCCCTCAGGAGCAGCCGATGGACACGATCAGACACGCCGTCGCGGCCGACGCGGCCGAGATCGCCGCCATCTACAACTATTACGTCGAGACGACCGTCGTGACCTTCGAGGAGAAGCCGGTCTCGGACGCCGAGATCGCGGGCCGGATCGAAGAGGTGCAGCGGCGCTTTCGCTGGCTCGTTCACGAATCCGACGGACGCATCGACGGCTACGCCTACGCGAGCCTGTGGAGACCGCGCTCCGCATATCGCTATTCGGTCGAAACCACGGTCTACGTTCGGCACGGCTGCACCGGCCGCGGCGTCGGCACCGCGCTCTACCGGAGGCTCATCGACGAGCTTCGCGCTCTCCCCGTGCACACCGTGATCGGCGGAATCGCGCTGCCGAACGACGCGAGCGTCGCCCTGCACGAGAAGCTCGGCTTCGAGAAGATCGGCCGATTCCGCGAGGTCGGCTGGAAGCTCGGGCGCTGGGTCGACGTGGGATATTGGGAGCTGATTCTGGATCGAGGCCGGCCGCCGCCCGCATAGGAGCTCGGCCGCGACGCGCGTCGGTATCAGGGCGAGCGCCGCGTTCACCTCGGGTGAGACGTGCCGTTTCGAAGCCTGCTTCTTCGCACGCACAGCGTACTGCTTCGCAGGTCGAACGAGCTGCGAGACAATAGGCGCCTTCGCCAAAGCGCCAAATCGCCGATGCGCCGAAGCGACGAAGTGAGGAAAGCGACAAAGTTTAGATGAAGCAACGCTCAGCCCCAGCACACGAGGACCGCGAGACATGAGCTCGCCCGCCCCGCGGACATTCCTCGCTCGGCAGCTCGACTACTACCGCGAGCGGGCGGCCGAGTACGACGAATGGTGGCTGCGCCGGGGCCGCTACGACCGCGGCGCGGCGCTGAACGGCGAGTGGTTCGCCGATGCCGCCGACCTTCAAGCCGCGCTCGAGGCCTTCCGTCCGCGCGGGCGCGTGCTCGAGCTCGCCTGCGGCACCGGCATCTGGACCGAGCGCCTCGCGCCGTTCGCTTCCACCCTCGTCGCCGTCGACGGATCGTCCGAGATGCTCGCCATCAACGCGGCGCGCCTCGGCGGAGGGGCCGTTCGCTACGTGCATGCCGATCTCTTCGACTGGGCGCCCGAGGAGACCTTCGACACGATATTCCTCGGCTTCTGGCTCTCCCACGTCCCGCCCGAGCGCTTCGCCGCGTTCTGGGATCTCGTGCGCCGCTGCCTCGCGCCCGACGGCCGCGTCTTCTTCGTCGATTC
>DASTSM010000330.1:0-5653 GCA_035760685.1 Gammaproteobacteria bacterium | reverse complement strand
GTCGAGCGCGACGACCTCGTCTCGATCGCCGTGAATGACGAGCCACGGGCAACGCGGCGCCGGAAAATCGGCGGGCACGCGCCCGACGGGAAGCGCCACGGTCACGAGGCCTACGGGGTTCCGATCCGTCTCGGCGCCGAGCGCAACGGCCGCGCGCAGCGCCACGTCCGCGCCGAAAGAAAAGCCTCCGAGATAGAGCGGAGCGCCCGGCCATTCGCGGCGCGTCCACTCGACGACGGCGAGCGCGTCGTCGAGCTCGCCGGCGCCGTCCGCGTGCCGGCCTTCCGAGGCGCCGACGCCGCGAAAATTGAAGCGGACGGCCGCGGCGCCGAGCCGCGTGAACGCCTTCGCGAGCGTATACGCCACCTTGTTGTGCAGGGTTCCGCCGTGCAGCGGATGCGGGTGGCACACGACGGCCGCCGCGACCGCGGGGCCCGTCGGCGCGTCGATGCGCGCTTCGAGAGCGCCGACCGGGCCGGCGATGGACGCGGCCCTCGGCGCGCGTGCAGGCATCTCGGCGCGGACGGCCCTCAGAGGGCCATCGAGCGGCTCATGGGGTCGACCATCGAATCGCCGTTCGCGAGGCGGATGAGGCCGAGCAGCTGGCGGTAGACGTACCAGATCCACGCGAGCGCCAGCACGGCCCAGCCGACCGGCTTCGTGAAAAAGCCGATGAGGAACCACGCGAGGGCCCACCAGAAGGTCCGGATCATCCATGCGTGATGCGTCGCGAAGAGATCGCCCGCGTCGCTGCGCTTCAGATAGTTCACGACGAGCCCGGCGATGCTCGGCAACGCGACGAAGCTGCCCGCCAAGTGCAGCACGTAGGCGACGAAGACGAAGATCCTTTCCGATTCGACGTCGTCGTTGAGACCGTCCGCTTCTCTCGTAGTCATCGGGCCACTCCGTCTTCTGGCGCTCGATCGCGCGACGCTCGCTCTTCCTCGCGAGCCTGCAAGAAATGAGCCTGCTAGTCGCGGTCCTCCGAGGCGCGGAAATCGAGCGCCGCGGAGTTGATGCAGTACCTGAGACCGGTAGGCTCGGGACCGTCGGGGAATCGGTGGCCCAAGTGCGCGCCGCAACCCGCGCAGCAGACCTCCTCCCGCACCATGCCGTGACTTCTGTCCACGTGCGTCTCGACCGCCTCTTCGGCGACCGGCTGCCAGAAGCTCGGCCAGCCCGAGCCCGAGTCGTACTTGACGTCCGATTCGAACAAGCGGTTTCCGCAGACCACGCAGAGATATTCGCCCGAGGCCTTGTTCGCGTAGTACTTGCCCGTGAACGGGCGCTCCGTGCCGGCCTCCTGCGTGACGTGATACTGCTCGGGCGTGAGCCGCCGTGCGAGCTCCTCTCTCGACTCCTGCTTCTCGACCTTCACGACGCGCCTCCTGTGCTGACCTCAATGGTATCGTAACGAGACTGTGAACGGGATCATCGAGCTCACGGCCGTTACGAAGAAATTCGGGGACAGGGCCGTGCTTCGCGACGTCGACCTCGCCGTCCCCTCGGGCGAGGTCACGGTACTCGTCGGTCCGTCCGGCAGCGGCAAATCCACCTTGCTCGAGCTCGTCAACGGTCTCGCGACGCCGGACTCCGGCACCGTGTGCGTCTTCGGCGAGCCCGTGCCGCTCGAGTCTCCGATTCGATTCAGGCGCCGCATCGGCTACGCCGTGCAGGGCGCGGGTCTCTTCCCCCACATGCGCGCATCGCGCAACATCGGGCTGCTCGGCGAGCTCGAGGGATGGAGCCGCGCGCGCATCGATGCGCGCGTCCGCGAGCTCATGTCGCTCATGGGCCTCGAGCCCGAGCTCGCGGAGCGCTTTCCGCCGCAGCTCTCCGGAGGCCAGCAACAGCGCGTCGGCATCTGCCGCGCGATGTTTCTGCGTCCCGACATCCTGTTGCTCGACGAGCCTTTCTCGGGGCTCGATCCGTCGATGCGCGCCGAGATGCACGGGCACCTCGCCGAGCTCGTGCGCGCGGAGCCCGTCACCGTCGTCCTCGTCACGCACGACATGCAGGAAGCGCGGCGGCTCGCGTCGCTGCTCGTCGTCATCGAGGCCGGCCGCGTGCTGCAAACCGGAAACTTCGAGGAGGTCTGCGCGTTTCCTGCGAGCGCGCGCGTCGCCGAGCTGCTCGGGCAGGGCCGTGCGGAGTGAGCGCACCGCGGCGCGCGGCGCCGCCGTGCCGCTGCGGACAAAGAAACCGCGCGCCGCGCTGCTGCCGCTGCTCGCGACGGCGCTCGTCGCATGGGGGCTGTTGCCCGCGAGCGGCCCCGCGCAGTCGCCCTCGTCCGTCCGCGGTTCGGTCGTCGTCGGCAGCAAGACTTTTCCCGAGAGCTATTTGCTCGCGGAGATCATGGCGCAGCTGCTCGAAAGCCGCGGCTGGCGCGTCGAACGGCGCTTCGGCTTCGGCGGCACGCTGCTCTGCTACGAAGCGCTCGTCGCCGGCGACCTCGACGTCTACCCGGAATACAGCGGCACGATCGACGAGACGATCTTGAAGCGCGCGCCCTCGCGCGACCGCGCCGCGTTCCCGAGCCCCGAGGTCCGCGCCGACCTCGCGGCGTTGGGCCTCGAGACGCTCGCGCCGTTCGGCTTCGACGATACCTATGCCCTGACCGTCGGGCCGGAGACGGCGAAGGCTCTCTCGCTCGCCCGGATCTCGGACCTCGCCGCGCACCCGGAGCTGCGTTTCGGCTTGAGCCACGAGTTCCTGAGCCGCGCCGACGGCTGGCCGGGGCTCAAGTCCGCCTACGATCTGCCGCAGACGGCCTTCGGCATCGATCATGCGCTCGCGTACCGCGCGCTGGCCGGCGGCAAGCTCGACGTGACCGACGCCTACTCGACCGACGGCGATCTCGCCGAGTACGGCCTCGTCGTGCTCGAGGACGATCGGGCCTATTTCCCCGAGTACCGTGCGCTGCCTCTCGTGCGCACGGGCCTCGATGCCGCCGCGAAGGCGGACCTCGACCGCCTCGCGGGGCGTATCGATGAAGCGCGCATGATCGCGCTCAACGCCGAAGTAGCGGTCGACGGCCGCGGCGTCGCCGACGTGGCCGCCGAGTTCCTGCGCGCGCAAGGCCTCGTGGCCGCGCACGGGCCGGAGCGTTCCGGCGTGTGGCGCCGCCTCGGCCGCAATACGCTGATCCACCTGAAGCTCACGGGCATCGCCGTCGCGGCTGCGAGCGTGCTCGGCGTCGCGCTCGCCTTGGCCGTGTACCGCTCTGCGCTGCTGTCGTCCGCCGTCCTGCAGCTCGCGGGCCTCTTGCAGACGATTCCCTCGATCGCGCTGCTCGCCCTGCTGATACCGCTCGCGGGCGTCGGCCAGCTCCCCGCCGTCATCGCGCTGTTCCTCTACTCGCTGCTGCCGATCGTTCGGAGCACCGTCACGGCGTTGATCACGGTCGATCCGCTGCTGCGCAAGGTGGCCGCTGCGCTCGGGCTCACGCACCGCGAGCAGCTGCGGCACGTGTTCCTGCCGCTCGCGCTTCCGCAGATGCTCTCGGGCCTGCGGCTCGCGGCGGTCATCAGCATCGGCACGGCGACGCTCGCGGCGTTCATCGGCGCGGGCGGGCTCGGCGAGCCCATCGTGACGGGGCTCGCGTTGAACGACACGGGCTTGATCCTGCAAGGGGCCTTGCCGGCGGCGGGGCTCGCGATTCTCGTCGAGCTCGGCTTCGAATGGCTCGAGCGGCGCCTCGTTCCGCGCCATCTCGTGATGCGCCGCCTCGGTCCCTGAGCTTTAGGCTAGCGGATCGAGCTCGGCCAAGAGGCTGTTCAGGCGCTTCACGAGCGCGTGCCGCGCGTTGAGCTCGAGGCTCGGCAGCGCCTCCGGCGCCTCGTGGCCCGCGGCCTTCAGCAGCTCGCGCAGAGAATGGCCGATATCCTGCTCGCCGATCGCGAGACATGCGGCCGACTCGCTGAGCCGGCGGCTGAAGCGCACCTCGTCGACTCGGCTCCGCAAGACCCGTTTCACGCGCTTCAAGAGGTCGCGCTCGTCCTTGTCGAGCGCGGTCTCGACGCGCGGCTCCCCGCCTAGCTTCGCGAGGTCGAGCTCGCCGCGGGCGACGTCCCGGAAGCGCTTGCCGCGGAACTCGTCGAGATGCTGCATGAGCCATTCGTCGAGTCGATCCGTCAAGAGCAGCACCTCGACGTTGCGATCCTTGAACACCTCGAGGTGCGGACTCGAGCGCGCCGCGGTCGGCGAGTCCGCGTGGAGGTAATAGATCTCTTCCTGACCGGGCGCGAAGCCCTCGACGTAAGCCGCGAGGCTCCGGTCCTCGGACTCGCCCTCCGACCTCGTCGAGCTGAAGCGCAAGAGCTCCGCGATCCGCTCCCGGTTCGCGGGATCCTCCGCGAGCCCTTCCTTGAACACGGAGCCGAATTCCTTCCAGAACGCGGCGTATTTCGCGGGCTCGTCCTTCGCGAGACGCTCGAGCATGTCGAGCACGCGCTTGATCAGCGCCGACTTGATCGCGGCGACGTTCGGGTCCTGCTGCAGCAGCTCGCGGGAGACGTTGAGCGACAGATCCGCGGAATCGACGACGCCGCGCACGAAGCGAAGGTAGAGCGGCAGAAACTCGCTCGCGCTGTCCTTGATGAAGACGCGCTGCACGTAGAGCTTGAGGCCGCGCGGGGCCTCCCGATTCCACAGGTCGAACGGGGCCTTCGACGGAAGGTAGAGCAGACTCACGAACTCGCGCTTGCCCTCGACGCGGTTGTGGCTCCACGCGAGGGGCTCCTCGGGGTCGTGCGCGATGTGGCGATAGAACTCGAGGTAGTCGCCGTCCTCGATCTCGGACTTCGGCCTTTGCCATAGCGCCTTCGCGCGGTTCACGGGCTCGCCGGCTTCGGCGCGGCTGCCCGCGCGCACGCGCACGGGGAAGGCGATGTGGTCCGAGTATTTTCGAATCAGTCCCTCGATGCGGAAGCGGTCGAGGTATTCGGCTGCGTCGTCCTTGAGGGTAAGCCGCACGCTCGTGCCGCGGTCCGCCCGGGTGCATGCCTCGACCGTGAACTCGCCCTGGCCGTCCGAGGCCCAGCGGACGCCCTGCTCGGGCGAGAGGCCCGCCCGCCGGCTCACGACCTCGACCTCCCGCGCGACGATGAACGCCGAGTAGAAGCCCACCCCGAATTGGCCGATGAGCTGGGCGTTGCGGCGCTGATCGTCGCCGAGCTGGGCCAGGAAGCGCGCGGTGCCCGAATGCGCGATCGTCCCGAGATGCTCGACGATCTCCTCTCGGCTCATGCCGATTCCGTTGTCCGTGACCGAGAGCAGCTTCTTCTCGGGGTCGATCTCGACGGTGATGCCGAGCTCGGCGTTCCCTTCGAGCAGCTGCGGGTTCGCGAGCGACTCGAAGCGGAGCTTGTCGTTCGCGTCGGACGCGTTCGACACGAGCTCGCGCAGGAAGATCTCCCGGTTGCTGTAGAGCGAATGGACCATGAGGTGAAGGAGCTGCTTCACCTCGGCCTGAAATCCGTGGGTCGTCGGTTCCGTCGCCTGCATCGTGAGTTGGCCTGATCGTCGCGCCGGCGGCGCGCGGCCATCTTACGATAAGGTCGGCCCGTGCTTTTTCAAGCGGGCGGTGCGGGCCGCGCGCCGGCGCCGACGGGACCGGGTGAGGCGCCAGCCTGCTCAGGCGCCAGCCTGCTTA
>DASTSM010000329.1:0-6642 GCA_035760685.1 Gammaproteobacteria bacterium | reverse complement strand
GGGCCGGGCCATGTCGAGGCAGTGGTCGACGTAGGGCACGTAGAGCGAGTTCGTCTCCGGGTCGTATGCGGTCGGCCAGAAGCTCCGCTGATTCCAGAAGCAGACGAGGCTCTCCTTGCCGGGCTTGTCGAGCACGAGATTTGAGTTGATGTGCGCGATTCCGGTCTTGACGTCGATGCCGGACAGCACGAAGTTCGGCGTGTCGTACGGGAACGGCGTGGCCCACAGGAACTGGCCCGTCTCACGGTCGTTGACCCAGACGCCGCCCGCCTCGCCGACCGTGACGACGACGTCCCGCTCCTCGCCTTTCGTCACGGCCGGATTGATCCACTTGACGTAGCGCGGGTCCGGCGCGATCGCGGTGCGGATCAGCGTCTTCTCGTGGTTCACGTCCATGTCCCAGTCGTCGCCCGGCAGATGCTGGTAGTACCAGACGAGCTCGCCCGTGTCGGGCTTCAGCGCGACGGTCGAGTTGCTGTAGAGGTCGGCGGGCGCCGTCGGCGGAATGGCGGCCGCGTTGCCGCCGTGGCGCTCGGCCCGCGTGTTCGGCATCGGATTCGAGATGCCCCAGAAGAGGAGATGACGCACGGGATCGTAGGTGCCGGGCAGCCCCCAGGTCGACGCGCGCCGGCCGTTCACGGGCGCGCCCGCCCACGACTCGTCGCCGGGCTCGCCGGCGCCGGGCGAAGTGTAGAACCGCCAAACTTCCTTGCCCGTGCGCGCGTCGTGCGCCGCGATGTAGCAGTTCTCCCGCGCGCTGTTGCAGGTGCGGCCCGAGATGACCTTGCCCTCGACGGCGATCGCGCCCGACGTGTGCGTCTCCGGATTCACGGGCGTCGACCAGCGCACTTGGCCGGTCGCGGCGTCGAGCGCGACGATCGGGCTCGGCTCTCCCGGAGCGGCCGGCGCCGTGTAGTAGATCATGTCGCCGTAGATCGCGATCGTCTTGACGCGCGACGAGAGGTTCCCGGGAGGGGTGTACTGCCAAAGCGTCTCGCCCGTCGCGGCGTCGAGGGCCCAGATGCCGCTCGACGCGCCGCGCCCGCCGGGCGTCGCGAGGTACATGACGCCGCGGTAGACGATCGGGATCGTCTCGATCGGGCCTTCGGGCAGAGGCTTCGACCAGGCCTTCGCGAGGCGCGCGACGTTGCCGCGGTCGATCTGATCGAGGGGGCTAAAGCGCTGCGCGTCGTAGGTCCGGCTGTACATGAGCCAGTCGCCGGGATCGGGCTTGCGCAGCATCTCGTCGGTGACGGGATAGTCCGAGATGGCGAGGGCGCGATTCGTCGCGCCGCTCGGGCCGGACGCTTGCGCGAGGGCGGCGGCAGGCAGCAGAGCCGCCGCGATCACGGCCGCGGCGGAAGGAAATCGGGAGACATGAGCTCGCTCGCGCCCCATCGTCGAACCCTCCGTTCTCGTTGCCTCAAAACATCGTTCGATCGAAAACTGTGTCACGGAGCGGCGATCGAGACAAATCGGATTTCGTCGGCCCCGGACGCAGTTTTTCCCCGGGAAAGGTGTTAGCTTTTGGATGAAGGGGAGGACGAAGGGAAATCGGACTCTGCTAGACCGAAAGGAGTCGCAGTCGGCACCGCTCGGGAGACGCCGATGGCTTCATTCGAGACCCGTCATGCGCGGAGGGCCGCCGCAATCCTCGCGAGGAGCGCCGCGGCAATTCTCGCGCTCGGCGCCGCCGCCCATGCCTCGTTCGGCTCCGCCCAACCCGCCTTCGGCTCCGCCCAACCCGCCTTCGAGCCCGCCCAACCCGCCTTCGAGCCCACCGCACAAAACGACCGCGAGCAGCAGATCCTCGAGACGATTCGAGAGGAGGCGTCCAAGAACGGCCCCTATTCGATCGATTTGGTCGACGCCTGGACGGCACTGAGCCTGCTGTACGACGAGGAAGGCCACCGGGAGGACGAAGCCGCCGCAATCGACCAGGCGAGGCAGGTCGTGCGAGCCAACTACGGTCTCTACTCGCTCGAGGAAGCACCGTTGATGCGCCGAGCCTTGGAGAACAAGCGGGCCAGAGGCGATTTCGAGGGGGCATGGAATCTCGAGCAGGATTTGCTGGCGCGGGTTGCGCGGAATCCCGGTGACGTGCGCGGCGTCCCGATCCTGCGCGAGATCGCGGACGGGCGCCGAGACGTCTTACGCCGCTATCGCGACGGCGACTTGCCGCCGGAAATTTACCTCGGCTGCTACTACCACGGAGGGCCGCCCGTCTTTCCCGCCGTCGAAACTTTCAGCTCCGGACCCTGCAAGTCCGGATCCCGGAGCGTCGTGCTCGATTCGCTCGCGCGCGAGATCCTCGCCTACGACGTCAAGGCGATCCACATTCTCGCGAGTCAGCAGCTCTACTCGAGCCGCGAGCTTCAAGATCTCGAGTCGCAGGTCATACGCACGAGCTACGAATCGTCCGCATCGATCCGTTTTCCCGGCAAGTACTACTCCTCGGGGAGGCAAAGCTATCGCCGGCTCCTCAGCTATAAGGCCGCAACCTCGGCGCCGTGGCTTGCCCGAATCGAGACCCTCGTCGCGATGACGGACTGGGACCTCTTGTTCCTCCAGAACGGAGGCACGCGAGCGTTGGACGATGCGGTCGAAACATACGAGCAGTCGTACGACGTGCTCGTGCGAGAAGGCGTGCCCAAGACCTCCATCGACGAGATCTTCTCTCCGGAGACGCCCGTCGTGCTCCCGGCCTTCCTTCCGAACCCTTTGATCTCGGAGGCGACGGCGGATTCGGCGGGATACGTCGACGTCGCATTCGACATCACGAAGTACGGCAAGAGCGATCACGTCAAGGTCACGGGCACGTCGGGGAACGTGACCGACGACGCGCAGCGCGACCTCGTGCGGCTGATCAAGTACAGCCTTTTTCGGCCGAGGACATCGGACGGCCACATCCCCGACCGCTCGCGCGTCCGCCTGCGCTACTATGTAAAGGAATAGGCCTCGCGCCGCTCCGGAGCATCGCCATGGTTCGTCTAAGCGCCGTCGCGCTCTCGATCCTTTTGCTCGGCGCCTGCGACGCGGGCTCCGGGGCCGCGGACGCGGACCCTGTCGCAGCCACGGAATCCTCGATGTCGATTACGTATCCCGAGACCCGCACCGTCGACCACGTCGACGTTTATCACGGCGTGCCCGTCGCCGATCCCTACCGCTGGCTCGAAACCGACGTGCGCGAGAGCGCCGAGGTGCGCGACTGGGTCGAGCGCGAGAACGCGGTGACGCGCAAGTACCTCGACGCGATCCCGAGCCGCCCCGCCATCGAGCGCCGGCTGACCGAGCTCTGGGACTTCGCACGCTACGGCGTGCCCGAGAAGGAGGCCGGCCGCTACTTCTACACCTTCAACGACGGCCTCATGAATCAGGACCAGGTGCTCGTGCAAGATGCGCTCGACTCAGAGCCCCGCGTGCTCTTCGATCCGAACACGTGGTCGAAGGACGGCACGGTCGCGCTCGGCGGATACTGGCCGGATCCCGCGGGCCGCTACGTCGCGTATCTGATCCAGGACGGCGGCTCCGACTGGCGCACCGCCAAGGTGCGCGACCTCTCGACGGGCGAGGACCTCGCGGATCGGCTCGAGTGGCTCAAGTTCACGGGCCTCTCGTGGGCCAAGGACGGCTCGGGCTTCTACTACAGCCGATATCCCGCGCCCGAGCAGGGCGCACAGTTTCAATCGCTGAACAAGAATCAGGCCGTCTACTTCCACCGCATCGGCACGGCACAGGGCGAGGATCGGCTCGTCTACGCGCGCCCCGATCATCCCGACTGGGGCTTCGACGCCGCCGTCACCGACGACGGCCGCTACCTCGTGCTCACGATGTGGATCGGCACGGACAGCCGCTACCAGATCGCGTACCAGGATCTCCGCGACCCCAAGGCCTCTCCCGTGCTGCTCGTCGAGGGCTTCGAGAACGACTACACGCTCGCCGGCAACGACGGCTCGCGGCTCATCTTCCGCACGAACCTCGACGCGCCGCGCGGCCGGCTCATTGCGATCGACGTCACGAAGCCGGCTCGCGCCGACTGGCAAGAGCTCGTTCCGGAAGGCCGCGACCTGCTCGAGTCGGCCGAGCGGATCGGCGACCGGCTCGTCGCCGGGTACCTTCAGGACGCGCATTCGAGAGTCGAGGTCTTCGATCTCGCCGGCAAACGCGTGACCACCGTCGAGCTGCCCGGCATCGGCACCGCGACGGGCTTCTCGGGCCACTACGACGATCCCGAGACCTTCTTCGGCTACTCGAGCTTCAACGCGGCGCCGGCCGTCTACCGCTATCGCGTGGACACGGACGAGCGCACGCCGTTCCGCGCCTCGAAGGTCGACTTCGACTCGAGCGACTACGTCGTCGAGCAGGTGTTCTACGAGTCGAAGGACGGCACGCGCGTGCCGATGTTCTTGACGCATCGGAAAGGCATCAAGCTCGACGGCTCGAACCCGACGCTGCTCTACGGCTACGGCGGCTTCGACATCTCGCTGACGCCGTCCTTCTCGATCACGCGCGCCGCGTGGCTCGAGCTCGGCGGCGTCTACGCCGTCGCGAACCTCCGCGGCGGCGGCGAGTACGGCGAGGAATGGCACAAGGCCGGCACGAAGCTCAAGAAGCAGAACGTGTTCGACGATTTCATCGCGGCAGCCGAGTACCTCGAGAAATCCGGCTACACGCGGCGCGACAAGCTCGCGATCATGGGCGGCAGCAACGGCGGCCTCCTCGTCGGCGCCGTGCTGAATCAGCGCCCGGAGCTCTTCGGCGCCGCGATCCCCGAGGTCGGCGTCATGGACATGCTGCGCTTCAACCAATTCACGGCCGGGCGCTTCTGGGTCGACGACTACGGCTCGCCCGAGAATCCCGACGAGTTCAAAGCGCTCTACGCCTACTCGCCCTATCACAACATTCGCGACGGCGCGTGCTACCCCGCCGTGCTCGTGCTGACCGCGGATCACGACGACCGCGTCGTGCCCGGCCACAGCTTCAAGTACGCCGCGCGCCTGCAGAAGGCGCAAGGCTGCGATCACCCCGTGCTGATCCGCATCGAGACGCGCGCCGGCCACGGCGCCGGCACCCCGACGCAGAAGCAAATCGAGGAGTACGCGGACAAGTGGGCGTTCCTCGTGCGGAATCTCGGGATGACGCCGGAGCTGTAGCGCGTCGTATGCGCCGATCCGTCGCGCTGGTCCTGGCCGCGACATGGTGCGGGATCGCCCCCGCGCAAGATGACGGCGAATTCGGGGCCATTCTCGCCTCGCTGGGCTTTCGAGCTCAGCCTCGCGGCGTCACGACCCTACAGCTCTTCGTGGGCGACGGCGGCTATCTCGATTTGCCGCCGCGCTCCGTCGGCAACGACCTCTGTCTGACCGAGCGCCACTACTTCGAGGGCAGCGCTTCGATCGGCTATTCACCTTCGGGCAAGCCCTCGCGCTATTACTGGCTGCCCCCTTCGCCGCACGGGTGTGCCGCCGAATCGTCGGCCGACATCCCGAACGAAAAAACGCGGGTCGCGACATCGATCCCTCTCGATGAGCTCGCCGCTATCATCAAGCGAACCGACGAGCTCGTGGACCTCACGCGCAAGTTTCCCAAGTGCGAAGACGCGCCTCGCTTCTTCAAGATCCTGGAGAAGCCTCTCCACATAGACACTCTCGAAAAGCCGTTGGGAAGCAAAGACCTTGTGGCGACGTTGGCGACGCCCGGTATTTACTATGGGCCGGCCGTCACGTTCTCCTTCGTCGACGGCGAATTCGTCCTCCACCGCGTGTGCCAGACCTTCTGGGACCCGATCGCGCACGATAAGGCCTGGACCTTCGTGCTTCGCTAGTCCTCGTCGGGCGGAGGCTCGAGTGATTTCCGCAAGGCCTCGAGAAGCGTCGGCACGTCCCCGTTCGCGCTCGGCTCGTCGACGCGCTCGAAGCGATACTTGTCCTTGATCAGCCGATTGACGAACCGCCCCTTCGATCGGACCCGCTCGAGCCAGGCATACACGGTGGGCGGCACGTCGAAGTAGCGATAGACCTTCGACGACGAGAACTCGACGTCCAGCGTCTGCGCCTCTGCGTCGTACGCGATTCGACGGATGGCTTTGGACTTGTCGGCCGGCATAGGTCAGTGTGCGGCTTGTCTCCGCGCGCGGTCCCTACGGTAGATCAAGTCCTCGACCGCCCAGCCATAGTCGAGCTTGTCGCCCATCCACCGCGCCGCGGCCGTCCGGTGATCGATCTCGATGCCGCGCGCGCGATTGATGCCGAAGAGGCTCGGGCCGCGCGCCGGCTCGCCCGACCCCGGACGCGAGGATACGCTCGCGAGAATCTCTCGCGCCCGCCTGTCGCCGCTCGGCTCGATCCTCGTGCCGTCGGGCCGAGTGAACTCGAAGCCGCCGTCCGCAGTCGCGCGCAGCCCGAAGCCTCCTTCGTGCAGCAGGCGATGATGAAATGTGCAGAGCGTGATGAGGTTCGAGAGCTTCGTCTCCCCGCCCTTCGCCCAGTGAATCACGTGGTGGCCCTCCGTGAACAACGTGCGCCCGCAACCCGGGAACCGGCAACCGCCGTCACGCGAGCTTAGTGCTCGGGCGAGCGCCGGAGGGATGCTGCGCGTCTTTCGCCCGACGCTGAGCGGCTCGCCGTCCTCGTCCTCGACGAT
>DASTSM010000328.1:0-6527 GCA_035760685.1 Gammaproteobacteria bacterium | reverse complement strand
ATTCATGCAGCGCGCGATCCCACAGGAAGAGGGCCACCCGCTCAGAATCACCGCGGGCCTTCGTCCCGCGTAGGGCCTGCTCGAGCGGCGCGCAGTCCTCGGTCCGCTCGGCATCCGCCTCGGCGCCGTTGCCATAGGAGTCGTTCAGCGAACGGCCGAACGCGGCGCGCACGTCGCACACATCAGGCGGGTGATCGGTGACGGACAGCCCGAGCTCGCGCACGCGCGCGCGGCGCTGGCGTGCGGTGAGCCGCACGAGCTCGGGCGGGAGCGAGCAGGCCTCGAGTAGGCAGAACTTTTCCCCCTCCGCGTTCGAATGGGAACCAAAGGACAAGACGAATGATGACGGTTCGGACATCGTGACCTCCCAGGATCAGTCGGGTTTCGTTCGGAGCACGTCGGGCAGCGCGGGCTGCACGTCGTCGTAAAGTCTCGAGAGATGGTCGATCGCGCGCGAGCAGCGATCGGCCACGGGCCCCGCCGCCATCTTCGACCCGAGGACGAGCCAGGACGGGACGCCGTGTTTCAGGACGAGGTTCCGCTCGGTGGGCGTGAACGTCGCGCCCTTGCCGAGCGTGCGCTCGAGCTCATCGAGCTTCTGCATGGCCGTGCTCTCAGCCACGGTCGCCATCGATCCGCTCGAGCGCCTGCGCGACGCCGATCGCCGCGTCCACGTCGTCCCGGAGCCCGACCGCGTCACGCCGCTCGAGGTACACCTCGACGGCGTCGCCGTTGCCGTCGACGACGGTCAGGCAGACGAGGCCGCCGACGACCGCTTCGACGCGGATGATGTCCCGCACGGGCCGGGCCGGGCGGTGCACCGCGAGCGGGATGAGCTCACCCGGCACGGTCCCTCCGAGCCCGACGGCGCCGGACGACCACGGCCGGACGCGCGCCGATCAAGACGCGTTCGGCGGCGAGAGCGAGGGCCCATGCCGCCGGGGGGAAGTTCCCAGTCTGTTCCCAGACGCGCGGTGCGCGAACTGCGGATTCAGCTGGATTTACTGAGAGGCGCGGATCGGATTCGAACCGACGTGTGACGGTTTTGCAACGCGCTGCGACTGCGGGAATTCCTCGGCAGTTTTGGCCGCCCGAGTTCCCCCCTGGGAACTTCGTAGCCGTCACGGCTCCGAGGGTCGTCTCGGCCAACTTGCGCGCGTAGCGCTCGGTGACCTTGACGCTCGAGTGTTGCATGTACGAGCACACCTCGTCGAGCGTCCACTTGCGCGGCGGGTCACCCCACCAGCCGGCAAGGAGCGACGTCGCGCACGTGTGGCGGAGGTCGTGCCAGCGTACACGGCGCGTGATGCCCGCGAGCGTGAGCCAGCCCGGCAGGAGGGTGCCGTCCTTCGCTCGCCTATCCGACCAACGGTAAGGCTTGTGCCCGGCGCTCCGCTGGCCGCCGCCCGGCGCAGGAAAGGCGAAGTCGGAGCCAAGCTCGGTCGCGAGCTCGAGCGAGCGCGCAAGCGCGTCGCGCGCTGGCGGGAGGAGGTGCAAAACGCGCGCCCGGCCGCTCTTATGCCGGCGTAGGAGCACCGTGTCGCCGCGGCAGTCCTCGCGGCGCAGCGCCCACTGCGAGCCTTGGCGGAGGCCGCCGTAGAGCGCGAACGCGACCGCCTCGCGGTCGAGGCCCGGCGGGATCGCCGCGAGCAGCGCAGCCTGCTCGTGCAGCTCGAGCACGCCGCCGAGCTCCTCCGTCTCGTCGGCGCGGCCCGCGCGGCCGATCTTCACGTCCCGCGCGACGTTGTGCTCGCAAAGGCCGCGGTCGAGCGCCTCGTCGAGTGCCGCGCGCACGAGGTTGAGGGCGTTCCTTCGCGTCTGCCTCCCGCGCGCCGCCCATCGGTCGAGCCAGTCGAGGACGTCGGAGCGGAGCAGCGTCCGGATCGCCAGGGTGCCGATCGGGTCGCGCGCGACCATGAGCGACCAGCGGTCGCGCTCTTTCTTCACGCCCCGCACGCCCCGGCGCGCACGGCGCTCGAAAAACGCATGGCCAAACTGCGCGAGCGTGATTCCGTCGCGGAGCGCGCGCTCGTCGCGTGTGGTCTCGTAGGCGAGCACGGCCGCCTCGGCTTCCGAGCGCGGCACGCCCGCGACGATCGTTTTCAGTGACCCGCCGATGCGAGCGCGCACGCGGAAGCGCCCCGACCCTTTCGGGTGCTCCTCGACGTTCGCGAGTTGCCGGCGCGCCATCAGATGGCGACTCCCTGGCGCCGAAGGCTACGGCGCACGCGAACGACCATCTCAGGATCGGCCGGCGCGCGCTCGGGCTGCGTGCGTTTCGGGCCAGGACGGCGTGCCGGGGTGTCCTCGGCGGCGAGCTGCTCGTGCGCCTCGGCGAGCTCGCGGTAGAGCGACGCGATCCGCGCGTGAATGCTGCCGCGGCTCAACGGTTGCCCCTCCACGCCTGGACGAGCACGAGCCAGCCGTACGCGCCGAGCGCAGTGCCGACGCGGACGTGCCCGCGCGGGCCCTCAGGCTCCGGCGTCGGGGCAACCTCGGGCATGACGTTGCGATCGTCCGACTCGATTGTCGCGGCGCCCTCATCGAGGGCCCGCACCTCGGACGGCGCGGTCACGCCGCGCCTCGGCGGCTGTCCGGATCGTCCTCGCTCTCGGCTGGGATGGCCTCGAGCAGCGCGCGCACGGCGGCGAGCTGCCCCTTGCGCGGCAGCGCAATCAGCGCCCAAAGCGGCACGGCGCGCGCGCCCGAGAGGTAGTCGCGTACGATGCGCTCGCATACGGTGAGCCGGCGCCCGTAGCCGCGCTGCGAGAGCTCGGACGCCTCGAGTCCGAGGCGAATGATCTCGACGGCACGCTCCTCGCTACGAGTGCGGAGCGATGGGCTCGCCTTGGCGATCGTCGGACCCTGCATCGCGGCGAGCCGCTGGCGGAGCTCGTCCTGCTCGCTCACGCCGCGCCTCGGGCTCGGAGCTCCTCCGCGCAGGCCGGAATCAGCTTCTCCTCGCCGGTCAGGGTCACCAAGTCCACGATCTTGTCGAGTCGTGGCAGCTTCTTGCCGCTCTCCCAATCGCACCAAGTCGGCTGGCTCACGCCCGCCCGCCGCGCCGCCTCGGCCTGCGTGATCTTCTCCGTCTCCCGCCAGGCCTTGAGCACCTCCGAAACAGTCATCCGCATCTTGTATAGCTATACGCAAGTTTCAGGTCAAGCTCTCCCCCATCGCCGGAGCGATTAGCCTGGAATCCGTGGCTCGCACGAAGGCGCTCCCCGCGGAAGTCATCGCAACCCTTGGGGCTTTAGTTCAGGCGGTCGTCGATTCGAACTTCGGCACGCAGAAGGAGATGGGGAAGAAGACAGGCCTCTCGCAGGCGCACCTTTCCAATGTGATCAAAGGCCGCGGCGCGGGCTTCCACGTGCTCCATGCTCTCGCCCAATATAGGCCCGCTGACGTCGCTCGACTGCTCGGAATTCGGCCCGAAAACATCATCGCGCTATGGTCCGAGACTTCGTCACATGGGGCCGCAGTGGGGGAGCTACCCGAGTTCGCACGCCGGGCAGCACGCGCGGCGGTAGAGCTCTGGGGTTGCACCCCGGACGAGGCCGTCGCCGCGACGCGTAAAGCGCTGGAGATGGCGTCCGACGAGGAGAAGGCCGCGCCGCTAGCCTTCCTCGGCCTTCTCCGGCCATACCTGCCGAGCAAGGTCAAGAGCGGCGTCCGGCGCAAAACGACCAGCTAACCGCTCCGTCTCGCGGTCGAAGAGGAGGGAGGGAGGATTGACCTCGTCATGGCGTATAGCTATAACGAACCGTCATGAGAGACCTGGGCAACGGCCGCTTCGAGGACGTGGAGGGGCGAATCCACACGATCGACGCCGAGGACGCCTTCTACGAGACCCTCGAGCGCTGCCTGAGCTGTGAGCACGAGCTCGCGGACGGCGAGGACGGGATCTGCTCGTTCTGCCGGGAGGACGAGGCGGTCGCTGCCCGGTACCGCGAGCACGAGGAGGCGTTGCACGCGAGGCAACGGGCGCAGGCCGCTCGGCTCGTCGCTTGGGTCCAGGCGGACCCCGCGCGCCGGGCGACGCACGAGGCCGCTCAGGTCCGGCTCGCCGAGCTCCGCCGCGCGCGGAAGGGAGCGGCAGCGTGAGCCTGCACGAGAAGCTCACCGCCCTTGCGGACTGCGAGCTGGCCGCGTGGATGCGTGTCGGTGACGCCGTTGTCGAGTCCGACGGTGAATGCCAGGTGCGCATTGCGCGATGGCCCGGCGACGAACGGGCGCCGAGCGAGTGGATGACGGTGAGCGCGGCCGCCCGGCTGCTCCGGAGCGTTCAATGAGCGGCCTCACGCGCTGCCGCTCCTGTGGCGCGGCGATCATTTTCGCGCCCACGCAGAACGGCCGGCAGGTACCGCTGGACGCCGAGGGCAAGCGCCTGATGGTGCTCGAGCAGGACGCCACGGTGCCGGGCGGCCGCGTCGCCGTCGTGCGCGTCTGCTTCACACCGCACTTCGCGACGTGCCCCGCGGCCGCCGCGCACCGCAAGCCGAAGGGAGGCGCCGCGAGCGGGTAGTCGCACGAAGGCAGCGCGCCGGTCGGAGCTCATCCCCACTGGCACGGTCGGCGCGCTGCCTTCGGTCGATCACCAACGACCATGAAGGGAGTCCGGGAGATGAACCTTTCCAGCGAAGATCTGGCCTATCTGAATCGATTACTCACATGGATCGCCGAGGCGCGGCTCGCCGACGGCACCGAGAGCGTCAACATCGACGCGAACCACGACGACCGCGGCACGTGGCGCCTGACCGTCTGGGCACACTTCACCGACGGCGAGTGTCATCGCATGGCGGAGGACGAGCGCCGGCCGAGCTTCGGCGCGGCGATCGCGTCGGTCCTCAACATCCTGCCCGCGCCCTTGGCCGTGCGTGAGGCCCACGATGAGTATCAGCGCGAGCGCGCAGCGCCGCTCGGCGAAGGCATCGAAGCGCAGGTGATGTCGTGAGCGCGCGCGGACAGAACGGTGTCGACCCAAACGAGCAGCCCGCCACCCGGGGGGCTACGGCGCTCGCGAAGGTCGAGCCTGCCACTTTGGCGCGCGTCGTCGGGCTCGAGGTCGGCGATATCGTCGCGCGAGTCGAGAAGATCCGCTCGGTCGCGGCCGAGGTGATGCGCGAGGACCACCACTTCGGCAAGATCCCCGGCGTCGACAAGCCCACGCTCTTGAAGCCGGGTGCCGAGCTGCTCTGCCTCACGTTCCAGCTCGCGCCGAGCTTCAAGTTTCAGGAGAAACGCTCGGGCGACCACCTCGAGGTGATCGCGACGTGCACGCTCACGCACATCCCGACCGGCGCGGTGCTCGGCTCGGCTGTAGGCTCGTGCTCGTCGCGCGAGAGCAAGTACGCCTACCGCAAAGCGGCGCGCACGTGCCCGGAATGCGGGAAGGCGACGATCATCAAGGGCCGCGAGGAGTACGGCGGCGGCTGGCTCTGCTGGAAGAAGCCTGACCGGGGCAGCGACGGCTGCGGCGCGAAGTTCGCCGACGGAGACACTTCGATCGAGAGCCAGCAGACGGGCCGCGTCGACAACCCGGACCTACCCGACACGCACAACACAGTGCGGAAGATGGCGAGCAAGCGCGCGCTCGTCGCCATCGTGCTCATCGTGACTTGCGCGTCGGACCTCTATACGCAGGACGTCGAGGAGCAGGGCCGTGAGGAGGCCGCGGAACCGGCGAAGAAGCCGCCGGCGAGCGGCGGCGCAAAGTCGAAGCCGCAAGCGGTGCCGAGCGCGAAGGACGTGGCCGACGTGCTCGCGATGATCGGCGAGTGCAAGAGCACGGCCGAGCTCGACGCCGTCAAGCGCGCGAACAACAAGCGCCCCTGGGCGCGTTCGCAGGTCAAGGACCTCAACGAAGCCGACGCGAAGCGGCGCACGGAGCTCACCACTCCCGACAACGACGCGAACGAAGCCTACGCGGGGGCATCATGAGCGCCGAGCCGACGCCTGCGAAGCGCAAGGTGGTCCACGGCCCGGGGCGGCCCGACAAGTACCTTGACGCCAACGGAAAGCGCGTCCCCGGCACGACGACGATCACCGACCGCTTCGGCGACAAGAGCGCCCTCATCCTGTGGGCTCACAAGCAAGGGCTCGCCGCCGGCATCTTGCACCACGTCGAGAATCCGCTCTCGCACGTCACGTTGCAGAACGTCGAGGCCGGCAAAGAGCTCTGCGCGACGATCGCCCGCCGCACCCTGAACGAGGCGCGCGACCAGGCCGCGGACGCCGGCACCATCGTTCATCAGTGGATCCGCGACTTCACCGCCGACCGCGAGCAGACGACGTTCGCCTACTCGCCGGACGAGCTCGTCGCGCAGGCAGAGCGCTCGTTCGCGGCGTTCCGGGAGTGGGCCGAGCGCGTGCAGCTAGAGATCGTCGCGACCGAGATTCCGCTCGTGCACTCGACGCTCGGTTACGGCGGCACGCTCGACGCGATCGGCCTCGTTTCGGGCCGCTTGCTCCTCCTCGACTGGAAGAGCGGCAATCGCACGTACCCCGAACACCTGGTCCAGCAGGCC
>DASTSM010000327.1:0-2817 GCA_035760685.1 Gammaproteobacteria bacterium | reverse complement strand
ACCTCGTGACGGCCGGCGAGAACGGCCTGCTCGTTCCGCCCGGCGACGCCGCGGCTCTCGCCGAGGCGATCGGCGCGCTGTACTCCGACCCGGCGCTGCGCGCGGCAATGGGAGAGAGGAACAAGGCGAAGGCGCAACAGTTCTTGCCCGCCAACATGGCGCGTCGCTACCTCGAGCTCTACGCGGAGCTCGACGCTCGATTCGGCCCGGCACGGGCGGCGTGACGATGCCGTGCGCGTGCACGGCGTCGGCGACTCTTTCGACGATTTTCCCTTCGAAGCGACGGTCGAAATTCCCGAAAATTCGCGGGGCTGCATTTCCGTACAGCTTGCGCCATGATAAGAGGCATGGACGCATGCACAGCGATCGATGCGGACGAGGGTCCCGCTCCCGATGCGGCGCCGGCCGGCACGGCCGTCCGCGGCGTTCCGGCCGCTTTCGGCGAGTCGCTGAACGCGGCGCAGCGCCGCGCGGCGACGTTCGGCGTCGCCGGCGAGCGCGGCGTCGCGGCGGGACCCTTGCTCATCATCGCGGGCGCCGGCACCGGCAAGACGAACACGCTCGCGCATCGAGTCGCGCATCTCTTGCTGCACGGCGTCGCGCCCGAGCGCATCCTCCTGCTCACCTTCACGAGGCGCGCCGCGCAGGAGATGCTGCATCGGGCGGAGCTCATCGCGGGCGAGGCGCTGCGCGCGGGCAACGGGGCCGGCAGGACGGCCCCGGAAGCGACGCGCGGGCTCTGGTCCGGCACCTATCACTCGATCGCGAATCGTCTGCTGCGCGAGTACGCTCAGGTCCTCGGGCTCGATGCGTCGTTCTCGGTGCTCGATCGCGGCGATTCCGCCGACCTCTTGGATCTCGTGCGCCAAGAGCTCGGCTGCTCGAAGAAGGACAAGCGCTTCCCGCGCAAGGACACTTGCCTCGCGATCTACTCGCATCGCGTGAACGCGGGCCGGCCGCTCGCCGAGACGCTCGAGGAGCACTTCCCGTGGTGCATCGAGTGGGAAAGCGAGCTCAAGGCGCTCTACAAGCGCTACACGGAAATCAAGCAGAGCCAGCATGTGCTCGACTACGACGACCTGCTGCTCTATTTCCGAATCCTCGTGCAGGAGCCGAGGCTCGCGCGCGAGCTCGGCGAGCGGTTCGAGCACGTGCTCATCGACGAGTATCAAGACACGAACGCCCTGCAGGCCGACATCGTGCACGCGATGAAGCCGGACGGCGCCGGCGTCTGCGTCGTCGGCGACGATGCACAGGCCATCTACTCGTTCCGCGGCGCGACCGTCGAGAACATCCTCGGCTTTCCCGAGCGCTTCTCCGCGAAGGCGGAGATCGTCAAGCTCGAGGAGAACTACCGCTCGATTCAGCCGATCCTCGATGCGGCCAACGCGCTCATGCAGGGCGCGGAGCGGCAATATCGCAAGGAGCTGCGCTCGCGCCGGGCGTCGAAGCGCAAGCCCTGCTACGTGACCGTTCAGGACGATCGCGCGCAGGCGCTTTACGTCGTGGAGCAGGTGCTCGCGGCGCGCGAGCAGGGCGTGCCGCTGCGCCGCCAGGCCGTGCTCATGCGGAGCTCGCACCACAGCGACGCGCTCGAGCTCGAGCTCGTGCGCCGCAACATTCCCTACGTGAAGTACGGCGGGCTCAAGTTCCTCGAGGCCGCGCACGTGAAGGACGTCCTGGCGGTGCTGCGCTGGGCCGACAATCCCCACAACCGCGTCGCGGCCTTTCGCACGCTGCAGCTATTGCCGGGCGTCGGACCCGCGACCGCGGATCGCTGCCTCAAGGTGTTCGAGTCGAGCGGGTACTCGTGGCCGCTGCTGTTCGAGTATCGAATGCCGGCGGACGCGGCGGAGGAGTGGACCGCGCTCACGGCGCTGCTCGAACGGCTCACGCGCGCGGCCGATTGGGCCGGGCAGCTCGGTCTCGTCCGCGAGTGGTACGAGCCGCACCTCGAGCGCATCTACGACGCCGCGCGCGTGCGGGCCGCGGATATCGAGCAGCTCGAGCGGCTGTCGATGCAGTACGGGAGCCGCGAGCGCTTCATCACGGAGCTCACGCTCGATCCGCCGCTGGTCACGGGCGATCTCGCCGGCGATCCGTCGCTCGACGAGGACTACTTGATCCTTTCGACGGTGCACTCTGCGAAGGGCCAGGAGTGGGACTCGGTGTTCGTGCTCAACGTCGCCGACGGCAACTTCCCCAACGAGCACGCGACGGGAAAGCCGGCGCTCATCGAGGAGGAGCGCCGCCTTCTCTACGTGGCGATGACGCGCGCGAAGCAGAGCCTGCACTTGATCGCGCCGCTCAAGTACTACGTCACGCAGCAGAGCCGCGTCGGGGACGCGCACGTGTACGGCGCGCGAAGCCGCTTCATGACCGAGGCGCTGCTCGAGCGGTTCGAGCAGAAGGCGTGGCCGCCGTCGGCGGAGAAGGGCGGCGCGGGCGCGCCGGCCGCCGGCAGCGGCGTTCGAGTCGACGCCGCTGCCACGCTGCGCGCCATGTGGGACTGAGCGCCCCGCAACCTCAGCGAGGTTAGCCCTGCGGTCGCAGCGGCGGACCCACGATCTCCGCGTCGAAGCGCGTCGCCACGCGCTTGTACGTCTCGATGTCGAGCGGGCCCGGCGGCGGCAGGCCCGGCCCATCGGGTGTGCGCCCGGCGTCGATGAAATATCGCTCGCCGCCGCCCGGCGTCATGAGCGTGAGGATGTGCGCGGGCTCGTCGCCTTCGACGACGAAGCCGTGGGGCACGCCGCGCGGCAGGAAGACGAAGGACCCGGGGCTCGCGAGGACTTCCCGCGTGCCGCAGCGGAATCG
>DASTSM010000326.1:0-11046 GCA_035760685.1 Gammaproteobacteria bacterium | reverse complement strand
AGGCGGCGCTGACGGAATACTCCGACCGCTGCCTGGCCCGCATCTGGAAGGCCGAGCGCTTCTCGTGGTGGCTCACGTCCGTGCTCCACAGGATGCCGGGGCAGACCTCGTTCGACCGCAAGCTGCAGCTCGCCGAGTTGGACTACTTGGCGGCTTCCACGTACGCTCAGGCGGTGTTTGCCGAGAACTACGTAGGGTTGGCGATTTGAGATGAGTCTGCAACAGCGCATCGCGGAAGGCCGCTTCGTCCTGACCGCCGAGATCGTGCCTCCGCTTTCCGGCGCCAAGGAAGCGCTGCTCGAAGAAGCCGCGCTGCTCAAGGGCAAGGTGCACGCGATCAACGTGACCGATGCGGCGGCCGGCCGAACGACCATGAGCAGCTTCGCCTCGGCGGCGATCCTCGCGAGCGAGGGCTACGAGCCGATCCTTCAGGTCACCTGCCGGGACCGCAACCGCATCGCGCTCGCCGGCGATCTGCTCGGCGCCGCCGCGCAGGGCGTCCGCAACGTTCTCATCTTGAAGGGCGACGACCCGAAGGGCGGCGATCAGCCCGACGCGAAGCCGGTCTTCGATCTCGAGAGCGTGCAGCTGCTCGCGCTCGCGCACGAGATGAGCGCGAGCGGAACGCTGCCTTCCGGGCGCAAGATTTCCCCGCCGCCGGCGCTCTTCCTCGGCGCGGCCGACGTGCCGCGCGTGCCGGATGCGCGCTGGAAGCCCGACTCGCTCAATGCGAAGCTCGCGGCCGGCGCGGGCTTTTTCCAGACGCAGTTCGGCTTCGATCTCGACATCGTGCGTCCCTACGCCGCGCGCCTCCGCGACGAGGGCATCACGGAGCGCGCGGGCGTCCTGATCGGCGTCGGTCCGATCCGCTCCGCGAAGTCCGCGCGCTGGATGAACGAGAATCTGTTCGGCGTGCACGTTCCGGACGCCGTCATCGCGCGTCTCGAGCAGGCGCAGGATCAGGCGGCGGAAGGCCGCCGGATCTGCGCGGAGCTCATCGAGGGCCTCAGCGAGATCGACGGCATCGCCGGCGCGCATATCATGGCGCCCGCGCAAGGCCCGGACGCGATCGCCGCGGTGCTCGAGATGCTGCCGGCCGGGCTGCGCTGATGCGGCGCTTGCGAAAGGCTGCCGCGTCCGCTTGCCTCTGCGCAGCGCTCGCGGTCTTGCCTGTGCTGCAATCGTTCGCTCAGCAGGACGGCGCCGGCGCCCCGCGGAAGTACGACAAAGAGGCCATGATCCGGCTCGGCCTCGAGCATGCGACGGCGGCCGAGCTCTTCGCCGCGCTGCGCCGCGACGCACACGGCGGCGCGCCGCTCCGCGCCGACGCAATGCCGGATTGGACGGGCCTCTGGACGCGCGTTGGGCCGCCGTTCTACGACCCGGATCAAAAGCCGACGGAGCTCACGACGGCGAAGCTCAAGCCCGCGGCGCTCGAGGAGCTCCGCAAGCGCCGCGAGCTCTCGAAGCAGGGCGTCGAGTACGACCCGATCAGCGACTGCAGCCCGCCGGGCTTCCCGCGCTTCCTCGCGATCCCGTTCCTGCGCGAATTCATCGTGACGCCGGGCGAGACCTGGATGACGTCCGAGACCGTGAACAACATGCGGCGCATCTACACGGACGGGCGCGGCCACACGCCGGCGGAGGACGCGTACCCGCTCTGGTACGGCGACTCGATCGGCTTTTGGAACGACGGCAAGCTTGTCGTTCACACGAGCCAGCTACGCGCGAACATCTTCCACCGCAACGACCCGAAGTTCTCCGACGCGCTCGAGACCGTCGAGATCTGGCAAAAGCTCGACCCCGAGACGATCGTTGCCGACGTCTGGGCCTACGACCCGGAGACGCTCGAGGAGCCCTGGTTCGTGCGCGACACCTACAAGAAGGTGTCGAACGACGACAAGAGCGTGCGCATCGGCTACTGGGATTGCCACGAGAATCCGAACAACGTCGTCATCGAGACCGAGCAGGGCTCGTCGCAGTTCGGCGATTTCACGTTCGACGAAAACAAGTGAGGCTGCGGCCGAGGCCATGATTGCGCGGACGGCTATCGGCGCAATTCTCGCCGCCGCCGTGCTGCTCCAGGGTGCCTTCGCCGCCGCGCAGCCGTCCGGCGCCGACGTCTACGCCGCGCGCTGCGCGCGATGCCACGACGCGCCGGATTCGCACGCGCCGCCGCGCGCCGCGCTCGCGGGCCTCTCGGCCGCGCGCATTCTGCGCACGCTCGACTTCGGCACGATGATGAGCGTGACGTACATGCTCGACCGCGCGGAGCGCGAGGCCGTCGCGCACTATCTCGGCGGCGCCGGCGACGACCGTGCACCGCGTCCGGCCGCCTTTTGCCGGGATCGAGGCGTCGAGCTCGATCGAGACCGCTCCGACTGGAACGGATGGAGCCCCGATCCCGCCAACACGCGCTTCCAAGCCGACACGGGCGGCCTCGCGGAGGCCGACGTGCCGCGTCTTACGCTCTCGTGGGCTTTCGGTTTCGAAGGCGACGTCAACGCCTTCGCGCCGCCGGCAGCGATCGGCGCGGAGCTCTTCGTCGGCAGCGCGGGCGGCGCCGTCTACGCGCTCGAGGCCGCGAGCGGCTGCATCGATTGGCGCTTCGATGCCGACGGGCCCGTGCGCACCGCCATCGCCGTCGACGTGCGGGCCGATCGCTCGACGGCGCTCTTCGGCGATCAGATCGGCAACTTCTATGCGCTCGACGCGGCGACGGGGCGCCTGCTCTGGAGGCGCCGCCCCGACGATCACGAAGCCGCGAAGCTCACGGGCGCGCCGCTGCTGAACGCGGGCCGCGTCTACGTGCCCGTCGCGTCGTGGGAGGAGAGCCGGCCCCTGAATCCCGAGTATCCGTGCTGCACGTTTCGCGGCAGCGTCGTCGCATACGACGTCGCGGACGGCGCGCTCGCGTGGAAGTCCTACCTCGTGACCGAGGAGCCGAAGGAGATCGGCCGCACGGCATCGGGCGCGCGGCGCTTCGCGCCCTCCGGAGCCGGAACGTGGTCCGCGCCGACGCTCGATCTCGAGCGCGGCCGGCTCTACGTCACGACGGGCAACAACTACACGGGCATGACCGCGCACAGCGACGCCGTCGTCGCGCTCGATCTCGAGACGGGCCGCATCGTGTGGTCGCGGCAGCTCACGCCCGGAGACGAGTTCAATCTCGATTGCCGCGGCAGCGGCGGTTGCCCCGGCGAGGACTCCGATTTCGGCGCGTCGGCCGTGCTCGCGCGCGGCTCCGACCGGCGTGCCGTCCTCGTGGCCGGACAGAAGTCGGGCGTCGTGTACGGGCTCGACCCGGACGCGGACGGCGCCGTCCTCTGGCAGGCGCGCGTCGGCAAGGGCGGCATCAACGGCGGCGTGCTGTGGGGCATGGCGAGCGACGGCGAGAACGTCTACGCGGCCGTCTCGGATCTCGCGAGACGGCCGAGGGCCGGGGCCTCGCCCTACGACTGGCGCCCGGCCGACGTCGACCCGGCCGCCGGCGGCGGCCTCACGGCCCTGCGCCTCGCCGACGGCGCGCGGGCGTGGTACGCGCCGCCCGCCGCGTGCGATCCCGCTCGGCCGGTCTGCAGCCCGGCGCAGCCGGCGGCGGTGACCGCGATCCCGGGCGTCGTCTTCTCGGGCGCCGTCGACGGGCACATGCGCGCGTTCGCGGCAAAGGACGGCCGCGTGATCTGGGATTTCGACACGGCGCGCGAGTACCGGACCGTAAACGGAGTCCCCGCGCGCGGCGGCTCGCTCGACGGCGCCGGCCCCGTCGTCGTTGGCGGCCGCCTCTACGTGACGTCGGGCTACGCGCGAAACGGCGGCATGCCGGGCAACGTGCTGCTCGCGTTCGCGCCGGCGCGCGAAGGGGACTGAAAGCTTCCGCTAGCCCGGCCCGCGAAGGGGACTCATGGCTTACGCTACGGCCCTCGAAGCTCCGAGTAGTCCTTGTTGTTCTCGGCGCAGACGTATTCGCCGATCTGCCACTCGGGATGCAGCACGAGGTTGCCCGCGTACTCGACCGGCGCGGCGAACACGTTCGGATCCTCGGCCGTCGCGCGGTACTCGACCGTGTCGTAGGCCGTGCGCGTGTAGCGCTCGACGACGTGCAGCGCCTGCGTGTGCTTGTAGCCCGCGACTCGCGTCTTGTCGTTGAAGCTCGTGACGTCGACGACGAGCATATCGCCCTCCCAGTGGGCGACGGAGTCTCCCATCCAGAGCGGATCGAGGTCCTCGGCGTGCGCGGGCCGAATCGGAATGATCCGGAAGAGGTTGTACGCCTCGTAGAGGATCACGACGACGTCGGGGCGCTGCACGATCTCGAGCGGATAGGGCAGCAGCGTCGAGGCCGGCACGCCGGGCGGAAGGCACAACGCGCCCTGACCGAGCTCGTCCGCGGACGGGTCGACGCGAAAGCCCTCGGCGCCGGGCTTGAGCCGGGCCGGAGCGACGAGCTTGACGTCGCGGCCGCCGAGGTAGACGCCGGAGAGATCCGGCTTGCCGTCGGCGAGGCGCGGGATCGGGCGCGCCGCTTGCGCGGCGGCGGTCGCCGTGGGCTTCGCGGGCGCCGTGCCCGCGACCGTGACCGTGACGGACTCCGTCTTGACGCCGCCGGTGCCGGTCACGCGGAGCGTGTACGTCGTCGTCGCGGCGGGCGTCACGGTCGCGTCGCCGCGCGTCGGCACGGCGGCGAGGCCGGGATCGATGCGCAGCGAATACGCGTTGACGACCTCCCAGCGCAGCTTCACGGGGACGCCGGGCGCGGCCGTCGCGGCGGGCTCGGCCGTGAACGAGAGGATCTCGGCGGGCGGTCCCTCGGGCGCCTTGCCCGGAAAGCCGGACGGCGGCGGCGCCTGCGCCGCGGCGGGGTCTGCCGCGAGGGCGATCGCTAGACACGCAAGGCCGATGGCGAGCGCCGGAAGGCGCACCGACATTCGCGCGAGCGGCGAGACGGGAGTCGCGGCCGCTGCGAGCCGAGCGTTGCGCCTCATGGCTCTACACCCGCGACCAGACGCGAAGCTGCGTGCCGTCTCCGAGCGTCACGATCGCGCCCCGCATGAGCGCTGCGCCGCTTCGCGCCGGCGCGCCCGTGCAGGTGATCGCATCGCCGACCGAGACCGTCGTGCTGTGCCAGCCGTAACGGCGCAGCAGCACGGGCGGATCGAGCTCCATGGACCACTCGCGCGTCGAGCCGTCGGCCTTGCGCTCCGTGAAGTAGACGAAGACGTGGGGGCTCGTCCACTCGACGCGCGTCACGACGCCCTCGATCGTCACGAGATGATCCGTGTCGTAGAGCGCGACGGAATGGTGCGCATGTGCAGGCCCGGCTCCGGCGAACAGAGCGAGAGACAGCCAAGAACCGAGCAGCGCCGCTTTCATGAGTCCCCCTGCCTGGCAGGCCGATTCGATCGAAGGAGCATCGATCGCTTCGCCGATCGAGATTGTTCTCTCGCGCCGATTATATCGGTTCGCGGGGAGGACGCCGGTCATTCCGTCTCGATCGGCGTGCCGAACTCGACCGTGGGCGGGTGAAGGCCGCGGCTCGCGAGCCAGTCTCTGAGCGCGGGCCCCGTGCCCCGCGGCCAGGGGCGCAATCGGTCGATGCGCACCTCCTTGTGGTCCGCGAGCTCCTCGCGGCAGAGGCGGATCGGACCCGGCGCGGCGAGCACGTGATAGACGAAGATGATCTGATTCATGCGCTCGAACGGATACGCCCCGATGTAGGACTCGAGCGTCCCGCCGATGCCGAGCTCCTCGTCGACCTCGCGCAGGACCGCGTCCTCGGGCTTCTCGTTCGACTCGAGAAACCCCGTGACGAGACCGTACCACGTCTCCGGCCAGCCGTTGCTGCGCACGAGCACGACGCGGCCCTCGCGCTCGACGACGGCCGCGACGACGGGCACGGGATTGTCCCAGTGCACGAAGCCGCAGCCTTCCGCGGGGCACGCTGCGCGGTCCCTGCCGCCGTGCCGGCCGCGCACGAGCGGCGTGCCGCAGAGTGGGCAGTAGTTGAATTCGGGGCGGGGCATCGGCGCAGTATGGTGCACGCCGCGCGCATGCGCGAGGCGCGAGACGCGGACGCCCAGAAAATGGGGTCAGACCCCATTTTCGGAAAATTGGGGTCTGACCCCTTTTTTCTGGCTGACGAGCCGCGAGCGGCAGAACCGCGCGCCGTGTGGACCCTTCGGCGTTTCGGCGTCAGAATCATCGGCCCGACTCGATGCCAGGATCCTCGATGCGAGCTCTTCGCGAAGCGCCGCAGCGCCTTGCCGTCTCCTTGCTCGCGGCCCTCTCGTCGGCCGCGGCCGTGCATGCCCAGACGAGCGGTCAGGCGCGGCCCGTTGCGCCCGCCTTCGAGGCGGAGCGGCTCGCGTCGTCGCCGAAGCACGGCTGGCCCACCAACGGGGGCAATCTCTACAACCAGCGCTACTCGCCGCTCGCCGACATCGATCGCGGCAACGTCGCGCGGCTCCAAGGCGTCTGGCGCACGCGCCTCGGCGGCTCGGGGCTCGCGCCGCAGTACTCGGGCGAAGCGCAGCCGATCGTCTACGAGGGTGTCCTCTACGTCTCGACGGGCGCCGACGACGTCTTCGCGCTCAGCGTCGCCAGCGGCGAGATCCTTTGGGTCTATCACGCCGAGCTCGAGCCGGGCCTCACGACGGTCTGCTGCGGCTGGACGAACCGCGGCGTCGCGATCGGCGACGGCAAGGTGTTCGTGGGCCGTCTCGACGGCCGCCTCGTCGCGCTCGATCAGCGGACGGGCGAGCCCGTCTGGTCCGTCCAAGCGGAGCGCTGGCAGGAGGGCTTCTCGATCACGAGCGCGCCGCTCTACGTCGACGGCAAGGTCGTCACGGGCTTCTCGGGCGCCGAGTTCGGCGTGCGCGGCCGCGTCAAGGCGTTCGACGCGGACGACGGCAAGCTGCTCTGGACCTTCTACACGATCCCGGGCCCCGGCGAGAAAGGACACGAGACGTGGCCGGCCGACGGCGACATCTGGAAGAAGGGCGGCGCGACGGTGTGGCAGACGCCGGCCTACGATCCCGAGCTCGGGCTCCTCTATTTCTCGACCGGCAATCCCGGTCCCGATTTCAACGGCGCCGTGCGCGCCGGCGACAACCTCTACACCGCGTCCATCGTCGCGGTGGATGCGAAGACGGGCGAGTACCGATGGCACTATCAGCAGGTCCATCACGACCTCTGGGACTACGACTCGCCGAACCCGGTCGTGCTGTTCGACGCGCGTATCGACGGCCGCATGCGCCGCGGCCTCGTGCAAGTCTCGAAGACGGGCTGGGCCTACATCCTCGACCGCGAGACCGGCGAGCCGCTGATCGGCATCGACGAGCGGCCCGTGCCGCAGGAGCCGCGCCAGGCGACGGCCGCGACGCAGCCCTATCCGCGCGGCGACGCAATCGTGCCCCAGTCGATCGACATTCCGCCCGAGGGTTTCGAGCTCGTGAACGGCGGGCGCATCTTCACGCCGTTCTTCGGCAGCGAGGGACGCGCCGTGAGCCCGAGCCTCTACGGCGGGGCCAATTGGCCGCCGAGCTCCTATGACCCCGAGCGGCATCTTCTCTTCGTCTGCGCCTCCGACGTCGTCGGCAACTACAAGGCGGATGCGGACCTCGAGACGCCGGCGGACGGCGAGCACTTCGAAGGCAGCGTCGTCGGCTTCGCGCCGTTGCCGCGCACGGGCATCTTCGCGGCGCTCGACGTGACGACGAATCGGCTCGCGTGGCGCTATCGCTGGAACGATCAGTGCTACAGCGGCTCGGTCGCGACGGCCGGCGGCGTCGTCTTCGTGGGCCGCAACGACGGCCGGCTCACGGCGCTCGATTCGGACACCGGCCGCACGCTTTGGTCCTTCAAGACGGGCGCCGGCGTCAACGCGCCCGCGAGCGTATTCGAATACGAGGGCCGCGAGTACGTTGCCGTGCTATCGGCCGGCAACGTGCTCGTCGGCACGCCGCACGGCGACAGCGTCTGGCTCTTCGCGCTCGACGGCGGTCTCGGTCCCGCGCGCGATCTCGACACGGCCGTCGCGCCGTCCGGAGCCGAAGGCGCGCAGGCGGCCGACGGTCAGGGCGCGGCGGGCGAGGGCGCGGCGACGGCGGCCGTCGGCGCGGCTCCCAACGCGGCCGCGGGGAAGGCCGTCTTCGAGAGGACGTGCGTGCCTTGCCACGGAGAGGACGGCCTCGGCGGGCACGGCGGCGGCGCGCCGCTCGATCAGATCGCCGACGCCGAGGCCGCGATCACGACCATCACGGGCGGCCTCAACAACATGCCCGCGTTCGGCGGCGCGCTGAGCGACGAGGAGATCCGCGACGTCGCCGCCTACATCGTCACCGACCTCTTCCCCAAGTGAAATTGGGGTCAGAGCCGATTTTTCGGACCCGATTTTTCGAGCGATAGGAACGAGAAGATGATCATCGACTGTCACGGCCATTTCACGACGGCGCCGAAGGCGCTCGACGACTACCGCAAGCAGCAGATCGCGGACGTCGAGAAGGATCCGGCCTTCAAGGCCTCGAAGGGCACGCTCAAGATCTCGGACGACGAGCTGCGCGAGAGTGTCGAGGGCGCGCAGCTCAAGCTCCAGCGCGAGCGCGGCACGGACGTCACGATCTTCTCGCCGCGCGCGAGCGCCATGGGTCACCACGTCGGCAACGAGTGGACGAGCCGGGCCTGGAGCGAGCACTGCAACGACCTCATCTATCGCCTGACGCAGCTCTATCCGAAGAACTTCGTCGGCGTCTGCCAGCTGCCTCAGTCGCCCGGCGCGCCGCTCGACGGCTCCGTGCGCGAGCTCGAGCGCTGCGTCGAGGAGCTCGGCTTCGTCGGCTGCAACTTGAATCCCGACCCGACGGGCGGCTTCTTCACGGGCCCGGGGCTCGGCGACCGCTACTGGTATCCGCTCTACGAGAAGATGTGCGAGCTCGAGGTGCCCGCCATGATTCACGTGAGCGGCGCCTGCAACACGCCGTATTTCCAGACCACGGGCTCCTATTATCTTTCGGCGGATACGATCGCCTTCATGCAGCTCATGACGAGCGACGTCTTCAAGGACTTTCCGGACTTGAAGCTCATCATCCCGCACGGCGGCGGGGCCGTGCCGTATCACTGGGGGCGCTTCCGAGGCCTCGCCGACATGCTGAAGCGGCCGCCGCTCGAGGAGTCCGTGCTCAAGAACGTCTACTTCGACACCTGCGTCTACCATCAGCCCGGCATCGACCTGCTGCTCAAGGTCGTTCCGCTCGAGAACATCCTGTTCGCGTCCGAGATGATCGGCGCCGTGCGCGGCATCGATCCGCAAACGGGACATTATTTCGACGACACGAAGCGCTACATCGACTCCGCGGACCTCACGGACGCGCAGCGCAGGCAGATCTTCGACGCGAACATCCGGCGCGTCTACAAGCGCCTGCCCGCCGCGCTCGCGAAGTAGCGTGCCGGGCGCCGGGATCGCAAGCGCGGAGACGGTGCGGGACGCGCGGGTTCCATCATGACGCTCGATCTCGACGCGTATTTCGAACGGGTCGGCTACGCGGGACCGCGCGAGGCGCGGCTCGACGTGCTGCGCGCGCTGCACCGACTGCACCCGGCCGCGATCCCGTTCGAGAACTTGACGACGCTGCTTGGCGAGACGCCGGCGCTCGACGTCGCATCCCTCGAGCGCAAGCTCGTGAGCGCGCGCCGCGGCGGCTATTGCTTCGAGCAAAACCGGCTCTTCGCGGCCGCGCTCGAGGCGCTCGGCTTCGACCTGACCGCGCTCGCGGCCCGCGTGCTCTGGGGGCGCCCGGCCGGCACGGTCGGGGCGCGCACGCACATGCTGCTCGCGGTCCGCCTCGACGGGCGCACGCACGTCGCCGACGTCGGCTTCGGCGGTCTCACGCTGACGGCGCCGCTGCTGCTCGAGCCCGGGCTCGAGCAGGCGACGCCGCACGAGCGGTTCCGGGCCCTGCCCCAGGGCGGCGGCTTCGTGCTCGAGGCCGATCTCTCCGAGACGGCGGACGGCGGCGCGGCCGGCGTCTCGGGCGATGGCGGCGTTTCGGGCGATGCCGGCGGCGAGCCCGGCGCGCGCTGGCGGCCGCTCTACTGGTTCGATTTAACTCCGCACCTCGAGATCGACTTCACCGTGCTGAACCACTACGTCGCGACCCATGCGTCGTCGCCGTTCCCGCGGACGCTCATGGCGGCGCGCGCGCTGCCGGACCGGCGGCTCGCGCTGCAGGACAATCGTTTCACGGTGCGGCCGCTTCACGGCGAGATCGAGCAGCGCGTGCTCGAGAGCGGCGCCGACGTGCGCCGCGTGCTCGCGGAGGACTTCGGCATCGCGCTGCCTTCCGGCGTCGAGCGCGTGCTCGAGCGCGCGGCCGCGCCGGGCGCGGATGCCGCGGGAACCGAAACGGCGGCAGGTGCAAACTGAATCGGCGGCGAGTGCAAGCCGAATCGGCGGCAAGAGCCAATCGGTCAGCGGCAAGGGCAACGGAATCAGCGGAAAGGAAACCATGAGCGCAACCCTCTACGTCGGCAATCGAAACTACTCGTCGTGGTCTATGCGCGGCAGCCTGCTCGTTCGCCAAAGCGGCCTCGAGTGCCGCGAGGTCGTGATTCCGCTCGACACGGCGGAGGGGCGCGCCAAGCTGCGCGAGGTGAGCCCGACGCACAAAGTGCCCGCGCTGCATCACGAGGGCCGCGTCGTCTGGGAGTCCGTTGCGCTCGCGGAGTATTTGCACGAGCGGTTTCCCGAGCGGGATCTCTGGCCCGAGGACGGCGCGGCGCGCGCGCTCGCGCGCTGCGTGAGCGCCGAGATGCACGCGGGCTTCATGGCGCTTCGGCAACGCATGCCGCTCGACGTGCGGGCGCGCGTCCGGCTCGATCCGCCCGGCGAGGACGTGCGCAAGGACGTGCGCAGGATCGAGCAGATCTGGACCTCGTGCCGCGCGGAATTCGGCGCCGGCGGCGACTATCTTTTCGGCCGCTGGTGCGCGGCCGACGCGATGTTCGCGCCGGTCGTGAGCCGATTCCGAACCTATGGAGTCGCGCTGGGCG
>DASTSM010000325.1:0-11050 GCA_035760685.1 Gammaproteobacteria bacterium | reverse complement strand
CGTATCGCTCGAGAATCTCGGGCGCGGCGCGCGCGAACGCGGCGAGCTCGGGCTCGCGCCGAAACGCGAACGCGCGCGCGGGCTCGACGCGCTCGAGCCAGCCGGCGTCCGCCGCCGCAGCATCGACGCCGCAAAACCGTGCGATCGCCGGAATCGCGTCATGCGGCGCTCCGAGCAGCTCCTCGAAGCGCACTTCGAGCGCGCGCTCTCCGAGAGCCGCCGATTCGAGGCGCGCCTTCTCGACGTACTGCTCCCACATTGCGAACGCCTCGCCGAGCGTCCAGCCGCGCCGAGAGGACAGCACGCCGAGCGAGTGATCCTCGAACACGGCGAGCGCAGACGGTACGGCGCCGCCGCTTGCCGCAACGCAGAAGCGGTGGTGACGACGCGCGAGGCTCGCGGCGACGTCGACGCCGTGGCGAACGACGTGGATCGCTCGCAAGGACGGGAAGATGCGCTTCCATACCGGCAACGTGAACGTGTTGCGCGGGTCCTTCCACCCGAAAGGGAGCGCTGCTTGCTGCGCAGAGTCCGGGAGCCGCCACGACGAGCCGCCTGCGTAGTGCGCGAGCTCCGCAGGCAACGTGTCACGAACGAGGGCCGCCATTCGCTCGAGCTGCTCGGGTTGAGCCAGCAGCACGTGCACGGGCATGGGCTCGGTCCAGAACGTCGCGCACTGGTGGAAAATCGCCTCGTTGATGCGGATGAAGGTGATGGATTCGGAATCGCCTTGGCGATCGGCCCCCATGAAGACGCCGAGCCGCGCGAGAATGTCGGCGAGCAACCGCGTGCCGGAGCGATGCATGCCGATCACGAGAATCGGGGCAGCCATTCGGAACGGCGAATCCATGCGTTGATCCGTGTGCGCGGTCTCGGGGCCCGGATCCCGAACGGAGGCGGGGCTGCCGCGGGCGGGTGTTACCGGCCGCCGGCCGACCTCACTGGACGCGCTCGACCTGAATGAAGCCCCCGAGCTCCTCGACACTGAGGCGATAGGCGTTGCCCCAGCGGGTCGGATAAATCTTGACCTCGAAGCCCTCCTGGAGCGGGTAGATCTCGGGGGTCATTTGCCGCCAGATCTGGCCGTTCTCGAGCGTGATCAAGTACTGATTGGGGAGCCGCTCGCGGAGCGCCGCGATCTTGCCGTGAAGCTCTGTGTTTCGTTCGCCCTTCGTCGCGGCTTCTTTCGCGAGCCGCGACTTGCGGTCTCTCCGGGACTCGGACGCGCCGTCGGATGCAGACGGGGACGGGGCGGCATCTCTCGTTTTGGCTTCGATCGTTTTGGCTTCGATCGTTTTGGCTTCGGTCGTTTTGGCTTCGGTCGGTTTGGCTTCGATTCTTTCGGGGTCGATTCTGTCTTTCCCGTTCGAAGCCGTCTCGCCTGACGCCGAGGTCCGACGCGGCGGCGGCGCGACCGCCGTTTCCGAGCCCGGTGCCCTCGACGCATGATCTGCCGTATTCGGGGCGCCTGCTGCGCCCGCGTCGCTCGCGGGGGCATGCGACAGCGCTTCGTTGACGCGACGCTCGTAGCAAGCCAAGCGGTCTCGCCGAGATTCGATCTTCACGCAATCTCCGACCTCGACCGACAGCTGGTCGGATTCCTGCGCCGCGGCGGTTGCCGGTGAAGCCGCGAGAATGCCTGCCAAAACAGCCGGCGCGAGCGCGGAAGCTGAAACGGTTCCGTTACACAAGATTCGCTGTGCAAACATCGCGCCCCCCGTGACACGATCGCTTGCGTCAGATTTAAAGGATTGCATCGGGGGGTGTCAAACCGCCGCGCGTCTCGCGTCCGCCGTCGCAGAATCCGAGCGCGTCCTCGGGAGCGTGAGCGGCGCCGCTCTCGCGCGCCGCCCACGCCCTTCCCGTGCGAGCGCTACTGCTGCTGCGCGACGCGCTGCTCCGCCGCGCCGTTGTCGATCGCGATCGCGACGCGGCGCTCGAGCGCGAGGCCGTCGAAATCGTGCTCGTCGGCGATCGAGTAGCGCTCGCCCTCGGCCGCGACGGAGATGCGGTCCTCCGGGAAGCCGGCGCCGACGAACGCCTGACGCACGGCCTCGGCGCGCGCGGCCGAGAGCTGCTCGTTGTAAAGCTCGTCGCCGCGCTTGTCCGCGTAGCCCTCGAGCTCGACGACGACACCGTCCATCGGCGCGAGGAGCTCCGCGATGCGCGTCAGGCGCTCGGCCGACTCCGTGTCGAGCTCGCTCTTGCCGGTCCGGAAATAGACGGAGACGTCGAGTGCCTCGCCGAGCGCGGTGCGGTTCGCCTGCCGCTCGGCTGCGAGCGTCGCCTCGAGCTTCGCGAGATCGCGCCGGCTCCCGTCGAGACGGCCTTCGAGCTCGGCCGCGCGATCGCGGCTCTGCGCGGCACTCTGCTCGGCGGCAACGCGCATTTCCTTCTCGTGATGGAAGCGATCGCCGAGCCAGCCGCCGAACGCGGCCCCCAGAATGAAGCCGACGGGCCCGCCCGCCGCCGCGCCGATGGCGGCGCCCGCGCCGAGGCCGGCGGCCTCGTGCTTCGACGATTTCTCTTTCGCCCACACGGGGCTCGCCGCGAGCGCACCGGCGACGGCGAGCGCGAGCAGAGCCTTGCCCTTCGCGATCCTGATTTGGTTCAGCATGTCTTGCTCCTCGAATCTTTCGTGCCGGTCGGCACGGGGAGCATTGCAGCGCGCGGAAGAGTCCCGACCGTTCCGAAACCGGAGGACCGGCTGATCAATCCTGGCGAATCATGGCGCCGAAGCCTGGCGGCAACGGCGGCGAAAAATGGGGTCTGACCCCATTTTCGGGAAAATGGGGTCTGACCCCAATTTTCGGACGGTCAAATGTCGCGCTTCGCCGGCAGCGCGACGAACGTGCCGCCGTTGCGCTGGCACAGCACGCGCATGAGTATCGCGTACTGCCCTGCGGTCAGCAGCTCGCCGCCGGTGACCTCGTAATAGGTCGGAAACGCGACGGCGTGGATGCGCACGCGCCGGCCGTCCTTGTCCTGCGCATGGTTCTCGCGGTCGACCTCGCGCACCACGGCGTTGATCGAGCCCTGCGCGAAGTCGTCGCTGTAGACGTAGAGCGAGATGCGCTTGTTCGGATCGTAGAACTCGTGGATCGCGGCGAGGATGCCTTCGCGGGGCGACGAGTTCGAGAACGCGTTCCAGTTCTTCATCGCATCCATGATGGCTTTACGGCGCGCCGGCGAGTCCGGAATCCACTGATTCCGATAGCTCTTGAACATATACTCGCCTTCGTCGTTCATGACCTGGATGCCCTTGACGCGCGGGTAGACGTCGAGCGTCTCCCTGAGCTCGCGCATCACGCGGTCCCATTGGTACTGGCGCATGCTTCCAGAGGTGTCGATGACGAAGATGATGTACTCGCTGTCGACGGGAATGCCGCCGACCTTGTACTCGTCCGGAGGCGGCTTGTAGTTCGCGAGCAGCCGCTTCATCTCGTCGCTGAGCTTCTGCTTGGCCTGAGCGAGCTGGCCCGCGAGCTCGCTCGTGATGTCCGCGTCGTCCTTGTCGCTCTTGACGGCGGCGCGGATGCGCGCCAGCTGCTGCTCGAGGCGCTCGATCTCGGTCTGCTCCTGACTCACGTCCGCGACCACCGTGTTCCGCTCGCGCTGCACCTCCTTGGTCTCGCCGAGGATGTCGTTGAGCTCCTGCTCGTAGCGTGCGAGCTTGCCGTCGAGCTCCTTCTCGCTGACCTCGAGGTTGAACGGCTGCGCGATCTTGGTGAAGATCAGCAGCAAAATCAGCGCGCCGAAGGCGTTGCATATCGTGTCGAGGAACGACATGTTCAACGTCTCGATGTCGCGGCGGTGCTTTCGGCTCATGGCCAGTCCTCCGACGGCGCGAGCATGGATCCCCCCGTCTTCAGCGCAAGCCACCAGTACGCGGGCGCGGCCTGCGGATCGCCCTCCATCGCGAGCAGGATGATGTTGACGGGCACGTCGACGGGCAGCTCGCGCACGGCGCGCTGGAAATGGTCGAGCCGCTCCTTGCCCGTCACGCCTTGCCGCGCGGGCAGCACCTCGCCCATGGTCGGCAGCCCGTCCGTCAGCAGGTAGATGTCGTCGGGCTCGGGCTGGAGCTTGCGCACGGCATCGAAGGCGAGACTGAGGCTCGTAGGCCCCTTCGGAGTCAAGCTCTTGAGCGCCTCGACGGCCTTGTCGAGCTCGCTGCCGTCGGTGACCTTGAGCCACTTGCCGTCCGTCCCGTCGATCAGAGACCAGACGTGATCGCTGAAGCCGAGGATCTGGAACTGCGTGCCGGGCTTGAGCTGCGCCGTGAGCCAGTCGACCGTGTTGACGGTCTGAACCCACTTCGGCGACTTCCGCTGCTCCTCCTCCGACATGTTGCGGCGCCGGATGACGTTGACGATCGTCCGATCGAGCATGCTCGTCGAGCAGTCGACGAGGATCACGACGCGGCTCCCGCCCATGCGCAGGCCCGTCAGATACTGCCGATTGCCTTCCCCGACGACGCTGCGGATTCGGTTGCCGTTCTCCTCGGGCGTCGCGCTCTTCGCCGACTGCTTCTCGATCTCGGCCTTGAGGTCCGCGAGCTCCGCCTGGAGCTGCTCGACCGTCTTCTTGTTCTCGGTCTTCTCCGTCACGAGCTTCGCGAACTGCTGCTGCGTCGTGTCGATCTCGTCGGTCAGCTTCTCCTTGACGCCGCCGAGCACGGCCTGGTGCTCGAGCAGCTCGGAGAGATCCTGCTTGAGCTTGACGAGATTTTTTCGCCCGGCGAGCACCTTGAGCTCGACCTTGTCGACCTCGCTCGAATGGGTGCGGATGTCGCTCGGCTCCTTGACCTCGGAAACGATCGTCATGTAGAGCAGCACGAGCGCGCCGAACGCGCACGTGATCGAGTCGATGAACGACAGCGAGAAAACGTTGATCTCTCTGCGCGCGGGCCGCATCTCAGCTCTCTACTCTGATGATTTGAAGCTCGGCGCCCGGCGAGCCGATCCGGATCATGTCCCCCGGCTTGAGCACGGTCTCCGCGAGCACGCGGCGCTCGTTGACGAAGGTGCCGTGCCGGCTCAGGTCGCGGAGCTTGAGCTCGCCGTCGCGCAGCGCAAGCTCGCAGTGCGAGCGCGAGACGCCGCCGTGCTCGCCTTCGACGATGATGGTCCTTCGGCCCTCCTGCTCGCCTCGGCCGATCAGGAGCCCGGCGGACGAGAGCGGGTAAGCGATGCCGCGATAGACGACGTGCGTCGGCATCGCGTCGTCGCGCGGCTCCTCGGCCGGCATGGCCTCCGCGGTGTCGTCGGCTTCGGCCGGAGCCTCGCGCCAGGGGAGATGCTTCAGCAGCCGCACGGCCCCGCCGCTTTCGAGCTCGTCGATGCCCTTCAAGACCGCCCGCGCCGCGTGGCCCGCGGGAAGGCGCACGATGCGCGAGCCGTCGAGCCGCGAAAGGTGGCTCGCAAGGCCCGGCAGATCCGCGAGCCGCTCGGAAATCTGCACGACGACGCCCGCGTCGGGCTCCCGCACCTGGGCGATGAGCTGCACGAGCGCGCGATGGAATCCGGAAAGCACCCCGAGCAGCTGCTCGCGCTCGACCGTCACGCGAAATTCCTCGTTGCGATGCGGCACCACGACCTCGGCGGACTCCGCGGCCGAGAACCGGCTCAGCCAATCGGGCAAGGAGTCGTAGAGCCGTTGCTCCGCCTCGGCGTGATGAAACGGATCGAAGCGCGTCGTGAGCACGAAGATCTCGGCGAGCCAGCGCGCGATCGAGTCGAGGATCTCGGCCCGACCCGAGTCGAGCCCGCGCTCGTTGAGGGCCACGGCCTCGTCGGCCTGATCGAGGGGCGTGACGGACACGCGGTGCAGGCTCGCATCGACGTAGAGCAGCTGCCGTCCCGGGTACGGCCGAGCGCTCGCGGCGACGGCGGCGTCGACGAGCGCCTTGACCCGCATGCGGCACTCCTCGGCGAGCCCGAGCAGGACGCCGAGCTGCTCCCGCGTGTAATGCCCCGGCACGACGAATACGACGTCGGCTGCGCCCGCGCCGTCGCGCACGCGCGCCCAAAGGTCGCGCAGCTGAGCGAACGCGAGCTCGGCGGCGCTGCCCGCGCCCGGCACGCCGGCCGTGTCGGGCGCGACGCTCAAGTTGGCCCAGAAGCGGTTGCTGATGCGTCTCGGCTTGAGCCGCGCCTGGCCGAAGGCGGCGGCTCCCGTCGTGATCTTGCCGCCGTCGACGAGCGCGTAGCCCGGCTCGACGGCGAGCACGGTTTCCGCGTCGGCGACGACGAGGCCGGAGTCGTTGATCTCTATCGCGAGCGTCGGCACGGCTTCAGGTCGTTCGCACGGCGTCAGATGTTGACCGGGAAAGTGACTTCTTGATCGGGATCGATCTGCTCGGTCGGGACGAACTCGTCGGGCTCGTCGGTCTTGCCCGACTTGTCCGATTTGTCCGACGCGGCCTTCGAGGCCCCCTCTTTGCCCGGCGCCGCCTTCGAATCGCCCTGGCCGGACTTCGACTCCGCGCCCGCGGGCTTGTCGGCCTGCGCCGCCTGCCCTTTCTCCGGCGCCGCTTGCGAAGGGGCGCCCGGCTTCTGCGCGGGCTCGGCCGGCGCCGTCTTCTCGACCCCGGGCGCGGGCGCCTTGCCCTGCTGCCCCTCGGCCGTCGCGAACATCGCAAAAGCCGCGAGCCACACGCCCGCGGAGAACCATCTGACTTTGTTCATCTTGTACCTCAAGCTCGCGCGCACTCGGCCCGGGTTCCCTTTATAGACCGTCCGCGTGCGCCGTTATTCCAGGTTCCGGGCGATCCGGAAGCCGAGGTCCTCGCGTGCATCGCCGCTGTAATCGCGATAGGCGAGGCGCAGATCCGTCTTCGTATAGCTGCGCCAGCTCGAGCCGCGGATGACGTGGAACCGGCCGTCGGCCGGACCGAGCGGATCGACCGCGGGCTTGCCGGAAACGTCCGCCTCGAACGTGATCTCATAGTAATCCTGGACCCACTCGGCCACGTTGCCGCCGATGTCGTACAAGCCGAGCGCGTCGGCCGGGAAGCTTCCGACCGGGGCGGCGACCGGGAATCCGTCGCTGTAGACCGCGAGCGTCGCGGACTGCAGCACGTCGGCCGCCGAGACGTCGGCGAAGTTGTCGGAGCGGTCGGGCGCGGGCAGCTCGTCGCCCCACGGATAGACGAGCGGCTTGTCGCGCTTCGCGAAGCGTGCGGCCCACTCCCATTCGGCCTCGGTCGGCAAACGATAGCCGTTCCTGAGCGGTCTCGCCGGCACCCAGGTTCCGTCGTGCGGCTCGTAGACGGGCTGGAGTCCGTCCTTGACGCTGAGCCAGTTCAGGAACTGCGCCGCGTCCTCCCACTTGACGCGCACGACGGGCTGCGCGTCGTCGTTGAGCGTCTTGCCCGAGAAGCTGCCCGAATCGTGCTCCGCCTGATAGGCCCTGAACTCGGCGTTCGTGACCTCGCGCGCGCCGAGGTAGAACGCCCGGCTCAGCTTGACGGGACGCTGCACCTCGTTCGAGCGCCGACCCGGCTCGCTGCGCGGAGAGCCCATCGTGAACTCGCCGGCCGGAATCAGCTTGAGCTCCTGGCCGAGGCCCGTCTTGATGGTTTGCGCATACCCGCTGCCCGATCCCTGGTCGAGCGCCGCGAGCTCGAAGCGCAGCGTCTGCGCGAACCCGGGCCGCGGCGTGACCTCGGCGTTCTTGCTCGCAAAGCCTTCGCGCCGCACCTCGATGCGATGCTCGACGGCAGTCAGCTCGAGCTTTGCCGGCGTCGCGGCGCGGCGCGAGCCGTCGACCCAGACCTCGGCCCCTTGCGGCGCGCTGTCGATCTCGACGTCGCCGTACAGGGCGACGAGGTCGATCGCGAGCTTGCGGCCGCTGTCGGCTTCGATCGAAAGCGTGCGGGTCACGGTCTCGTAGCCGGGCTTCGCGATCGTGAGCTCGTGATTGCGCCCGGGCCGAAGGCGCAGCGTGACGGGCGTACGGCCGAGAAACTTGCCGTCGACCGTGACGGAAGCCGATTCGGGCTTCGTCGCGAGATCGATGCGCCCGTCGGCCTGAACGAGCTTCACGGGCGGGAGCTCCTGCGGCTGGTTCGCCGCGACGGCGATCGTCGTCTGCCACGCGTTGTAGCCGGGCAGGCGCGCCTCGAGCTCGTGCGTGCCCGCGTCGATCTCGAGCTTCGCGGGCGTCGTGCCGGCGGCCTGGCCGTCGACGAACACGGCGGCGCCGGGCGGATCCGTCGCGAGCGAGACGGGGGCCCAGCTCGGCGTCATCGCGACGTTCAAGGCTTGCGCCTCGCCGCCGCCCGTGACGTCGAGCTCGCGCACCTCGCTCAAATAGCGATCGGCGGAGAACTCGAAGCGGTGCTTGCCGGGCCGGATGTCGGCGGTCATCGGTGTGCGGCCGAGCGGCTGGCCGTCCACCGAGACCGACGCTTGGACGTCGGGCTCCGCCGTCAGCGAGATCTTCCCGGGCAGCTTCGTGAACGAGAGCTTCAAGGTCTGGTAGCGGTCGGCGCCGACGTCGATCTCGGTGTTCAGCGGATAGTAGCCGGGCAACTGGGCGGCGATGCGGTGCTTCCCGGCGCTCAAGAGCACGCGGTCGCGGAGCCAGAGCTTCAAGAACGTGCCGGGCAGCGAGTACTCCGCCGCTTGCGGCTCGAACTGAAACTCGACGGACTTCGCCGTGAATGCGAACCAGGCGAGCACGGCGAGCACGGCGAAGCCGGCCGCCGCCGCGAGCGTGGCCGGCCGCGGCACTCTTGATTTCCGTCCCTCGGCTCGCTGCGTGTCGGGACGGAACGCGATCGGCTTGATCTCGAACTCGTCGACCGCGGACGCCGCGCGCGCGAGCTCGTCGAGGTCGGGCGGCGCCGTATCGCCGGCCGTGACTCGGGCTTCGATGCCGAGCGTGAGCGTTCCGCCGGCGATGGCGCAGTAAAGGCGGGCGCTGTCGAGCGCGATGACGTCGCCGGCGGCGAGCTTGCGCGTCGCCGTCACGGAAGCGCCGTTCACGCGCAAGTTGCGGGTGCCGCGGCCCGGGTCGACGAAGAACACGCCGTCGAGCACCCCGATGCGGATCGAGCCCTGAACGCCCTCGATCGCGATGTCGTCGACGACGGCGCCGCCGATCGAGATCGGCAGCGTTTCCGCGCCGAAGCGGCGCACGTGACCGCCGAAATCCGTCGCGACGGCCCAGTCGGCGTTCGTCTCCGCGCCGCTCCCGCCTCTCGGTTGCCTCGTCGCGTTCATTCTTTCCTCATATCGTCTCGGAGCAGACCACGCTGACGGGCTCCGGCGCTTTGCCCGGAAGCACGGTGAAGGTCTCGCGCACGTCGCGGTAGCCGTCGCGCGAGCCGATGACCGTATATTGCCCGGGGCGAAGCTCGACCTGCTTGGCCGCAAACGCTCCGAGCTTGCCGACCCGATACAGCGTGACCTCCGTCTGCGCGTCGGAGCGAAGCTCCACGGTGACCGGCGTCGTCGCCTGCGCGATCAGTGTGTCCAGGCGCTCGATCTGCTGGTTCAATCGGCTGCCCGGATCCGGAATCGCGCGCGCTTGCTCGAGCACGCCGCGCGCGCCTTCGAGCACGTCCTCCCGGAAGAGCAAGGTGGGATTCTCGATGAGGTGCGAAAGCTTCGCGTCGAGGCCCGCGCGCGAGCGGGAGCGCTCGAGCCCCTCTTTCGCGAATTGGAGCGTGCTGTCCTCGGCGAGCGCCTGCTCGTACTGCTCGATGGCCCGGTCCCAGAGCTCCCGGCGCTCGAACGCGGCGCCGCGGGTCTGCGCGAGCGAGATCTTGTCGAGCGCGAGCTTTTGCCGAGCCTGAACGAGGCCGTCCTTCGCCTCTCCCGAGCCCGGCCGCATCGCGAGCGCGGCCTTGAATCCGTTCTCGGCGTCCTCGTAGCTTCCGCCGGACAGCGCTGTGAAAGCCTTCGACATGAGCGCCTCGAATTTCTGATCCGCGATTTGCCGCTCGACCTGCGCGAGCGCGTCGGCCGCGGGCTTCCACGCGCCGTCGACCGCGAGCGCCTGCCGATAGGCGTCCGCGGCTTCGGGCAATTGGCCTTGGTCGCGAAGCTCGTCGCCGCGGTGCGCGAGATCAAGCACCTGCGGCAGCTTCTCCGCGCGCGCGCGGCCCGCCTTCGCCTCCTCGTTGTCGGGCTCGACGCCGAGCACGAGATCGAACTGCTGGATCGCGAGCTCCGAGTTGCCGACCTCGAGCGCCTGCTGCCCGGCGGTCAGCGCCCTGTGCGTGATCTCGCTCGACCGCTCGAGCAGCGCTTTGCCGAGATCGAGCGCCTGCTGATACGACGCGACCGAGTCCTGGAAGGACTTCGCGAGATAGGCGTCGTCGCCGCTCTTCGACGCCTGCTCGTAGCGGGCCCAGTCTTCGCCGCCCCAGCTCTCCGCGGACATCTCCTTGAGCCGCTGCTGCTGCGTCAAGAGCTGGGCGAGCAGGTCTTCGGTTTGCGCCGAGAGCGCCGCGATCTGCGCCTCCGTGAGCTTGGGCTTCGGAGGCTCGGCGGGCTCGGGCGCGGCGGCGCTCGCGGCGGGTGCGGGCTCCGGTGCTGCCGAGCTCATCCACTTCGGCAGCACGAAGAACACGCCGATCGCGACGGCGACGAGCACGGCGCCTGCGACGGCGACGATCGCGGGCCCGAAGCGCGAGCCCGGGCGGGCGCTCGCGCCGCCGGAACGATCGGCATAGACGCCGCCCGCGTACGCCGCTTCGTCGTGCGCGCCGTGCGCCGTCGACTCGGCCGTCGCGAACGGCGGCCTCACCGGCGCGATGGCTTCTTCGTGCCCGCTGTGATCGGTATTCGAATCCACGCTTCGACTGCTTTCGCGACGCCTAGCCGGCGGCCCCGCTCGCGCGGCGCCCGCGGCATTTGCTCCGCGCGCCGCCGCCGCTCGGCGCCGCGGCCCTACCTCGCTGCCTCTTCACGTCCCAATTCTATGACATCGAAAAAATTCTTTAGTGTCCCCGGCCCGATGCGTTCCGGTGCCGAAAGGGTCTCGTGGACGAGTCGACCGAGCGCCCCGAGCGCCCCAGGCGCCGTTGAGCGTCCGG